>JBOIBB010000081.1:0-33717 GCA_050739335.1 Gammaproteobacteria bacterium
CTCGATGTGCGCCCGGGCCGCTGCTCGTCATTCATCTCGCTACTTCATGCAGGATTGCGGAGCCGCAGGCGTACGCTCTCGACATAATTGGCAATAAAGGCCGCCAGAATAGCCAGGATGATGCTGACAATCAGTCCGATGCCAAAAACCGCGCCCCGTTTCAAACCTACCGGTTCGATGGAACGTAAACCGGGGTTGACCATCCGGGCAAACCCCTGGCTGATATTCTGCTCCTGCAATTGCTGAGCATTGGCGTTGTCACTCAATTGTTGTGTGAGTTGTGCCCGTTGCTGCGGTATCGTGACATCCAGTTGCTGGCGCACGGTATTCAACGTGTCCGACGCGCGTTGCACCTCGGTATTCAGAATCAAATTGGAAAGCGCCGCCGAGCCATTGTTCGCACCGCGTGCCGCCTGCACGCCGGCTTTGTGCATTTCGCCAATTTGCTGCTCGAGGCTTGCCGCCTGCTTCTGGTACAGCGCCGCGGATGCGTCCAACTTGTCCATCTGGACGTGCAATACCGTAGCCTGTGCTTGCAGAGCCGCCAACTGATTTTTTGCGCCGGTGGCAAACTGCGTGTTGCTGCTTACGAAATTATCCGCCGCAATGAGCTGCACCGCAGTACACAACTGAGCACGGCTCTGCTTGGCTTTGCAATTCAACACGACCGCCCCAGCGTCTGGCTGCCCACTCACGGTAAACTTGGGGATATTCATGGAAGCCGGATTCGCGACATGCTGCTGACTCAAGTATTGAGCTATCGCCTGCGGGATATAGAGGTTCCGCATGGCTTCCGCGACCGTGGGAGCCGACATGAGCGGTGCCACGTTGCCGGTAGTGGAAACCAGTCGGCTGCCGAGCTCGATACCGGTCGTGTACTCATAGGTGGGGTTCTTGATGATGGTCCCGACGATGGTCAATGCCAAAAAGACCAAGAAGACAACCAGCATCAGCCAGCGCCGGCGCCACAAAAGCACGCCCAGGTCTACGAGATCAATCTCGTCGCTTGCTGGATAATTCGGCGGCCACGGCGGGGAGCCAGCGCCAGGATTCACGGGCGAGGATTCCGGGTTCCGTATGACGTTTTTATCCGGTTGATGCGATTCAGTGCTCATCCGAAAAGATGCCCTCAGCTCAAATTGTCACATTTAACCGGGTCAGTCACGATAGAAGCGCCTACTTCGCAGGAGCTGCGATACTCGCCCCGAATTCAAAATCATCGCGGTGGAGTCCACTGCGCCTACGGAACTCTGAAGCCATCGCGGTGGGGACCACCGCTCCCACGAAATCATTGTGGCGGAGATCACCGCTCCTACCAAACCACGGGCAGCGTAGCCATCTCGCGTAGGGGCGGCGCTACGCGCCGCGATTCTAAAAAGGGATATCGTCGTCGCTGAAGTCGTTCGCGGCCTTGGCCGCTTTGCCGGGTTCGGCGGGTGCAGGTTCGGGCGCACTGCGTTCCTGGGAATCCATGCGGTCGCCACCGCCCGCGCCGGCGCGGCTCCCAAGCATCTGCATGTTGTCGGCGATGATGTCGGTCGCGTAGTGCGTCTGGCCCTCTTTCTCGTAGGTCCGCGTACGGAGTTTGCCCTCGACGTACACCTGCGCACCCTTTTTCAGATACTCGGCCGCGATCTCGGCGAGACGATTGTAGAAGGTGATGCGGTGCCACTCGGTACGGTCTTTTTTCTCGCCGGTCTGCTTGTCCTTCCAGGACTCGCTGGTGGCGATGCGTATATTAGTGACCGCTCCACCCGAAGGCATGTAGCGGGTCTCGGGGTCTGCGCCGAGATTGCCGACGAGAATAACCTTGTTGACGCCGCGTGCCATGTGCCAGCCCTCAGATATCACGATGGGCCGCCGCCCATCCGGCGGCAATGGGCCGGTATTCTACAGGCCGCCAGCTTGACCGGCTATGGCTGTGAGTTCGAATTTGACGGGGATGCGGCTGGCGATGCTGCGACAGCGGCCGCGAGTCGCGCCTCGTCGAGTGCCGCTCCAACCTTTATATAAGCCGCCGCTTCGCTCGCCACGACCACCGCGTCCAGCACTCCCGGCACTTGCCGGAGCTCGGCCTCGAGCCGGCGCGCCCCGGCCTCGCCGCCGACCGTCACCTGCAGTACGCGGCTCGAGACGGACGCCGGCGGGCGCATGAACCATGCCACCAGCCACCAGACCAGAGCCAGCACCGCGCAAAACCCGAATACGCCATTCAATTTCCACACGCTTTCAATCCAGCCGCCCAGCGCGCCGCCCGCGAAGATCCCGAGGAACTGGAGCGACGAGTACACGCCCATCGCGGTGCCTTTGGCGGCGGCCGGCGCAAGCCGTGAAACCAGCGAGGGCAGCAAGGATTCGAGTACGTTGAAACCGGTGAAAAAGACAAGCAGTGCGAGAATCACGAAGGCGAAGTGCCCGTGGCCCCAGAGCAGCAGCAACTGCCCAATGACAAGCAACGCGACCGTTCCCAGAAACACGGGCTTCATCCACCCGCGCTCGGCCAGGATGATCAGCGGCACCAGGAACACCACCGAAGCCACCAGCACCGGCAGGTATACGTACCATTGGTCGGCGAGTGCAATCCCCACGCCCCTGAGCACAAAAGGCAGCGTAAGGAAGCTTGCGGTGAGCACCGCATGCAGGATGAAAATCCCGAAATCGAGCTGCCGCAGTTCGCGGTGCGCGAGCACGCGGCGGAACAATTGTGGTACCGGCTCGGCTTCGCGATGCACCGCGCTCTTCTCCGCACGTGGCACGAGCGCGTACAGCACCAGAATGCCGAGAGCGGCCAGCACCGCCGTCAGCCAGAAAATACCGCGCACTCCGATCCAGCCGTTCAGCACCGGGCCCACCACGACCGCGAGGCCGAAGGCCGCGCCAATCGTCACGCCGATCACAGCCATGGCTTTGGTGCGGTGCTCCTCGCGGGTGAGATCCGCCACGAGCGCCAGCACCGCCGAGCCGACGGCGCCCGCACCCTGCAGCAAACGCCCGAGCACGATGCCGTAAATCGAAGACGAGAGCGCGGCGACCACGCTCCCCACGATAAAGAGCAAGAGACCCGCCGCGATGATGCGCTTGCGACCAATGCGATCCGACAGGAACCCGAAAGGGATTTGCAGCAGCGCCTGCGTAAGTCCGTAGACGCCGAGCGCCAAGCCGATCGTGACGGCGGTTGCATCCGGCAGGCGCTGCGCCCAGGGAGCAAACACCGGGTAGATCATGAAAAGCCCGAGCATGCGCAGCGAGAAAATGCCCGCGAGCGAAAACGCGGCGCGACGCTCGGCGCCGGTCATGGAAGCGGATTTCATTGGAGAGACAGATGTATTTTGAAATTCAATCGAAGCCGTTACAGGCACCGCAAAGTTGGTTTGACATCGATTCAGACCCTGCCCAAAAGCAATTTATCCATGCCCAAGAGCGGGATGAGGCGCAACAGCACCTGCTCCAGCACTCCATGCTCCGCTTCGGCAATTTGCTTCGCGTGGCGCTGCTTCCAATCGAGCGTACATACCAGGTTCGAGGCGACTACGCTCGGTTTGTCGAGGTTGGTAACCGGGACTTCGGTCGCTGCCCCGCGGATGCTCGTACTGATCGGACAACAGATGAGCAACCCGGTCGCCTGGTTGTAACCCTTCCCCGAGAGCACCAGCGCCGGCCGGTACTTGCCAATCTCCCGTTCGCGTGGCGGCTCAAAATCCAGCCAAGTGATGTGATTACGGTCAGGCACATAACGTTTGGCCATATTCACGGCTCCAGTTCTGAAACCAGCGGCACCGGCAGCTCGTCCGCGTGCGCCTTCCGGGGTGTCAGGCCGTGCACCAATTCTGCCTCGGAGAACGGCAACTTGAGAGGTCTTTTGGCGGGCGCCTCGGCTTTTACCAACAAGCCCTCCTTCACGACCTCGATGGTCACGCGGGAGCCTTTGCGGATACGTGCTGTTTGCGCCAAGGGTCGTGTAATGCGCAGCCCCAGGCTGTTTCCCCAAGGCTGAATCACTGTCGAAAATTTCGTCAGATCGTCCACGCCAACCACCTCAAATGCCTGGCCAAACCGGCAGAGGGATTGTATATACGACGTAGTAACGCCGTCAACGGTAAAGTGTGTTGAACCGTACGCCGCTGATCGAGTTAGAGGCAGCGAAATCCATTCGCTGCATCTGCATCCCGGAGCCATCTGCTTTGCCGCACAGTTCTCGTCCGGCGTATAGTTACAAATTCACTATCGCACAGACCACTGATGGACAGCATTCGCATCCGCGGCGCCCGCACCCACAACCTCGCCAACATCGACGTGGACTTGCCGCGCGACCGGTTGATCGTGATTACCGGGCTCTCGGGCTCGGGCAAAAGCTCGCTTGCCTTCGACACGATTTACGCCGAGGGCCAGCGCCGCTATGTGGAGTCGCTCTCGGCCTACGCGCGCCAGTTTCTCTCCGTGATGGAGAAGCCCGATGTCGACCAGATCGAGGGGCTCTCGCCGGCGATCTCGATCGAGCAGAAGTCCACCTCGCACAATCCTCGCTCGACCGTCGGTACGGTGACGGAGATTCACGATTACCTGCGGCTCCTCTATGCACGCGCCGGCACGCCACGCTGCCCCGAACACGGCATCGAGCTCACCGCCCAGACCGTAAGCCAGATGGTCGATCAGGTGCTGGCACTGCCGGCGGATACCCGGCTCATGCTGTTGGCGCCGGTCATCGAAGAGCGCAAGGGCGAACACCTGGAGCTCATTGCACAACTGCGCGCCCAGGGCTTTGTGCGCGCACGTATCGACGGCACCGTGACAGAACTCGAGCAGGCACCCAAGCTCGATCTGCGGCGCAAGCACACGATCGAAGTGGTCGTGGACCGCTTCAAGGTGCGGCCGGACTTGGGGTTGAGGCTCGCAGAATCCTTTGAGACCGCGCTCAGGCTCGCGGACGGTCGCGCCCGCATTGCCTGGATGGACGAACCCGGGCGGACGCCGTTGGTATTTTCAGCAAAATTCGCCTGTCCGGTCTGTGGCTACAGCATCACCGAACTCGAACCGCGGCTCTTCTCGTTCAACAATCCGATGGGCGCCTGCCCCGCCTGCGACGGCTTAGGGATCAAGGAATTCTTTGATCCGGCGCGGGTTGTGACCAACACGTCGCTCTCGCTGGCCGCCGGCGCAGTGCGCGGCTGGGACCGGCGCAACGCCTGGTATTTCCAGGTGCTGCAGAGTCTCGCACGCCATTACCACTTTGACGTGGAGACGCCCTTCAACGCTCTCCCCGAAACCATCCGCAACGTGGTGCTTTATGGCAGCCGGGGCGAGAAGGTCAAGCTGCGTTACACCAACGAACGCGGCAGCGCCTACACGCGCGAGCATGCCTTCGAAGGCGTGATCCCCAACATGGAGCGCCGCTATCGTGAAACCGAATCGTCCATGGTGCGTGAGGAGCTCGCCAAGTACCTTTCAAGCCGTCCCTGTCCCGAATGCGGCGGCGCGCGCCTGCGCAAGGAAGCGCGCTTCGTATTCGTGGGCGACACAAGCCTGCCGGCGCTCACCGCGCGCCCGGTCGACGCCACGCTGGAATTCTTCCGCGGACTCGACTTGCCGGGACGCAAGGGCGAAATCGCCGGCAAGATTGTCAAGGAAATTCGCGAGCGCCTGACCTTTCTTGTGAATGTGGGGCTCGGGTATCTCTCACTCGACCGGAGCAGCGAGACGCTCTCGGGCGGCGAGGCGCAGCGTATCCGGCTCGCGAGCCAGATCGGCTCGGGGCTCGTGGGCGTCATGTACATCCTGGACGAGCCCTCGATCGGCCTGCACCAGCGCGACAACGCGCGCCTCCTCGAGACGCTCGATCACCTGCGCAACCTCGGCAACACCGTGATCGTCGTGGAGCACGACGAAGCAGCGATTCGCCACGCGGACCACGTGCTCGACATGGGACCCGGAGCTGGCGTGCACGGCGGCCGCGTGGTCGCGCAGGGGACTCCGGCGGAGATTATCGCGAATCCCGCTTCGCTCACCGGCCAGTATCTCGCGGGCCGCCGGCGTATCGAGATCCCGGCGTTGCGCCTGCCCTTCGATGACCAACACACGCTGCGGATCAAGGGCGCGCGCGGCAACAATCTCAAGAACATCGATGTCGAAATTCCGCTCGGTCTCATGACTTGCGTCACCGGTGTTTCGGGCTCCGGCAAATCCACACTCGTGAACGACACTCTGTACCGTTATGCCGCACAAAGATTGAACGGTGCGTCCGAAGAACCCGCCCCTTCGGACGGCATCGAGGGCCTCGGGCAAATCGACAAGGTCATCAACATCGATCAATCACCCATCGGGCGTACGCCGCGCTCCAACCCCGCGACCTACACCGGGCTCTTTGCGCCCATCCGTGAACTCTTCGCCGCCACCCAGGAAGCACGCTCCCGCGGCTACACGCCCGGACGCTTCAGTTTCAACATCAAGGGTGGACGCTGCGAAGCCTGTCAGGGCGATGGCGTGATCAAGGTCGAAATGCACTTCCTGCCGGACATCTACGTGGACTGCGACGTGTGCAAGGGCGCGCGTTACAACCGCGAAACGCTCGACATCCGCTACAAAGGCAAAACCATCAGCGAAGTGCTGGATCTGACCGTAGAAGCCGCGGCTGAATTTTTCAGTGCGGTGCCCGTGGTCAGTCGCAAGCTCGACACCCTGACCGCGGTGGGCTTGGGCTACGTCAAGCTCGGACAAAATGCCGTCACGCTCTCGGGCGGCGAGGCCCAGCGCGTCAAGCTCTCGCGCGAGCTCTCGAAACGCAACACCGGCCAGACGCTATATATATTGGACGAACCAACCACCGGCCTGCACTTTCACGACATCGATCAACTGCTCGGCGTGCTCAAACAACTGCGCGACGGCGGCAGCACCGTCGTCGTGATCGAGCACAACCTCGATGTCATCAAGACCGCCGACTGGGTGATTGACTTGGGGCCCGAAGGCGGCGACCGGGGCGGCCAAGTAATCGCATGTGGTACACCGGAAGAAATCGCCAGCGAGCCGCACTCCTACACCGGGCAATTCTTGAAGCGCGTGCTCGCGCACCAGCATGCACCACCTGCGGACGCTGCGCCGTTACGCGCGGCGAACCGCTAGCCGCTGCCCGCGCCGAAGCCGCAGGCCGGTTGCTGCTGGTGCGGTCCTGAACTCTATCCGGATGTCGAACTCGGTGCCGCAGGATCTGAACGCAAGCGCCAACGCCGCACCAGATTGTTTTTCCTCGGATTCCGATACCGTGACCGAGCGGGTGTCGGTGAGTACGAGCACTCGGCATCGGGGCCGCGAGCAAGATGGACTCGAACTCAAAAGAGTCGCGACCGCGGAGAAATTTACGTGAGACTCGAAAGTCAACACCTGGGTGTCACATGCTCAGTTTTGGCGCAAACGCGGATCGACCAAAAGCGGACGCGGGAGGCCGCCGCGGATGCGGGGGAAGTCCGGATGGTCAGGGTTCAGTATGTAGTTCCACTCCCCCTGCGATACAGCCGAGGGCACGCGCAGCGCGACGCTCGCGCCCTGTTGCAACCAGCGGAGCGCCGGCGGACCGCACAGAGGGGCCGAGAGCACCGGATCGGGGTTGTTCCAGCCTGGCGCGAGGGCCTGAAAGTCCAGGGAATCGACTCTGAGGTCTTCTGGAAATTCGGCTTCGCCCGCGACCATATCGCCGTACGTGAAAAACCGGTCATGCACCATGTATTCGAGGATCGCGAGCGCCTGGCTCGCACTGGTATATAGGATGCGGTGCCCCCTCGGAAACCAGCGTGACTCGGAGTACAGCCCACCGCGTCCAGTCCATAAGTCATCGGCATGCTCCGCACTTGCGATGCGGTAGACCCTCAAGCAAGCCCGCCGTACTTGAGAGTACCGATCACGTTTTCCACGCGGCGCACACCCGGATCTGTGTTGAGCAGATCCAGGGGGCGGCGTTCACCGAGTACGGTGTTGGGCTCGCGTAACCACCGGCGCACACGCTCTTCGTCATCGTGCCAGAGCGCCAAGAGCTCGCTCAAGATACGGGCGACACGCACCAAGCGGTCGCCGGCAACCGGCGCGAGGCGCTTCTTCGCTTGCCGCAATCGGATCAGGCTGCGCGGGGCTATGCCAAGGAGCCGCGCCTGTTCGGCCTGGGTGAGGTCAACCAAGCGTGCCACCTGTTCGCAGGCACGATAAGGAACACCCGTTTCGATCAGATCCGATAGCGGGAGGGGCGATTTTCCGAGCACCCGCGCTCCGCCGAGCACTTGGTAGAGGCGGCTCGATTCGTTTTCGGGATTCCACACGGGGGGTTCCTCTGGTCAGGGCGGGATTCGCCAATTAGCACATAGTATAGTGCCAAGTGACAAACCCGAATACTGATCTTCGCCCAAAGTTGGCCTTGGTTTTCACCCCAAATCGACCCGCTGGTTTTGCCGCTTTTACCCCTTAGCCGCTGCGGGTAATTCCGGGTTGTTTGATCAGGCCGAGCGCGCGACGAGCGGTGCCACCGGCTGATCCACGGGCCCGGCGGTGGTTTCGAGGGCCTCGGCGAGTGACAATCTCGAGGCCTGCGCGAAGCCGGGCACCGGCTTTTGAAAATCCGTGCGCCAGTGTGCCCCCCGGCTCTCGCAGCGCCGCCACGCGGCGATGCCGAGCATGAGCCCGACGAGTGCGGGGTCCGCGGCCGCAGCGCTGCCGCGCGCAAGCGGGAGGAGCGTACGGATCGTCGCGCGCAAACTTTCACCGTCGCGCTCGACTCCGAGCCCCCGCGAAATCGTGCTGCGAACGGCTGCGGGATCCGTGTGCGGCGGCAACGCCATGGCGGGCAGGCGCGACGTCGGCGCCGCTGACGCGCCGCCCATGCTCGCCGCCACCCATTCGGCGCAGATGAGCGCCTCGATGAGCGAGTTGCTCGCCAGACGATTCGCGCCATGCAAGCCCGTGCAGGCGACCTCGCCGCACGCCCAAAGGCCCGCTACCGAAGATCGCCCTTCCCGGTCCACCGCGACGCCGCCCATGTGATAGTGCGCGGCGGGCCGCACCGGAATTAAGTCCCGTACCGGATCGATGCCGGCGGCGGCACAAAAAGCCGTGATCGCCGGGAAGCGCTTGGCGAAGAGCGCGCCGGGCCTGCGCCGCGCATCCAGATACACCTGGTGGCCCGCCGCGAGATGGCGCCAGATGCCGCGCGCGACGACGTCGCGTGTGGCCAGTTCCGCGCCGGGCTCGCCGGCCAGAAACCGCGCGCCGGTTTCATCCACGAGCACTGCGCCTTCGCCGCGCACCGCCTCGCTCACGAGTGGCGCAGGACGGCGCACGACCGCCAGCGCAGTCGGATGAAATTGCACGAACTCGAGGTTCGCGAGCGTGGCTCCCGCGCGCGCCGCGAGCGCGAGCCCCTGGCCGAAACAGCCGTCGCTGTTTGTAGTGTCGGTAAACAATGCGCCGATGCCGCCGGTCGCAAGCAGCACCCGATTGGTCGCGAGCGCCACGGCGTGCTCAGCGTGTGCAAGCAACACACCCGCAACGCGCCCGTCTTGAACCACCAAGCGGCGTGCCTCGAAGCCTTCCAGAACTTCGATGGAAGGCGTCGCCCGCACCGCGGCCGCGAGCGTGTGTACGAGCTCGTGTCCGGTGCGGTCACCGGCGGCGTGCACAATGCGGTGCCGGGAATGTGCGGCTTCGAGCCCGAGCGCGATCCGGCCGACGGAGTCGCGATCGAACTTGGCTCCGAGCCGTACCAGCGTTTCGATGGCCGCGGGAGCCGCGCGCGTGATGCGGCGCGTCACCGCCACGTCGCTCAAGCCGGCGCCCGCTGCGAGCGTGTCGGCTGAGTGCAGTTCGGGATCGTCGTCGGATCCTAAGCTCGCCGCGAGCCCGCCCTGCGCCAAGTCACTGGAGGATTCGGCACCGAGCAGGGCTTTCGATACCAGCACCACGGGCATCGGCGCGAGCTTGAGCGCCGCGAACATCCCGGCGACACCCGCGCCGATTACAACCGGCGGGCCGCTCAGACCATCCAGCGTTGCCATCACACCGCCAGCATGCGTTCGACCGCGCGCCGTGCGGGCGCCGCAATCGCGGCATCCACGTCAATCACGTACTGGTTGCGTTCGAGTGCGAGCCGCAGGTTCGCGAGCGTGATTTTTTTCATGAAGGGGCAGAGATTGCAGGGCCGGATGAACTCGATGTCCGGGCAGCGTGCCGCCACGTTGTCGCTCATCGAGCATTCGGTAAGCAGCACCGCACGCTTGGGGCGCTTCTGCTCGACGTAATCGGACATTGCCTTGGTCGAGCCGGAAAAATCCGCGCTCGCGACCACCTCCGGCGGGCACTCGGGGTGCGCGAGCACCACGATCCCCGGGTGCGTTTGCCGCAGCTCCGCAACCTCGGCGGCGCTAAAGCGTTCGTGCACTATGCAGTGGCCCTTCCAGCCGATGATCTTTACCCGGGTCTCGTTCGCGACATTCTTCGCGAGATACTCGTCCGGCACCATGATGACGCGCTCGCAATCGAAGGACTCAACCACGCGGCGCGCATTCGAGGAGGTGCAGCAGATATCGACCTCGGCTTTGACCGCCGCCGTGGTGTTGACGTAGGCGACGATCGGCACCCCGGGATACGTCCTGCGCAAGAGTTGCACGTCCTCCGGCGTGATCGAGTCCGCGAGCGAGCAACCCGCATCAAGATCCGGCAGCAGTACGGTCTTTTCCGGATTCAACAACTTCGCGGTTTCCGCCATGAAACGCACGCCGGCGAACACGATGATTTCAGCATCGACGTGGGTTGCGGCGCGCGCGAGCGTGAGGCTATCCCCGACGACGTCGGCGACGCAGTGGAAAATCTGGGGGGCCTGGTAGTTGTGCGCGAGGACGATGGCGTGCCGCCGGCGCTTGAGTGCCAAGATGGCCTCGATGTCGTCGACGTAGGCCGGCCACTCGAGTGCGGGGATCACGCGTTGCACGCGCGCATACAGCCCGGCGAGGCGCGTGGGCGTAGCACTGGGTTCAAGCATGGGGGTACCTCCGTCCGCCGATTAATGCTCAAAACGAGCATTAAATATACTGAACTTGAGTATAAAGACCTGTCAAGCGCGTGCCAGCGGGAGCTTGGTGCCCACCGCGGCGCGTTCGGCAAGCAGCACACGGCGGAACCGATAGAGCTTGGCCGGCCGCCCGCGGGTGTCGGCCGCGGTGGCGCCGGTCGCCTCGACCAAGTCCTGCTGCGCAATCAAGCGGCGGAAGTTCGGCTTGTGCACCAGGCGACCGGCGAGCGCCTCGACCGTGGTCTGCAATTGCAGAAGCGTGAAGGTCGGCGGCAGCAGCTCGAACACCACGGGGCGGTATTTGATCTTGGCGCGCAGCCGCGCGATGCCGGTCGCGAGAATCCGTCGGTGGTCCCCCCGCATGGGGCGTCCGGGTATTTCGACGGTGCGTGCGCCCGCGGCCTCCGCGATCAGGCCGGCTTCGTAGGCAAGTTCATAACGCTGCAGGATGAGATCTTCGTTCCATGGCAACCCCCCGAGCCCGTAGGACACCGCAAGCCGCTCGCTACGCGCGCGGCGCGTCGCGTTATCCCGCGCCCGGCCGGCCCAACTTTTCAGGTGCGGCACGATTTCCTGGCGCAGCACGCGTGGCACGCCCGCGCGCAAGTCCTCCCAGGGAAAATACTTGTACCAGTTGTGCCAGTCGGCATCGAGCGCGGCGTTTACGTGCGACTCGCGCGTGAGCCCAAGATAGCTGATCGAAATCAGGCGCCGTGCACGCCCCTGCGCGCGCTGGGCATCGGCAAAAGTATAAAGCTGCTCAATGTAGCCCAGGGGTTGGCCGGTCTGGCGTTCCACCCAGGCGCGCAGCCCGGACTGCAGCGAGTGCTCCGCCAGGCGGAACGGCCCGGAGGGCAAGGCGCTGCCGTCTCGCACCGCCATAACGCGCGGCTCGCCGTCCGTGACCGCGGCAAGCACCGCGACGAGATCCGCACCGAGTCCGGATTCGTTCGTCTTTGGCGTTTTTCGGATCCTTGGCACGCGCGGCTTACCCCATGACCTGACGCGGGATTTTCTGGACGTAGTGTACCGGCATTGAAGTTCAGTCGATGCAAGAATGCCGTGCGACCGGTCTTAGGAAGGCTCTCCAATGAGATCAGCGGAAACGCTGAACTTCTCCCGCCTTAATATTCGGGCGATCAGGCCCCGCCAAGGGTCAATCGGACGCCCCGCCGATCAGCTTCAGCAACTCCGCGGTGCGTGCCTTCAAGAGTTGCGGGTCGCCGCGGGTTTCAACATTGAGGCGCACCAGGGGCTCGGTATTGGATTTGCGCAGGTTGAAGCGCCAGTTGGCAAACGCCACGCTCAAGCCATCCACGCGTGTGATTTGAGGATGCTCGCCGATAAAGGCGGCCTCAACCTTGTGCAGCGCCGTATCTGCGTCCGCTACCTTGCGGTTGATCTCACCGCTGATCGGAAAGCGCTTTTCGCGTTCGGCCACGAGCTTGGACAAGGGTTCACCGCGCCTGCCGAGAATCTCGAGCAGCAGCAACCAGGGCAACATGCCGCTGTCGCAATAATGAAAGCCGCGAAAATAATGGTGCCCGCTCATCTCGCCGCCATACACGGCGTTCTCCTCGCGCATACGCGCCTTGATGTAGGCGTGGCCGCAACGCGATTCGACCGCGATGCCATGCAGGCGCTCCACAATCTCGCGTGTGTTCCAGATAAGACGCGGGTCGTGAATGATCTTGGCGCCCGGAAATTCCCCGAGGAAGTGTTCGGCCAACAGACCAATCAGGTAATAGCTTTCGATGAAAGCGCCGGTTTCGTCATAGATGAAACAGCGGTCGAAGTCCCCATCCCATGCGATGCCGAGCGCCGCATGCTCGCGGCGCACCGCCTCGGAGGTCACCTGGCGGTTTTTCTCGAGCATCGGGTTCGGCACGCCGTTCGGGAACGTGCCATCGGGCTTGTGCTCCATCCGCACGATGTCGAGCGGCAGGCCCGCCGCCAGCGCGTCGAATGCCGCACCGGCCATGCCGTTGCCGGCGTTCACCACGATCCGCATGGGCCGGATCGCGTGTGGATCAATCAAGGACAGGAGATGCCGCGTGTAGTCCAGACGAGTGTTGGCCGCGCTCAGACTGCCACGTGCGGGCCCGCGACCGGCGTCCGGATGCTCGCCAATCCAGTCACGCAGCGCCTCGAGTCCGGTATCAAAGCTCACGGGTTTCGCGTCCGCGGTCACGAATTTCATGCCGTTGTACTCGGGCGGGTTGTGGCTCGCCGTAATCATCACGCCGCCGCCGACCTTGAGATGTGCCGTCGCGAAATAAATTTCCTCGGTGCCGCAGAGTCCCAAGTCGTGCACTGCCACACCGCAGGAACGCAACCCGTCGGTGAGTGCCGCGGCAAGCCCGCCTCCGGACGGCCGGATGTCCCGGCCGATCACCACGTCCTTGAGTACAAACAGCGTCGCAAATCCCGCGCCGACGGCACGCGCCATGCCGGGATTGAGTTCTTCCGGGACGCGGCCGCGAATGTCGTAGGCCTTGAAAGCAGAACTTTGACTCACCGTACTCACCTTTTGGAATTCACTTGGCCCGCCGCTGCGCGCGATCAAACGTCAACCGCACCGAGGTCCTTCGCTTATCTCACACAAATCGAGACGTACACAGTACAGCATCATCGTTGGACCAGCGTCGACACACTGGTTACCTCGGCGGGCTCACGGGGAATAGCCACAGCTTTCACGCGCCCATTGTACCGGCAGAGGAACGCGCGGAAAGGAACAGCCGCACTCTCGGCGCCTGGCGTTTTAAGCAAGAGACGCGAGGAGCTGTACTTGCAGCGTGGGAATGTTGCGCAAAGTCCTGTGGATAGCGGCGCTGATTGCGCTCATCGTGATCGTCAAGCGGCTGATCTTCGGGCGCTCAGAAAAGCGCCCTTAGACCGCGACCAATCGCGCACTCCTGGCAAAGTGCACGGGGCCTGAGTTGCCTCGCCGCAGACGACCCGCAATGGCGGGATCTGCGCGCCACCGCACCGGTCCCTGCAGTGATAAAGCCTGGCCGGACCGCCGAACGCGCGGCGCGCGGGCTCCGTGACAGCTGTAAACAAAAGCAATTCCCGGGCGTATATTGTGTTCATGGATCGCAGGCGCATCACAAGGATCGGAGCATTAGCCGGGTTAGCGCTCATCGCGGCGATTGCCGCAGGCTGCGCCACGAATCCATATTCGCCTTACTACGGTTACGGTCCAGCGCCGGGATCGGTTGTAGAGATGGTTGGCTACCCCTGGTATGGCAACGGATATTTCTTCGGCGATTACGGCGTGCCTTGTTACGGCGGTTGGGGTTACGGGCCGGCGTATGGATGTGGGTGGTACCCGGGATATTGGCAGCGGAATTGGTGGAACCGGCGCAAAATCATCAGTGTCGCACCCACAGTGCAATCACCGCCGATCGCGAGGATGCCGCCCTATAGCCCGTATCGGTATCACCGGCCTGTATTTACCGGTCCGCACGTATTAGCAAGACCGCCGCTTGCACGCTTTGTGTCACCGCATATCTTTACCGCGCCGCGCGGGTTCGTAGCCGCGCCCGTGGTAACACCACACATCGCCGCGCCCGCACCTTCGCACCCGGTGATCCACATCCGTTAATCTACGAATACCTAGCGCCAGCGAACGACCACGCCTGCACGGCTTGCTGCCGGCATTCCGCACAATCAGACCAGCACTGCTCTTTTTTACTTGCGGCCGGTCGCAGCTTTATTGGAGGAGGCTCGCTGGTCAGCGCAATTCGATGGCGGAATAGCTTACGCGCGTGGCGCGTGCCCAGCGGCTGCGGGCGAGACGATAGCGCAGATCGAGATAAGCCGCGGCACGCTCCTTGACGGCCGGACCGACGAGTACCTGAGAACCGGGTGTAGCGAGAAGGAAGGGCTCGGTCTCGACGTAGAGACGTCCCGAGTCCGGAGTCTCTTCGTGCCGCACGGCGGCCGAGTCGATGTCAAAGGATGCGACCATGCGGGCCTCACGCTCGCCCGCATAAGCCTCGGGCTTAAACAGGTACAGAATCTGCAGGACGAGAATCCGTACCAAGGCGTCGACTATCGGCCCGCCAGTCTTGAGCGTGTCCTTGAAGGCTTGGAGTGCCACGAGATGAGGCTCGAGGCTCTTGAGCACGCGTGCCGCCATGGCCGGATCGTATTCCACGCGGTACAGCACCGGGGGCACCACCGGCGGAAGCGCACGCCCCGCCCCCTGCGTGAGCACAAAGGGCAGCCGTTCGCGGTCTTGGGCAAAGGCCGCAAGCGGCGTCACTATGCACACCGCGGAACCCTCGCCGCCCTCGGCGCGCCAGAGATCGAGATAATCGGCGCGCAGATGGAAAGAGGCCAGATATACCGAGTACTCGCGTCCATCCCAAGGCGTGGTGAGCGGCCAGTCGCGAGCGCGCTCTTGCGGGAGAAACCCGCGCAGCAATCTGGCGCCCGGCGCTTCGCCGCGAGCGAACAGGAACCGACCGTCGTCGGTGTCGCTGAGATACGCGGCGTTGTATAAACGCAGCCGGTTGGAGGCATGCTCACCCGTTTGGGGATCGAGGAGCGTGCGCAGCACCGCGCCGGACAAGAAATACGCGGCACCCTCGGGCGCTTCGCGCACCAGCTGCGCGGTTTTGATGCGATCGACCTCGGCCTGCAGATTCATGAAGGGCTCGAGCGCCGCGTGCAACTGTGCGGCTTCGAGCGCGCCCTCGCGCTCGAGATCGATGAGTCCTAAAAGTACGAAAGCCGCCTGGTCGCCTCCGCGTGCCGCCGCCTCGAGCCAACGGCGGCAGGCCTCGAGGTCGCGGGTGGTGCCAAGGCCGTCGTGATAGGCAAGCGCCAGGCGGCGCTTCGCCGCAAGGTCGTCGGCCCCCGCCGCACGCTCGAGCCAGGTGAAGTATTGATGACCGTCCGGATCGGACCCGCGATCGTTACGGCAGAAATCCGCGAAGTCGAGCATCGCGACGGGGAGCCCCGCGTGCGCGGCGCTCTCGGTCCACTCGCGCGCGCGTTTCACATCGCTCAGCACGCCGACGCCCAGGCGGTACGCCATGGCCAGCAGGTACATGGCGCGCGCGTCGCCCGCCTCCGCGGCCGTGGTCGCAAGCTGCTGAAAGCGCAAGTCGAGCGCCGACTGTTCGGCTTTGCCGGCACGGCGCTTGTCGAGCGCTTCACGGAAATACTGAGCGGCAAGTTCGACCTGTGCGTGGCGGTCGCGCGAGCGTACGGCTTGCTCGAGCCAGACTTTGTACTGACCCGCGTCGCGCTCCACACCCGCGCCATCGCGGTAGGCGTGCGCCAAGTTGAACATGGCGCTCGGCTCGCCGCTTTTCGCGGCGCGCGTCAGCAGCTCGACGTGCCGGCGTGCATCCACGGGCACGCCCTCGCCGTGCAGATAGCCGAGCGCGAGCGTATTCATGGCGGGCGGATCGCCCACCTCCGCAGCGCGTGTGATAAGCCGCCAATACTCGGCCGGGTCGGGCTTCACCCCGATGCCATCGCGATAGGCGAGCGCAAGCCGATGAAGCGCCGCGGGATGCCCGCGATCGGCGGCTTTGTTGATCCAGCGGAAGAACGCCGCATGGTCGATTTCAGTGCCGAGGCCCTCGCGGTAAGCCTCGGCCAGATTGAACATCAGCGTCGCGTCACCGGTTTCGGCGCCCTTGCGTGTCCAGGCAAAATAGTTGCTCGCATCGCGCGGCACACCGGATGCGCCGAGGCTGCGATCGGCGAGTCGCTGGATCGCGGTAGCATCCCCGGCCATGGCTGCACGCTTGAGCCACACCAGTGCGCGCGCCGCATCCTGCGGCACACCCTGGCCGAGCGCGTAGGCGTCGCTCACCATACGCATGGCCTCGGCGGAACGCGCCTGTGCCGCACGCAGCGCCCAACGCAGCATTTGTCGGAAATCGCGCGCTTGGCCCTGCGCACCATCGCGGCAGGCACGTGCCAAGATCAGCATACAATCGAGATTGCCGCCTTCCGCGGCGCGCTTCACCCAGTCGAGCGGGCCGTGGGAGTCGCCGTCACCCGAATCCGCAGTCGGAGCATCGTCCACGAGTTCGGCGACGGCGCGTTCGTCGCCCGCCCGGGCAGCGCGCGTAAGCCAACCACGGGCTTCGCGTTCGGCCCCGCGACGACGTAGCTCGAGCGCGTAATCCACCATGGCGTCGAGGTCGCCCTGCCCTGCAAGATTGCGTACCGTGGTGAATTCTTCGTCGTCCAGCGGGCGTGCAAAGCTGGAAAGCGGCAGATGGGCGGGAGCCCTACGCGACAGGGCCACATCCGGGACCGGAAGCTCCGGCTCAGTGTGTTCGTCGTCTGTAGGCAGCAAGTCGGTCACCACGGATCGCGCGCCCCGCACTGTCTGGCCGTGGCATCCCACACGCCGGCCAGCCATGTTTCAATGTCACGAAGAACACTCCCGCTCAGTCCCGCCAAGCTCGGAACTACAACTCGCAGGACCCCCGCGTCTCCTTCCCGGAGGATTTACATAATATAACCGCTGGTGATCTTAAGCCAGCACCTGTCAATCCGCCTGCGTGTCGGCAGCAACCGCAGCCCGGTGACACGTTATTGGATGGAATACCTTGTATATCAATAACTTGGGATCTAAAGGCACACCCACCGCAACACCAACAAAAAGCCGGGCAGTGCCCGGCTCAACTGTACGTACGGTGATTCGGCTATTTGTCTTGGTTTTTTTCGGTTTTTTTGGCCGCACGCGGTTTGGGGGTCTTCTCCGCCTTTGGCTTGGCTTTTGCGGCTTTGGACTCGGCCTTCCTTGCGGTCTTGGCGGCCATCTTTTCGACGTTCTTGGCCGCCTTCTCGACCTTGGCTTTCTTCTTGGCCTCGGCTTTTTCCGTCTTGTCGGACTTCCCCTCGGAAGCCTTGTCTTCGGACCGAGCGCCAGCGGTACGGCCGGCTTCGGCGTCACGGCGTACCTTACGTGCCGCGGCGTGCTTCTCCGACACCGCGGAGATCTGGGCTTCACGATCGACCAGTTGCATCACCGCCATCGGTGCCTTGTCACCCGCGCGAAATCCGAACTTGAGAATACGGGTATAGCCGCCCGGACGCGTTTTGAAATGCGGCCCGAGGTCGGTGAAGAGCTTGGCGACCACCTCGTTGTCACGCAGCCGCGCAAACGCGAGCCGCCGGTTGGCGACAGCGTCTTCACGCGCGAGTGTAATCAGGGGTTCGACCACGCGTCGCAGTTCCTTGGCCTTCGGCAGCGTCGTGCGGATGGTTTCCTCGCGCAGCAGCGCCCCCGCCATGTTGCGCATGAGCGCTGCACGGTGCGCACTGTTGCGGCTCAGTTGCCGGCCGGTATTCTGATGACGCATGACGCGGATTCCTTACGAACTCACAGGGCAGCGGCTTTTTGCAGGCTTGCGGGCGGCCAGTTCTCGATTTTCATGCCAAGCGTCAAGCCGTGTTGCGCCAGCACGTCCTTGATCTCGGTGAGCGATTTCTTGCCGAGGTTCGGGGTCTTCAGGAGTTCCACCTCGGTCTTGAGTACCAGGTCGCCAATGTAATTGATGTTTTCGGCCTTGAGGCAATTGGCCGAGCGTACGGTGAGCTCGAGTTCTTCGACAGGCTTCAACAGCACAGGGTCGAAATGGGTTTCACCCGCGGCACGTCCGGCTTCGCGGCCCTTCAAGTCCACGAAGGCCTCGAGCTGTTCGGAAAGAATCGTCGCGGCGCGGCGAATGGCCTCTTCAGGATCGATGGTGCCATTGGTTTCGATCTCAATGATGAGCTTGTCGAGATCGGTGCGCTGCTCGACACGCGCACTCTCGACCGAATAGGTCACGCGGTGTACCGGGCTGAACGAGGCGTCAAGCTGCAGCCGCCCGATCGGCCGGGTTTCTTCTTCAAACTGCAGGCGCTGGATCGAAGGCTGGTAACCACGGCCACGCGCCACCTTGAGTTTCATATTGAGCTTGCCGTTCGAGGAGAGATGCGCGATGACGAGTTCCGGGTTCACGATCTCGACATCGTGATCGAGCTCGATGTCACCCGCCGTGACCACGCCCGCACCGCTCTTCTTGAGCGTAAGCGTGGACTCGTTGCGCGCATGCATGCGAATCGACAAGCGCTTGAGATTGAGGAGGATATCGACGACATCCTCCTGGACGCCTTCGATCGTGGTGTACTCGTGGAGCACACCCTCGATCTCGACCTCGATGACCGCGCAGCCCGGCATGGAAGAGAGCAGGATGCGGCGCAGTGCGTTGCCAAGCGTGTGCCCGAAGCCGCGCTCCAGCGGCTCCAGGACCACCCGGGCCTGATTCGCGGACTGAGTCTGTACGCCGACCAAACGCGGCTTCAAAAATTCGCTGACTGAACCCGGCATGGGAATATGCCCTCGCAATAAAACTGGTGATGCAGGAAAACTTACTTGGAGTAAAGCTCGACGACCAGATTTTCGTTAATGTCCTTCAAAATGTCGCCGCGCTCGGGGATCGCCTTGAACTTGCCGCTCATCTTGGTGTCGTCGACTTCGACCCATTCGGGCCAGGCAAGCTGCTTGGCGATCGCGAGCGCCGCCTGGATGCGCAACTGTTTCTTGGCGCGCTCGCGCACCTCGACGCTGTCGCCAGGCTTCACCGGATAGGATGGGATGTTCACGACCTTGCCGTTCACCTGGATGGCTTTGTGGCCGACCAATTGGCGCGCCTCGGCGCGTGTCACCGCAAAACCCATGCGGTACACGACATTGTCCAGACGGCACTCGAGAATCTCGAGCAACGTCTTGCCGGTCGCACCGGTGCGCCGCGAAGCTTCCTTGTAATAACGGCTGAACTGGCGCTCGAGCACGCCGTACATGCGGCGCAGTTTCTGCTTTTCGCGCAGCTGTACGCCGTAGTCCGAAAGCCGGCCGCGGCGCGCGCCATGCTGGCCGGGCTGCGACTCGATGCGGCACTTCGATTCGAGCGCACGCACGCTCGACTTGAGAAAGAGGTCGGTGCCCTCGCGGCGCGAGAGCTTGCATTTGGGTCCGAGATAACGAGCCATGAGCCCTGGTTCCTCTGGTTAAACTCTGCGCTTCTTGGGCGGACGCACGCCGTTGTGCGGAATTGGCGTAACGTCGGTAATGTTGGCGATCTTGAAGCCGATGTTGTGCAGCGCGCGCACCGCCGACTCGCGCCCGGGTCCCGGGCCTTTGACCTGCACTTCGAGGTTCTTGACTCCGTATTCCTGCGCGGCGGTGCCGGCCTTTTCGGCCGCTACCTGCGCCGCGAACGGCGTCGATTTGCGCGAACCACGGAAGCCTGCACCCCCCGAGGTCGCCCAGCAGAGCACGTTGCCCTGCCGGTCGGTAATCGCAACGATGGTGTTGTTGAAGGATGCGTGAATGTGCGCCACCGCATCGACCACGGTTTTCTTGTTGCGCTTGCGTGGCGCGGGCGCGGCCGCATCGGCGGCTGCCGGTGCTGCACCGTCCGCGAGCGCCGGGGTCTTGGCCGCCGGCTCTTTGGACTCGCTTGCTGTTTTGGTCTCGTCCGCCATGCCTCTCACCTACTCTCAGGTCGCCGCCGTCGACGGCCGCACTTGTTTCACTGCCTGCCGGCGCCGGCCCTTGCGGGTGCGCGCATTGGTGCGGGTGCGCTGGCCGCGTACCGGCAGTCCGCGCCGATGGCGCATGCCGCGATAGCAGCCGAGATCCATGAGACGCTTGATGCTCATGGACACTTCACGGCGCAGATCGCCTTCCACCGTGAACTTGGTCACCGAAACGCGTAACGCTTCGACCTCGGCGTCGGTCAGATCCTTAACCTTGGTGTCGGGCTTGATTCCCGTTGCCTGACAGATCAGCCGCGCGCGGCTTTTGCCAATGCCGTAGATGTTCTGCAGGCCAATCACGGCGTGCTGGTTCGGCGGAATGTTGATTCCGGCAATTCGAGCAGTAGCCACTCTTCAGTCTCCCCGGCCGCACTTGTGTGCAGTGTAAAAACAGTAGATTTTACGGACTTTCTTCAATGAAATCAATATACTCTGATGGCTACAGTCAACCCTGACGTTGCTTGTGACGGGCATCCGAGCAAATCACACGCACGACTCCGCCGCGGCGCACGATTTTGCAGTGCCGGCAGATTTTCTTAACGGAAGTGCGAACTTTCATTGTGCTCTCCTCGATTGTTCCGGTCAGCGCAACCCGGTGCTGCCGTAACCCTTGAGATTCGCCTTGCGCAGCAAGCCTTCATACTGGTGCGACATCAGGTGCGCCTGCAGTTGTGCCATGAAATCCATGACCACCACCACATCGATGAGGAGCGAGGTGCCGCCAAAAAAGAATGGCACATTCCAGTAGGCGATCATGAAATCCGGTAGCAAGCACACGGCGGTGACATAGATGGCCCCCCAGAACGTGATCTTGGTGAGAATGCTGTCCACGTAGGCTGCGGTTTGCTGGCCGGGGCGAATGCCCGGGATGAACGCCCCGGATTTCTTGAGGTTTTCGGCGGTTTCCTTGGAATTGAATACCAGCGCCGTATAGAAAAAGCAAAAGAAGATGATGAGCGCCGCAAAGGTAATCTCATACAAAGGCTGGCCCGGCGACATGGCGGCCGAGAACCCCTGTAGCCAGCCGAAGCCCGATTGGCTCCCGAACCAGTTCCCGACGGTCGCCGGGAACAGAATGATCGAGGAGGCGAAAATCGGCGGGATGACGCCCGACATATTGAGCTTCAGGGGCAGATGGCTCGTCTGCGCGGCATACAGGCGCCGGCCCTGCTGGCGCTTGGCGTAATTCACGGTGATGCGCCGCTGGCCACGCTCGACGAACACCACGAACGTGGTGACCGCGAGCACGACCGCGATGATCACGATGGCAATGATCGGATTCATCTGCCCGGTGCGCACCAAGCTCAAGGTCCCACCAAAAGCCGACGGTAAGCCCGAGACAATGCTCGCAAAAATGATCATGGAAATGCCGTTGCCGATACCGCGCTCCGTCACCTGCTCGCCCACCCACATGAGAAAGAGCGTGCCAGTCGTGAGCGAGACTGCCGCGACGAATACAAAAGTGAATCCCGGGTTGATGGCCACCCCTTGGGTCTGGAGCGCCAGCGCCGCGCCGAGCGACTGGAACACGGCGAGCGCGACGGTGCCCCAACGCGTGTATTTGGTGATTACGCGCTGGCCGGACTGGCCCTCCTTGCGCAGCTTGTCGAGGCTCGGCATGACGACCGCCAGCATCTGCATGATGATGGCCGCCGAAATGTAGGGCATGACGCCCAAGGCGAATACCGAGAGCCGCTCGAGCGCACCGCCCGAGAACATGTTGAACATGTTCAGCAGCCCGCCGGAATGCTGGCTGAAAAGTTGCGCTAGCTTGGCCGGATTGATACCGGGCACCGGAATATGCGTGCCGACGCGAAAGATCACAAGCGCGAGCACCAGGAAAATCAGGCGCTTGCGCAGATCGTGGAGCTTCCCAATCTGGGAAAGCCCCCCCATAATCCCGCTGCCGGTACCGCTGGCCGTGTGAGGCATGTGCTCAGTCCTCGACCTGGCCGCCGGCCGCTTCGATCGCCTTGCGGGCGCCGGCCGTCGCCGCAACACCTTTGAGCGTGACCTTCTTCTCGATCTTGCCCGCGAGAATCACCTTGACGCGGTCCGCCGTGATGGCCACCAAGCCCGCACTCTTTAGGGCCGGCACGTCGATGATTTCGGCGGCCACCCGCGCGAGCGCATCGAGGCGCACTTCGGCACGTGTGGGCTTCAACGCCGAACGGAATCCGACTTTCGGCAAACGGCGCTGCAAGGGCATCTGGCCGCCTTCAAAACCGCGCTTGTGATAGCCACCCTTACGGGCGCGCTGGCCCTTGGTGCCGCGTCCACCGGTTTTGCCGAGACCCGAGCCAATGCCGCGGCCGAGACGTTTCTTTCCGGTCTTGCTGCCGACGGCGGGCGAAAGCGTATTCAAATGCATGTCAGAGCTCCTCGACGCGCAAAAGATAAGCGACATGCGCAATCAAACCCCGCACCGCCGGGGTATCGGCGAGCGTCACGCTCTTCTGCAAGCGCGAGAGGCCGAGCGCGCGCACGCACTCGCGGTGACGCGGCAAGCGTCCCGCGGGGCTGCGTACGAGCGTAACCTTGACTTGTCCCACATTTTTCTCCGCCATGGTCTCAGCCCCGCAGCTCTTCGAGGGTCTTACCGCGCTTCGCCGCAATCTCGAGCGGCGAACGCTGCTCGGTGAGCGCGTTCATGGTGGCGCGCACCACGTTGATGGGATTTCGCGAACCGTAGCTCTTGGCGAGCACGTTCTTTACGCCGGCTACTTCGAGCACCGCACGCATGGCGCCGCCGGCGATGATCCCCGTGCCTTCCGAAGCCGGCTGCACGTAGACCCGCGTAGCCCCGTGATGCGCATGCGCGGCGTAATAAAGCGTGCCGTCATGCAGGGATACGGTGCGCAAATTCTTGCGCGCCTGCTCCATGGCCTTGGACACGGCGTTCGGTACCTCGCGGGCCTTGCCGTAGCCAAAGCCCACACGCCCGGCACCGTCACCCACCACGCTCAGCGCCGCGAAACCGAACTGGCGGCCACCTTTGACCACCTTGGCCACGCGGTTCACCGATACGAGCTTCTCCTGCAGGCCGTCGCTCGATTCCTGCAGGTTGTTACCTTTCGCCATGCATCACCTCAAAACTGCAAACCGTTTTCACGCGCGGCATCGGCCAGGGCCTTGACCCGCCCGTGATACTTGAAGCCCGAGCGGTCGAACGCCACCGCGGTGATTCCGGCCTGCTTGGCCTTTTCGGCAATTGCCTTGCCGACCACTGCGGCGGCGGCGCTGTTGCCGGTGTATTTCACGCTGCCTTTCACTGCGGCCTCGAGGGTCGAGGCGCTCGCCACCACCTTGCCGCTGCCGGGCGCAAATATCTGCGCGTAAATGTGGCTGGGCGTGCGGTGCACGCTCAAGCGGTACACGTTCAACTCGCGGATGTGGGCGCGCGCACGCCGCGCACGGCGCAAGCGTGCGAGCTTTTTTTCAAACGGTTTCTTGTCAGTCGCCATGTACGTTACTGCCTATTTCTTCTTGGCTTCCTTGAGCACCACGTGTTCACCCGCGTAGCGCACGCCCTTACCCTTGTAAGGCTCGGGCGGTCGGAAGCCGCGAATATCTGCTGCCACCTGCCCAACCTGCTGCAGATCGCTGCCCTTGATCACGATTTCGGTCTGGCTCGGCGTCTCGATGCTGATGCCGGCCGGCAACGGGTAATTCACCGGATGTGAAAAGCCGATGCTGAGATTGAGCGTCTTGCCCTGCATCTGTGCGCGATAGCCAACGCCCACCAGCTCGAGTTTCTTCTGGAAACCCTTGGTCACTCCCTGCACGGCGTTCGCGAGCAGAGCCTGTGTAGTTCCGGCCTGCATGTCGGCCTCGGGGTGACCATCGAGAGCGGAAATTCTGAGCTTGTCCTCATCCTTCACCACCCGCACGTGCCGGTGGAGCTTGATCGTCAAGCCGCTTTTCTGGCCCTTGATGGTCACGGCGCCGGTAGCGATCGTCACCTCGACACCCTTCGGCAACACCACGGGTTGTTTGGCTATTCTCGACATTGCATATCCTTAGGGGCTCGTCACGACACGTAACCGATGACTTCTCCGCCCTGGCCCGCCGCCCGCGCCGCACGGTCGGTCATCACGCCGGCCGAGGTCGAGACGATGGTGATTCCAAGGCCGCCGAGCACCTGTGGCAATTCGTCCTTGCGCTTGTAGACACGCAGGCCGGGACGGCTCACGCGCCGCAGCCGGTCGATCACCGGACGGCCCTGATGATACTTGAGCATCACGTTCAACTCGTGCTTGCCCTCGTGCTCGCGCTCGGCGAAGTCTTCGATGTAGCCTTCCTCCTTGAGCACGCGGGCGATCTCACACTTGATGCGTGAGGCCGGCATCACGACCGACGCGGCTCCGATCTGCTGGCCGTTGCGGATGCGCGTGAACATGTCGGCGATGGGATCGGTCATACTCATGTAGCAATATTCCTTGGTCAAACCTACCAACTGGCCTTGTGCAGGCCAGGCACGTCGCCGCGCATCGCGGCTTCACGCAACTTGCTGCGGCTCAAACCAAACTTGCGGTAAAACCCATGCGGGCGGCCAGTCAACTCGCAGCGGTGACGCTGGCGGCTCGGGCTCGAGTCACGCGGCAGGTTTGCGAGCCTGCCGATGGCAGCACGCCGATCCTCGTCGCTCGCCTCCAGGCTGCGAATCACGCGCTTGAGCTCCACGCGCTGGACCGCGTATTTCTTCGCGAGTTTCAAACGCCGAACTTCGCGATTCAACAAAGAAGTCTTGGCCATGTCTCAAACCTCACTGCCGGAACGGGAAGTGGAAGCCCTCGAGCAGAGCCTTGGCTTCCGCATCCGAGCGCGCATTGGTAGTAATGGTGATGTTCATGCCGCGCAGCGCGTCGATCTGGTCATACTCGATTTCCGGGAATATGATCTGCTCTTTGACGCCCAAGCTGTAATTGCCACGGCCGTCGAAAGACCGGCCATTGACACCGCGAAAATCGCGCACCCGCGGCAAGGCCACGCTGATCAGGCGATCCAGAAATTCGTACATGCGGGCGCGGCGCAAGGTCACCTTGCATCCCACGGGATAATCCTCGCGGATCTTGAAGGTGGCGATGGATTTTTTGGCCTTGGTCACGATCGGCTTCTGCCCGGAGATCCGCGTCATGTCCTTGACCGCGTTGTCCATGATTTTCTTGTCCGCCGTGGTTTCACCCACGCCCATATTGAGCGTGATCTTGGTGAGACGCGGAACCTGCATGGGATTTTTGTAGGCAAAGCGCTCCACGAGCGCGGGCACCACGCTCTCCTTGTAATACTGGTCAAGTCTGGCCATGGCGGGCATCCTCAAATATCCACGACTTCTTTGTTGGAGCGGTAGATGCGCACCTTGCGGCCGTTCTCGAGCCTGCGAAACCCCGCACGATCGCCTTTTTTGGATACCGGGTTGTAAAGCATCACGTTGGAAATATGTAGCGGCATCTCACGCTCGATGATCCCGCCGGTAGCGCCGGCGTTGGGGTTAGGACGCGTATGCTTTTTCGACATGTTCAGGTTCTCGATGATCACGTGCCCGGGATCCGGCACCTTGATCACCGCGCCGCGCCGGCCCTTGTCCTTGCCGGCAATCACGATCACGTCGTCGCCTTTCTTGATCTTGCTCATGAATTCTGTCCTGCGCTCACAGCACTTCGGGCGCGAGCGAAATTATGCGCATGAAGCGTTCGGTACGCAGTTCGCGGGTCACCGGCCCGAAAATGCGCGTACCCAGCGGCTCCAGCTTGTTGTCGAGCAGCACGGCCGCGTTGTTGTCAAAACGAATCACTGAGCCGTCGGCGCGGCGCACTCCGGCGCGGGTACGTACCACCACGGCATCGTAAACTTCGCCTTTCTTGACCTTGCCGCGCGGTATGGCATCGCCGATGCTCACCTTGATGAGGTCGCCGATATGTGCGTAGCGGCGCTTGGAGCCGCCCATCACCTTGATACACTTCAGGCGGCGCGCACCGCTGTTGTCAGCGGCGTCAAGAACCGTACGCATCTGAATCATGGCTGCGCTCCCACCTGGGCGGTGGGATCCTCGGTGGTCTCCGTGGCCACATGACCCACGACCTTGAGGAGCGTCCACGACTTGTGACGCGAGAGCGGCCGGCACTGGATGATCGTAACGAGATCGCCTTCCACACAAGCATCGCTCGCGTCGTGCGCCATGATGCGGCTGCGGCGCCGCATCACCTTGCCATACACCGGGTGGGTCACTACACGTTCCACTTCAACCACGATGGTTTTGTCCATCTTGTTGCTCACCACACGCCCGGTGAGGGTACGCGTGCCCTTGACACTGTCGACCGTCTCGTTCATTTCTTCACCGCCCGTACGCGCTCCGCCATTATCGTCTTCACGCGCGCGATGTTCTTGCGCACATTGCGAATCTGATGACCGCGTGGCATCTGGCCGCTTGCCTGTTGCATGGCCAGGTTGAATTGTTCCTTGCGCAAGGCAAGCAGTTCCTCGTGCAGCGCCTTCCCGTCTTTGCCGCGCACCTCGTTCGCGTCCATCACATCACCTGCCGGCCGACAAAAGTCGTGCCCACGGAAATCTTGGCGGCCGCGAGCCGGAAAGCCCGGCGGGCCGTCGCTTCGTCCACGCCTTCCATTTCATAGAGCATCGATCCGGGTTGCACTTTGGCGACCCAGTACTCGACATTGCCCTTGCCGTTGCCCATGCGCGTCTCGAGCGGCTTCTTGGTCACCGGAACGTCCGGGAACACGCGAATCCAGATCTTGCCGCCGCGCTTCACGAAGTGGGTCATGGCACGCCGGCCGGCCTCGATTTCGCGCGCCGTAAGACGTCCTCGACCCGTCACCTTGAGCCCCCACTCGCCGAAGGCCACGGCATTGCCGGACTGCGCGAGGCCACGATTGCGGCCTTTGTGCTGTTTGCGGAATTTGGTGCGTTTAGGCTGCAGCATCAACCTTCACTCCCGCCACGGGCTTCACGGCCGCCGCTGGCGGCTCGTGCCCGATGCTGATTTCACTGGCATCGAGGATCTCGCCCTTGAAAATCCATACCTTGACTCCGATCACGCCGTAGGTGGTCTTGGCCTCGGCCGTACCGTAGTCAATATCGGCACGCAGCGTATGCAACGGTACGCGGCCCTCGCGATACCACTCGCTGCGTGCGATCTCGGAGCCGTTCAACCGCCCGCCCACCCGCACCTTGATGCCCAAGGCACCCAAACGCATGGTGTTTTGAACCGCGCGCTTCATGGCGCGGCGGAACATGATGCGGCGTTCGAGCTGCTGGGCAATGCCCTCGGCCACCAGGGTTGCATCCAGTTCGGGTTTGCGGATCTCCTCGATCGCCACATCGACTTCGGTGCCCGGCATCATCTTGATGAGTTCACGGCGCAAGGCATCGATGTCCTCGCCCTTCTTGCCGATCACCACACCAGGGCGCGCGGTATGAATGGTGATGTGGCATTTCTTCGCCGGCCGCTTGATCTCGATGCGGCTCACCGAGGCCTGGGCGAGCTTCTTCTTCAGGAATTCGCGTACCCGCAAATCCGCATGCAGGTTCTCGGCATACGCGCCTCGAGCCGCGAACCACTTCGAATTCCAGTCCGAGGCGATGCCCAGACGAAAACCTATCGGATTGACCTTCTGACCCATGCTCGCGCCTCTACTCGTCAGCCACGCTGACGCTGATGTGGCTGGTACGCTTCAAAATCCGCATGCCGCGGCCCTTGGCACCCGGCCGCATGCGCTTCAGGCGCGGCCCGTCGTCCACAGCGACACGCGCCACGCGCAGCTCGTCGACGTCAGCACCGCGATTGTTTTCCGCATTGGCTATCGCCGACTCCAATACCTTACGCACAATCCCCGCGGCTCGCCGCGGGCTGTACTCAAGAATCGCAAGCGCCTGCGCGACCGGCTTGCCTCGAATCTGATCGGCCACAAGCCGTGCCTTATATGGCGTGACCCGGGCGAATTTGTGTAGCGCGATGATCTGCATCTGCACGGTCCTCAAGCTCAAGTGGGCGCGGGCGCGGCTTCAGTCTTGCGCGCTCCGTGGCCCTTGAATATCCGGGTAGCCGCAAACTCGCCGAGCTTGTGCCCCACCATGTTTTCACTGATCAGCACCGGCACGTGTTGATGCCCGTTGTGCACCGCAAGCGTCAAGCCCACCATCTCCGGCGTCACCATGGAACGGCGCGACCAGGTCTTGATGGGCCGATGGCTCTTGCTCGCGACCGCGGCTGCCACTTTCTTGGCAAGATGCGGATCGACAAACGGACCTTTGCGGATCGAACGTGGCATGCTTACCTCGTGCTCCAGTTCACGCCTTCACTCACTTCGCGCGCCGGTCGCGCACAATCATTTTGTTGGTGCGCTTGTTGACGCGGGTCTTGTAACCCTTGGTCGGCTGGCCCCAGGGCGACACCGGATGCGGATTGCCCTGACCGGACTTACCCTCGCCGCCGCCGTGCGGGTGGTCGACCGGGTTCATAGCGAGGCCGCGCACCGTCGGACGAATGCCGCGCCAGCGTTTGGCGCCCGCCTTCCCGTACTGGCGCAGATTGTGCTCGTCATGTCCCACCTCGCCGATCGTAGCGCGGCAGTCGACGTGCACCTTGCGCATCTCACCCGAGCGCAGCCGCACGGTTGCGTACGCGCCTTCACGCGCCACCACCTGCAGCGACGCGCCGGCGCTGCGCGCGAGTTGCGCACCCTTGCCGGGCTGCAACTCGACACAATGCACCTGGGTACCGACCGGTACGTTGCGCAGCGGCAGCGCATTGCCGACCTTGATGGCCGCATGCGCGCCGGCAAGAATCTCGGCCCCTGGCCCGATGCCTTTGGGAGCGATGATGTAGCGGCGCTCGCCGTCCTTGTAGAGCACCAGCGCCAAATGCGCAGTGCGGTTCGGGTCGTACTCAATGCGCTCCACGCGCCCGGGCACGCCGTCCTTGTCACGTTTGAAATCCACCACACGGTAATGCTGCTTATGACCGCCACCTTGATGACGGGTAGTGATGCGGCCGTAATTGTTTCGTCCACCGTGGCGAGCCTGACGCTCAATGAGCCCCGCATAGGGCGCACCTTTGTGCAGACCCGGCGTGCTCACCAGCACCACGGCGCGACGCCCGGGAGAAGTAGGTCTGGCTTTCTTGACTGTCACCTTGTGCTCTCCATCGAGACCGGCGCGTCAGGCCTTGTCATTCATGAAATTGATGTTGCTGCCGGGCGCGAGACGCACATAGGCTTTCTTCCACGCGCTGCGTTCGCCCAGGCGCTGAGCGGTGCGTTTTGATTTGCCCCGCACATTCACGATGTCGACGCTCATCACCTTCACGTTAAAGAGCTTCTCCACAGCCCGCCGCACCCGGCCCTTGTCGGCATCGCGGCGCACCCGGAACACCACCTGGTTGTGCACATCACCCACACGTGTGGCCTTCTCTGAAACATGCGGTCCGAGCAGAGTGTGTGTGAGCGCTTCGTGATTCAGTTTCACGCGAGCCACTCCTCGAGACGGCGCACCGAGGGCACCGTCATCAAAACCTTTTCGTAACCCACCAAGCTTACCGGATCGAGCGCGGCGACACTCCGGACCTCGACGTTCGCGAGATTGCGCGCTGCGAGATAAAGCTTTTCATCGACCTCCTCGGTCACGATCAGTACGTTGTCCTTGAGGCCGAGAGCCTTGAGCTTCCCGACCAGTTGCTTGGTCTTGGGGGCCGCCACGGAAAACTCTGGCAACACCAAGAGGCGCGCCTGGCGCACCAGTTCCGAGACGATGGCGCGCATTGCGCCCTGGTACATCTTGCGGTTCAGCTTTTGGCTAAAATCGCGCGGCACGGCCGCAAAAGTCTTGCCGCCGCCGCGCCACAGGGGGCTGCGGATCGAACCGGCGCGGGCGCGTCCCGAGCCTTTCTGCGCCCAAGGCTTCCTGCCGCCACCGCGCACTAAGCTGCGGGTCTTCTGCGCCTTGGTGCCCGCGCGCGCGCCCGCGAGATAACTCGTGACTACCTGGTGCACGAGCGCTTCGTTGAATTCACGTGCAAAAGTCGTATCTGAGAGCGTGATCGACTCGCTGCCCGTACTGCCTTGCAGTTGCAACTCCATGGCCGCCGCCCTCAACCGCCGACCACCGGTCGCACGATGACGTTGCCGCCTTCGGCGCCCGGGACCGCACCTTTAATCAACAACAGGTTCCTTTCACCATCTACCCGTAGCACCTCGAGCCCGAGCGCGGTACGGCGCACGTTGCCCAAGTGCCCCGACATGCGTTTGCCGGGGAACACCCGCCCCGGTGTCTGGCGCTGACCGATCGAACCGGGCGCGCGGTGCGAGAGCGAATTGCCGTGGGTCGCGTCGCCCGACGCGAAGTGGTGGCGTTTGATCACGCCTTGAAAGCCCTTGCCGATGCTGGTGCCGGTGACGGACACCTTCTGACCGGACTTGAAAATGTCCACCTTGATTTCGGTGCCGGGCTTCAGGTCCGCGCCCTCATTGGCCTCGAGGCGGAATTCGCCCAAGAGCCGCCCCGCGCCGGTGCCCGCCTTGGTATAGTGGCCGGCGAGCGCCTTGGTAACACGGCTCGCACGGCGGGTGCCCGTAGTCAACTGGACGGCACGGTAGCCGTCCTGCTCCACGGTCTTCACTTGGGTCACGCGATTCGGCTCGACTTCGATCACCGTGACCGGCACCGAAGCTCCGTCTTCCGAGAAGACGCGCGTCATGCCGCACTTGCGGCCGATTACGCCGATGGCCATTTTCTAATCCTCAAGCCCTGCCGACTACGATTGGCCGGCGCTTAGTTCAAACCACACATGACCCATGTCGGGAAGCACCCGGCCGGGAGGCAAAGAGCAGGGGATTATAGCGGGTCGTCAGAGCGCCGGCAAACACATGTCTCCGCTGCTCAGTTCAGATTGATGCGCACATCTACGCCCGCCGGCAAATCCAGCTTCATCAGAGCATCCACAGTCTTGTCCGTGGGGTTTACGATGTCCATGAGTCGCTTGTGGGTGCGGATTTCGTACTGGTCTCGCGCGTCTTTGTCCGCGTGCGGCGATACCAACAGGGTAAAACGCTCCATCTTGACCGGCAGCGGAATCGGTCCCTTCACCTGGGCGCCGGTGCGCTTTGCGGTCTCGACAATTTCCCTGGCGGATTTGTCGATCAGCCGGTGATCGAAAGCCTTCAGGCGGATGCGAATAGTTTCGGTAGCCATGGCGCTTACTCGATGACCTTGGCGACGACACCGGCGCCGACGGTGTGGCCGCCCTCACGGATGGCGAAGCGCAGCCCGCCCTCCATCGCGATCGGGGCGATCAACGACACCGTCATCTTGGTGTTGTCCCCCGGCATTACCATCTCCACACCCTTCGGCAGGTCCACGCTGCCCGTGACGTCGGTGGTGCGAAAGTAAAACTGGGGCCGGTAGCCGTTGAAGAACGGCGTGTGCCGCCCGCCCTCTTCCTTGGTGAGCACGTACACCTCGGCCTCAAACTTGGTGTGTGGGGTGATCGAGCCGGGCTTGGCCAGCACCTGCCCACGCTCCACCTCTTCACGCTTGGTGCCCCGCAGCAGCACCCCGATATTGTCGCCCGCCTGCCCCTGATCGAGGAGTTTCCGGAACATCTCGACCCCGGTCACGACCGTCTTGCTGGTCGGCCGGATGCCGATGATCTCGATCTCATCGCCCACCTTGACGATGCCACGCTCGACTCGACCCGTCACCACCGTGCCACGGCCCGAGATCGAGAATACATCCTCGATCGGCATCAGGAACGCGCCGTCCAGCGCGCGCTTGGGCTCCGGTATATAGGTGTCCAGCGCATCGACCAACTTCTCGATCGAGGGGATCCCGATCTCCGAGGTGTCGCCCTCAAGGGCCTTCAGCGCCGAGCCCACGATGATCGGGGTCTTGTCGCCCGGAAACTGGTACTTGGTCAACAGGTCCCGCACTTCCATCTCCACCAACTGCAGCAGCTCCTTGTCATCCACCATGTCCGCCTTGTTCAGGTACACCACGATGTAGGGCACCCCCACCTGGCGGGCCAGGAGGATGTGCTCGCGGGTCTGGGGCATCGGGCCATCGGCCGCACTCACCACCAGGATCGCGCCGTCCATCTGCGCCGCTCCGGTGATCATGTTCTTCACATAGTCCGCGTGTCCCGGACAGTCTACGTGCGCGTAGTGGCGCTTTGCGCTCTCGTACTCCACATGCGAGGTCGCGATCGTGATGCCGCGCGCTTTCTCTTCCGGCGCATTGTCAATCTGGTCGTAGGCCTTCGCCTCGCCGCCAAATTTCTTCGACTGCACCACCGTCAGCGCCGCTGTGAGCGTGGTCTTGCCGTGATCCACATGCCCGATCGTCCCCACGTTTACATGCGGCTTCTTGCGCTCGTATTTCGCCTTCGACACGTCAATACTCCTTCAAAACAGCCATGGGTTTATGGTTACGAAGCCTTCTTGATCACGGCCTCAGCCACGTTGGCCGGGGTCTCCATATACTTCTCGAACTCCATCGAATAGGTGGCCCGACCCTGGGTAGCGGAACGCATCGAGGTCGCGTAGCCGAACATCTCGGCGAGCGGCACCTCGGCACGCACGATCTTGCCACCCGGACCGTCCTCGGTCGCCTGCACGATGCCGCGTCGGCGGTTGAGATCGCCAATGATGTCGCCCATGTAATCTTCGGGTGTCACCACTTCCACCTTCATGATCGGCTCAAGTATCACCGGACGGGCTTTCTTGACGCCTTCCTTGAAACCCAACGAGCCGGCAATCTTGAAGGCCATTTCGTTGGAATCCACTTCGTGGTACGAGCCGTCGAAGATCGTGACTTTCACATCCACCACCGGGTAGCCGGCGAGCACGCCGTTCTTCATCTGCTCCTGCACGCCCTTGTCGACTGCCGGAATGTACTCCTTCGGAACCACGCCGCCGACGATCCCGTTCACGAATTCGTAGCCCTTGCCCGCCGGCTGCGGCTCGAGCTTGAGCCACACATGCCCGTACTGGCCGCGGCCGCCCGACTGGCGGATGAACTTGCCTTCGGACTCGACACTGGCGCGGATCGTCTCGCGGTACGCGACCTGCGGCTTGCCGACCGACGCTTCGACGCTGAACTCGCGC
>JBOIBB010000082.1:0-28403 GCA_050739335.1 Gammaproteobacteria bacterium
GGATACTACCTGCTCAATCATTTCGGATTCGGCGGCAACAATACGGTGTTGGTGTTGGAGAAAGCCACATCATGATCGGCATGCTGTCGTCCAGCCATTATTTCCAGCCCATCGCGCCGGGCAAAGCGCTGCCGCCACTGAGCATGAGCTTGCAGTCCCACGGACAGGAACCGTTTCGCCGCATTGACCGCTTCGTGCAATTGGCTCTCATGGGGTCGGAACGCTGCGCCCAAGGTGGCGTGCTGCGACCGGATTGTGCGGTATATCTCGGTTCCGGTCTCGGACCCATCGGCAACAATCTCACCGTTCAGCAACAACTCATCCGCGACCGTGAACTGCCAAAGCCATTCAATTTCGTCAACACCCTGGGCAGCAGCGCCGGTTTTCATGTAGCGCGCAACCTCGGGCTGCACGGCCAGAACCTGTTCATCTCGCGCCGCGGCGCAAGCTTCGAGGCGGTGCTGAGTGCGGCCTTGGCGGACCTGGCTTTGAATGTTACCCGCCAGGCGCTGGTGGGTGTGGTGGAGGAAGTCACCTTGCCGCTGCAAGATCACCGCCGACGCCAGCGGTGGCCAGACACTGCGCTACCGGCGGAAGGCGGTGACTGGTGGCTGTTGCAAACGGGCCGCGATGCCGGCGCCCCGCTGGTATTGCACCGCTTCGCGGAATTTCTCCAACTGGCCGATCGTCTGCAAGGCATCTGGACTGGCGAGGCGCACCTGATCTGCACGCGTGACATGCAAGGCGGTCCCACGGCGCGATTGCGCACGCGTTTGCCTGCCGGCGCGGTCGCCGACACCGGCGGCGCATTCCATGACAGTCTGGAAGCCGCGCAGGTGGCAGAGTTTTGCAGCCGCAAACAACGTGGCGATGTGTTTCTGGCGGACGGCGATACGGAGCGCGGCTGGACGCTATTTCAATTCCGCCCTTAGCCGCCGGTAGATTTTTCCCTCGCCATCGGCGCACAGCAAAAGCTGATCGGCCAGCAGCGCGTAATCCAGCGGCATCCTGTCCTTGCACATTTTCGCGGCATGGAGTGCGAAGCGCCGCCATTCATCGCCCACCATGGTGAGTTCATCCGCGATGGCGGCAAGTGCGGATTTGTTCAGCAGCACCGCCGCTTCCTGCAGGAAGGAGGCGTACAGAAAGCGGAAGCCGGCACCGCCGGTACCGATTTCCTCTTGCATGCGCACGATGTGGCCCAGCAGCAGCTTGTTGCGGTGCTCATTCTGCGGATTGAGCTTGCGCAGTTTGCGCGCCACGGTACGGATTCCGCGCACACCCAGGATCGGCACCGGCGTGTAGAGCATCATGCCGGTAGTGAAACGGATGGCCTTGCGCACGGCTGGCGCCAGGTTAATGTGTGACGGGATGTATTCCGGGTAGTAGAGCAATCCTTTGGGTGCCAGCACCCCGCGGGTGAAGCGCGCCTTCTTGAGTGCCTGTGCGTCACATTCCACCCGGATGTCAATGACCGGATCGCTGATGAGGTACTTGCCTGCACGCCGGCCGTACACCACCACATTGTGGGCATTGAAATGGAAGCGCATGTCCGGCGGGAAATACGTGAGCCAGTAGGCCGAGGTCTGGATGCCCACCACCCGCCCATGAGACAGCTCCCGATCGAGCGCTTGCATACCCGTGTTCGGCTCGTGAAAGCGTTCGAAGTGCATGCGGATTCCGAGCCGCCGGGTCAGCCCGCGGATCACTCGACCGGGGGGCATGCGGTAAGCAAACAATGGCAGGCCGCCGAACTTCAGGAACGGCAAATACGCGTAGCTCAATGCCGCCGAGATGCCGAACGCCATCGGTTCCGATATGGCGAACTTCTGGTGGCGCAACAAGGATGCGATGGCGCCGCTCTCACAATGCGCGCTCTGCTCGTGATCAAAGGGAATTTCGATGTCGCCGGGCGGTTGCAGGATGGCATTCACGGCCGATCGGGAAGCTCGTCAAGCTGTTCCGGAGTCTGGCCAAGTGCCTCGGCATAACGCCGCCGATTGCCTGGGGACAGTTTCTGGAACACGCCGGGCCGGAGATGCCGCCGCACCCGCCACTTCGCGAAGCCGGTACTTTGCGCCAGCAGCACCAGGTCCATGCGCGCGTAAAACATGTGGTATTCCAGCGTCGAAGCGCGCGCTTGCCGCGCACGCTGCCAGGCGTCCGCCGCCAGCCGCCGGTATTCCGCAATCGCCTGGTCCAACACGATTTCCTCGGCTTCCCAACCGTTGCACGGGGCTTTCACGTAGTGGCCCTGCGCATCCTCGGCGTACAGCACCTTGCTGTGGCCCAGGAAGGCCTTGGCATGCTGTTGCGGAACTTCCTCGCGCTTCATGCCGATCCGTTTCCGATCTCGTCGCCGGAGTTGCAGACCGTGAGGTGCATCCAGGCCGTATTGAAACGCCCGCTTTCAGGGACATAGCACAGCAGATGCTGGCCGGCTTGCAGTCGTCCGGAATGAAACAGTTCCTCCAGCATGATGTAAATCGAGGCCGCACCGGTGTTGCCTTTGGTATAGAGATTGGTGAACCAGCGCTCGTACGGAATATCGAATCCCGCCTTGAGCATGTGCTCGCGCACCCGGTCGCGGAAATAGTGCGAGGAATAGTGCGGCAGAAAGAAGCTGATGTCCTCCGGCTGGAGTTGCTTGAGCTTGGCGATGTCGCGCAATGGCCGCTCGACGGTGTAATACATCACATGCTCGTTCAACTGTTTTACGTCCTGCTTGAGCGTGAACACCGCGCGCGGCGCCCATTCCGCGGGCGCATATTCCGGCCAGCCCTTGAGCCGGCCATCTGCAAGCTTTTCCGCGCCGCCGTACATGCAGGCCGACTGTTCGTTGGCATAGGAGCGTTCCACGATCCAGTCAATCCGCAACGACAGTCCCTGAGGCGCGGGTTGCGGCTCGATCAGGGCCGCGCCGGCGCCGTCCGACAACATCCAGCGGATGAAATCCTTCTGGAAGGCCAGCACCGCGCTATTTTCAAGCGCTTCAATCTGGGCTTCGTCGTCGGTCTGGAAATTACGCGCGTGCATGACCACCGATGGGATTTCCGAACCGGTGCTCACTGCGTGCCGGAATTCGCCGCTGGCGACGCCGAGCATGGCGTATTAGAGCGCCGCCGTACTGCTGATGCACACGCCGGTGGTGGAGATGTTCTCGCAGGGCGGGATACCGAGCTCGCCGTGCACCATATTGGTATGACTGGGGACCAGTTGATCGGCGAAGGTTGTGCCGCAGGCCAGCAAATCAATCTGCTCGGGCTTGAAGCGTCCGTTCTCCAGTCCGCGCACGGCGGCCGCGGTTACTGCGCGTTGGTATAGGTGGCCTTGCCGGTGGCCGGATCAATCACGTAATAGCGCGACTTGATGCCGTTGGAACGCAGGATGATGCGGCGCGCGCGACGGCCGGCCGTTGACCATGCCCAGTACCGACTCCATCTGATCGTTGCCGACCGGCGCATTGGGCAGGAACGCCGAGAGATTGGTGATATAGGCCCGGCCAGTCATTTCGCAGCCCCATTATTTGCCGGAACGCGCACCGAAATAGGCCTGCTGCGCGGCGATATGCTTGCGCAACAGCGGCGCCGCCAAAGTCTTAAACAGGGCGCTCACAGGTAACACTGTCAGCAGCAGTGTAATCAGAAAGCCGATGTAAATCACAACGATGGGTTGGCGTGTCCATGCGCCCTGCGGTCCGAGCGCGCGCAGCAACGCGCCCCAGGCGAGGAGACTGCGGCGCGCGGCTTTTTCCGTGGCGATCAGGCGCGTGTTGACCCGCACCGCACCGAGGCCGCGCAACAAACCCGAGTCCAGCGGCTCGCCGCGGTTCAGCGCCTCAGCCATGCGCACACCGAAACGCCGGCTGTCGCGGATCTGTTCCGGCTTGACGCCGGCACGCGGAAGCAAGCCGCCGAAGCGTGGGCCGCGCGTGCCACTCAACATCCACAGCGGCGTGGCGAGGAAACTGCCGATGCTGCCCGCCTCGTCCACCAGCACCACGTTACCGATCAGGCGCGCGCCGCAGGCGGCCATCAATTCCTTGACCCGCTCCTGAGCCATGAGCCACATGTCACGGCACGCGATCACGCTCACCAGCGGCGTATCTTTGAGTACAGCTCGGGCTTCCGGGCCTTTCAGGAATGCCGTGGTGGGCAGTGACGGCGCCAAAAACCACACTTGGTAACCGAGTATCACCAGATCGAAGCGTTCACCCGGATCCAATCCCAACGGCTCGAGCGGCGGCGCATCGAGATAGATCGCCTCCGGGAAGGTATCGAAGAAACGCAGGATCGGCCACGGAAACGGGTAAGGTTTCAGCGGACGCAATATGAGGTGCCGCAGCTCGATACCATCCGCCTCGGCCAGCGGCGCGCTCAAATGCCGCAGGACCTCGGTCAATTGGCCGCTGGCGGAAGCGTAATGGACGATGAGTACTTTCTTGGCGCCCATGCCTCAGTGACCCTGCCTGTCGGTGAGGGTAAAAGTGCCTAAACGGCGGCCAACCTGCTTCTGTAGCCCGTCGGGTTTCGGGGCGCGGGCATCATCGCACACCGCTTGTCCGCGGCGGTAGTATCCTGCCGCGGCTGTGCTGCGCAACAATGAGAATATGCAATCCACATTGCGGCGAGGTGCAGCAACGATGCTGCCGCAAGGGATTCATCTCATGACCGAACCCGGAGTCAATACCGGCTGGATGCAGCAGGCGGCGATGCGCTGCAAGCGATACTGGCTGTTCAAGATGCCGGGCACCATGGTCGGTATGGCATTGTTCTTCGTGGTCTATTTCTGGTTGCTCAGACACCCGCAGTTTCCGGTCACGATCATGCCCTTGACCGGCTTGGATCGGCTGATCGGCTTTCAGCCATGGAGTATCGGGCTATATGCCAGCTTGTGGATCTACATCTCACTGGTGCCGATGCTGCTGGAGCCACGGCGTGAGCTGGCACCGTACTTGAGTGCGGTTACGGTGCTGAGTCTCGCGGGCTTCGTGATCTTCTTTTTCTGGCCGACGGCGGTGCCGAGGCCGGACATTGACTGGGCACGCTATCCTTCGGTCGCCTTCCTGAAATCCGTGGATGCTTCCGGCAATGCCTGCCCGTCCCTGCATGTGGCCTTCTCCGTGCTGACTTGCGTGTGGCTGCATCGCTGGCTCCGGCAGGTACGGGCGCCCGCATTCCTGGGCTTCATCAACCTGGCTTGGTGTCTGGCAATCATTTATTCGACCTTGGCCACCAAGCAGCATGTGGCGCTGGATGTAGCCGCCGGCGCCGCCTTGGGCTCGGCCGTTGCCGTACCGCATCTGTATCTTCGGCCGCGCTGGCGCATGTTGCCGGGCGGGCTGGAATCCGGCTGACGCGGCGTTGACATCCCGGTGGCATCCGCAACCTTGATGTCTTGCGCCTGATAAAAATCGGCCATTAGAATGCTGCCGGTCTTCGATCGCATGGCCTGCAAGCGGCGCGACTAACTGGGGGGCTCGAAATCACTTGCATCAAACCACTTGGGAAGCGGGGCCGGCTTGCACCGGATATTTTGGTATCGCCCGGTGGCAGGCGTGGGCACCGGGAGTCGACAGCCCGGGAGACTGGAGAACCTGGCTGAACGGCGGCACTGCCCCCAACCCCGAAACCCAAGCGGATGTGGGCCAATTACCCGCACTGTTGCGCCGCCGTCTGGACCGTCTGGGACGCATGGCCATGCACACCGCTTGGTCCTGCGTCGACGGTTTGGATGCGGTGCAAATCGTATTTGCTTCCCGGCATGGCGCACTGCGTCGCACCCTGGAGATGCTTACCGCGCTGGCATACTCTGAACCACTGTCACCGACCGTGTTCAGCTTGGCGGTGCACAACAGCCCCGCGGGGTTGTATTCCATCGCCCGGAAAGATCGTAGTGCGGCCACCGCTCTGGCCGCCGGCCCCGATACCCTGAGCATGGCGTTGCTGGAGGGCGCCGGCATGATCGCCGCAGGTTCCTCGCGCGTGCTGGTCTGCTATGCAGACGACCTGTTGCCGCCGTTTTACCAGCCGTACGTGGAACCACAGCCCACACGCGCGCCGTTTTCCATCTCGCTGCTGCTAACGTCGGCAGCCGAGTCCCCGCTGCGTTGCAGGCTGGCGCAGACCACGGGAACCGCGCCGGAAGCTCCGGAAGCGGCCCTGTTGCGGTTCTTTGTGGAGAATGCCGCAGAGGCCATGATCGGCGCGGACCAGCCCTGGCGGCTGGAACGGAGTCCCAGTGCTGGCTAGGTTGGATTACTGGCGGCGTGCGCTCGGCACCGGTTTTTGCTTCGCCGTTTACGGGGGCCTGAGCCTGCTGGCAGGTTTTACCCTGCTGCCACTGCTGATGCTGTGGCCCGGTGACGCGGCGGCGCGTGAACGGCGCATACGCCGGCTGACAAGTTGGTCATTTCGCATGCTGCTGGCCGGCATCGCCGGGCTGGGGCTCGGGCATGTGGAGGTGGAAGGCCGCGAGTGGCTGGCACAGGCGCAAGGCAAACTGGTTATCGCCACGCATCCCATGTATCTGGACGTGGTAGGGCTGTTGATGCTGCTGCCCCAGGCGGATTGCGTGGTGAAAAGCGCCTTGTTGCGCAACCCCCTCTACCGCCGCTTCGTCAAGGCCGCGGGTTACATCAGCAATGCGGATTCCTCGGCACTGGTGGATGCCTGTGTGGATTCGCTACGGCGCGGCCGAACCCTGATTCTGTTCCCGGAAGGTACGCGCACGGTGCCCGGCACGCCGTGGCATTTCCGGCGCGGCGCGGCACAAGTGGCCGTGCGCAGCCAATGCCAGATACTGCCGGTACTGATCCATTGTGACCCGCCGGCGTTGCTGAAGAGCACCCGCTGGTACCAGGTGCCGGAACGTGCGTGGCGCCTGCAGGTGAAGTTCTATCCGCCGCAGTCGCTGGCCGCGTTCGGCGCCGGTGATAAGCTGCCCCACGGGGTGGTGGCGCGTCGTCTGACCCACACCTTGGAAGATTTTTTCAAGCAACAATTGGCAAGCCATGGACAAGCTGATCGAAGAACTGAAACAGCTGATCATCACCTCGCTCGATCTTGAGGACGTGACACCGGCCGACATCGATGCGCATGCGCCATTGTTCGGCGAGGGTCTGGGGCTGGATTCCATCGACGCTCTGGAACTCGGTGTGGCGGTGCAGAAGAAATACCACGTCAAGCTGGACGCGAGCTCCGCCGATACCCGCCAGCATTTCTACTCGGTGGAAAACCTGGCGAAGTTCATCGCGTCGCAAACGGCTACTTAAGGCCGCCGGGATGCAGCCACTCGATGCGCGCCATGCCACGCTGGCCTTCCCAGTGGCGCTGGATCAACACGGCGTCCTCGAGCGCACCGCCTTCTGGCAACGCGTGCATGGACTCGCCGCGGCGCTCGCTCGTCACCCAGCGCGGCGCTGGGCGCTTGTCTGTGACGACAGTACCTGGTTCGCCGCCGGCTTGCTGGCACTCGCGCAGGCCGGGCGCACCACGGTCATACCGCAGGCGCCCAAGGCCGGCAGTCTCACCGCCAGCGGCGCCCGAATCGACGCGATTCTCACCGACCGCCCGGAGGCATTCGCGGGTTTCGTGACACTCGCAATCGAGGACATACCGCCCGCAGCCGATGACAGCCAGCGCCTGCCGGCCGACACGGCAGACATCGAGTTTTATACCTCGGGTTCCTCGGGTGTGCCGAAATGCGTGCCGCAGACTTTCGGGCAACTGCGCCACGAAGCCGAAACTCTGGAACGCGAATGGGGTACGCTCCTTGGCAAGGACCTCATCATCGGCACCGTGCCGCACTACCACCGCTACGGAATCCAGATGCGGGTCATGTGGCCGCTGCTCGCCGGCCGCAGCTTCGTAAGCCGCACCTGCGTACAACCCGCCGTCCTGCGTCTCTGGGCCGCGCGTCAGCCTTGCGTAATCGTGAGCAGCCCGGCGTTTCTCACCCGCGTTGACGACCTCGCGGAGCTGCCCCCGGCCGCCCAGGTCACAGCGGTGTTCAGTTCGGGCGCACCCTTGCCCGATGCCTGCGCCGAGCGCCTGGCATGCGTCTGGGGTCACGCACCCATCGAGATCTACGGCAGCACCGAGACCTGCGGAGTGGCCTGGCGCGCTTGGTCGGGTAGCGCCGAGCGCCGCTACTGGACGCCGCTCAACGGCGTGCGCGTGGAGTTGCGCGCGGAAGCCGCGGGCACGCGTCTCTGGGTCAAATCACCCTTCACTTGGCAGGCGGAATGGATGGCGACCGGTGACCTGGCCCACGAGCGTGCTGACGGGCGCTTCGCGCTGCTCGGACGCGCCGATGACATTGTGAAACTCGAGGACAAGCGCTTGTCCCTGAGCGAGATGCGCACCCGCCTCGAAGCGCACGCCTGGGTCGAAAGCGCCCGCCTGTTATTGCTCCAAGGCCGCCGCCCTTTGATCGGTGCCGTGGTAATTCTGAATGCCGCGGGCCGCACGCAGCTCGCCACCCAGGGGCGGCTCGGCATGCGCCGCGAACTGCAGGTCTGGCTCGCGCAGAGCTACGAGCCGGTGCTGATCCCGCGCAAGTGGCGTTTCCCCGAATCCCTGCCGGACGACGACATGGGCAAGATTGAACTTTCCAGGCTACGACGCCTGTTTGACGAGCGATCATGAATGGCTTACCGCTCGTGCTCGCCCGGCGGCTTGAGGTTGCGCACAGCGAACTCGACATCCTGGTGGCGGCCGATAACCCCTGGTTCGAGGGCCATTTTCCCGGTCAGCCGATTCTGCCGGGTGTGGTGCAGATCGGCTGGGCGGTGTACTACGCTGGTGAACTGCATGGTTTCAACAATGGCGTACGCTTGCTTGAACATATCAAGTTCAAGCGCCCCATCCTTCCGGGCGCGCAGCTCACGCTTCGTTTGACACCGGACAGGCTGACCAGCCGCTTGCGCTATGAATACCGCGACGCGCAGCAAAGCTTTTCCAGCGGCACCGTCAACTTCGGGACTGCGCCATGAGCTTCAAGCCCTGCGCAGTCATTCCGGTGTTCAACCATCACGCCGGCCTGGAACGGATAGTCACGGCCCTGCGCGGTAACGGCCTGCCCGTGATTCTGGTGGACGATGGCAGCGATTCCGCCACCAAACAGGTGCTCAAGCATCTCGTCGACACCGACCCTCAGGTCGAATGTCTGACGCTGCCGCAAAACCGCGGCAAGGGGGTTGCGGCCATGACCGGCATGGCGCAGGCCGGCAAACGTGGTTTCAGTCACGCGCTCAACCTGGACGCCGACGGCCAGCATGATCTGGCCGACATCCCCGCGCTGCTCTTGCATGCGCAACGTCATCCCGAGCATCTGATTTCAGGTGTGCCACGCTATGACGATACGGTGCCGGCCGTACGCTTTTACGGGCGTTACCTCACTCACCTGCTCGTTTGGCTGCACACGTTGTCGCTGCAACTCAGGGATTCCATGTGCGGCTTCCGCGTCTATCCGCTGTTTCCGAGCCTGGAGTTGGCGAAACACGCCCGCATCGGGCCGCGCATGGATTTCGATACCGACATCATGACGCGTCTGTACTGGGCCGGCACCGAAAGCCTGTTTCTGCCCACCCGGGTACGCTATCCCGCGGACGGCATCTCGCATTTCCGCCTGTGGCGTGACAACGGCCGCATGGCTTGGCTGCACCTGCGCCTGTTCTTCGGCATGCTGCCACGCATCCCCAGATTGTTGCGGCGCAATTTCCGGCGCCGACGTGCGCGGCACTGGACTCAGATTGGCGAGCGCGGCAGTCTTGCGGGCCTGCGCTTCATCGGCTTCCTGGATCGGGTGTTCAGTCGCCGGTTTGCTGAGGCCGTGCTTTACCCGATCACCGCGTATTTTTTCCTGACGCATACACGCGCACGTCGCGCGTCACGTGATTTCCTGCTGGCCGCCGGTGTGCCAGCGTCGCTCCACCACCGCTTCCGGCATTTCATGAATTTTTCCGTTTCGATTCTCGACAAGGTAGCCGCCTGGGACGATCCGGCGCGCGTGCAGGTGGAGTTTCCGCAGTGTGCCCTGCTGGCCCAGGCGATCGCTGAGAAGCGCGGAGTGCTGTTGCTGAGCGCGCATCTCGGCAACCTGGAAGTGGCACGCGCGCTGAGCAAGCTGGTGCCGGGTATGCGCATCAATGCCTTGGTCTATACCCGGAACGCCCACAAGGTAAACGCCCTGTTGGAGGCGACCAGCGACACCTACCCGCTGCGGCTCATCCGGGTGGATACCATCGGTCCCGAGACCGCCCTGGTGCTGAGGGAAAAGGTGCTTGCCGGCGAGGTGGTGGTGATCGTCGGCGACCGCACGCCTGCGGCGTCCGGGAGCCCGCTGACTCGCGTGGAATTCCTGGGCCGGCCAGCACGTTTCGCTGTCGGTCCTTACATACTGGCGCACCTGCTCGAATGCCCGATGTACCTGTTCTTCTGCCTGCGGGAAGGCCGCGGTTACCGGATGTACCTGGAGCCGTTTGCGGAGCACTTGCACCTGCCGCGTCACGGGCGCGCCGACGCGGCCGCGGATTGGGCCGGACGTTACGCCCGGCGCTTGGCGCATTACGCCACGCGTTTTCCGTTACAGTGGTACAACTTTTACGACTTCTGGGCCGACGACACCCCGCCGCCTCCGACCCTGCGCCATCACCACAACAAGACTCAAACCAATGCGCAATCCGGAAAATTATCCGTCTGAAGACCCCGTGATCGTCGGCGGCCGGCGCTTGCGCCTGCACGAGGTTTGCGAGGTGGCGCGGGGAGCACCGTTGATGCTCGAACATGGCGCGGCTTTCCGGCAGCGCATCCAGCATGGCGCCGACTTGCTGGCGGAATATATCGCTGCCGGCAAACCGGTGTACGGCGTCACCACCGGTTATGGCGATTCCTGCACCGTCACCGTTCCGCACGAGATCATCGAACAACTGCCCGCACATTTGGTGCGCTACCACGGTTGCGGCCTGGGCGCGTATTTTGACGAACCCACCAGCATTGCCATCCTGGTGACACGGCTCAACTCGCTGGCAACAGGTTTTTCCGGTGTGCGCCTCGAGGTGTTGACGCAACTCGAAGCCCTGATCCGCCACCGCATCGCGCCACTGATTCCCGAGGAGGGCTCCGTGGGCGCGAGCGGTGATCTCACGCCGCTGTCCTATGTGGCCGCGGCCATGATGGGCGAGCGTGAAGTGCGTTATCAGCACCGGCAGTGTTCTGCCGCCGAGGCCCTGCAGGTTGCCGGTCTCACGCCGCTCACGCTCAAGCCCAAGGAAGGCCTGGCGCTCATGAACGGCACTTCGGTGATGACCGCGCTTGCCTGCCTTGCCTGGGAGCGCGCCGAATATCTCATGCGGCTCGCCACCCGCATCACGTCCCTGGCAAGCATTGCACTCGGCAGCAACGCGAAGCATTTCGCACCCGGCCTGTTCGCGGTCAAACCACACGTCGGCCAGCAGCAGGTAGCCGCCTGGATTTTCGCCGACATGGGCGCTTCCGCCCGTGAAAGCCCGATGCGCATCCAGGATCGCTATTCCATCCGCTGCGCACCGCATGTGATCGGCGTGCTGGCCGATGCGCTCGGCTGGATGCAGCGCGACATCGAAAATGAACTGAATAGCGCCAATGACAATCCCATCATTGATCCCGATTCCGGCGAGATTTATCACGGCGGTCATTTCTACGGCGGTCACATCGCCTTCGTGGCAGATAGTCTCAAGAACGCGGTCGCCAATATCGCGGACCTTCTGGATCGCCAGCTCGCGCTTCTGGTGGACACGCGCTTCAACAACGGCTTGCCGAGCAACCTGTCGGGCGCGACCGAAGAGCGCGCGAGCCTCAATCACGGCTTCAAGGCAGTGCAGATCGCGGTATCCGCCTGGACCGCCGAAGCCCTGAAACTCACCATGCCAGCGAGCGTGTTCTCGCGCTCCACGGAATGCCACAACCAGGACAAAGTCAGCATGGGCACCATCGCCGCACGCGACGTGCTGCGGGTGCTGGAACTCAGCGAACAGGTGGCGGCCGCCTGTCTGGCGGCCGCCACGCAGGCGATGGAAATCCGCCGCCGCCGTCACAACCGTCCACCGGCACACATGTCCGCGACGCTGGACGCGATGCTGGAAGATGTGCTCGGCGTGTGCGCTTTCGTGGAAGAGGACCGCCCGCTCGATAACGAGCTGCGCAAACTGTGCACGGCGGTGAAACAGCGCCGTTGGGCATTGTACGGATAAGCGCCGGTGCGCGGCGCGTTACTCACGGCGGAGGCCGAGCTCGAAGTCCCGTTCCAGGACGTGGATGCCATGCAGGTCGCATGGCACGGCAATTATTTCCGCTATTTCGAGGCCGCGCGCCTAGCGCTGCTGCGCCGCATTGATTACGACTATCCGCAGATGCAGGCCTCGCAGTACCTGTGGCCGATCATCGAAGCGCACGTGCGCTTTGTACAGCCGTTGCGCTACGCTCAACGCATCGCGGTGCACGCCGGGCTGATGGAATGGGAGAACCGCTTGAAGATCGCTTACCGGATCGAGGACCGGGCGAGCGGCAAACGCCTGAGCACCGGCCACACCATCCAGTGCGCGGTGGATGCGCGCAACGGCGAGCTACAACTGGTGAGTCCGCCGGCTCTGCTGGAGCGGCTCAAGAAGTTTCTATGAAACTGCCGCCTCTGTTCGCGGGCCTGTTGTTGTGGAGTGCGGTGCTCGGTGCGGCGGCCGCCACTGCGCCAGGTTTCGATTCCACGTTTGTGGAAACCCGCACCCTGCCTGGATTCAGCACACCGCTAGTAAGCCATGGCCGGATGAGTTACGACGCGGCCCGCGGTTTCCGCTGGGAAATCACCGCACCCTATCATTATGTGTTCGAGATGCGCGGCGGGCAGGCCCGGGAAACCCTGCCGGACGGCACCAGCCGCCGCCTGAATCCCGACGAAACGCCTTGGCTCGCGGCCGTGGAACACATATTTGTGGGCGCGTTAAGCGGAGATACGTCTGAGCTGGAGCGGTATTTCCAGGTACGTGTTACACCCCTGGCTCATGGCCGACGCGTGGTCCTTATACCGAAGCCCGGCCCCATCGCCCTGGCAATCATCCGCATCGAGGTGACGGAGCGCGCCCCGGGTGAGCCCGAGCAGTTGGAGATCGCGGAGACCTCCGGCGGGCATATGCAGATCCGCTTCAACCCGGCGGTAAAACCTGCCCCGTGAGCGTGCGTCTGCCGGCCACCGCCAGATGGCTCATCTGGTTCCTGTCCCTCGCCCTGCTCTGCGGCATCGCCTGGAGCCGGCTCGCTCCACACCACGTTATCAACACCGACATCCTGGCCGCGTTGCCTGCACAACACGGTTCCGAAGCGCTGCTCGCCGCCACCAAGCGCAGCAGCCAAGCCTTCACGCGCGACTTGCTGATTCTGGTAAACGGCGCGGACTCGGCGCGGACCCGCGCCGCCGCCCTCGCGGCGCGTGAGGTGCTGCTCAAATACGGATTGCGCGCTGAAAATACCGGACAGACCCTGAACCAACTGCTCGCGGTGTATCAGGCCCACCGTTTCGCATTGCTCACAACCGCCCAGACCACGCGCTTCGATCAGCAAGGCGCGAAGGCCTTGGCAACCGACGTGGCGGTGACGCTGGCGAGTCCCGCCGGCATGGCGGACGCTTTCGGCAGCGATCCGGGCGGTTACCTGGCGCGCTTTCTGTCCAGTCTGCCGCGCCCGTATCCGGATTTCCTGCCAGACGGCCCATTCCTGTCCGCGGTGCGCGGCAAGCAACATGATTTTCTCCTGCGCATGCAAGTCAGCGGTTCCGGTTTCGGGCAGCAGAGTGCGGAACTGGCGACGGATGCGGTGCGTGGCGCGCAGGCCGCGGTGCGGCACACTTGTCCTGAATGCACCCTGGCTGCCACCGGTGCGCCACTGTTCGCTGACGCCGCGCGCCGTGAGGCCCAGCGGGAAAGTCTGTGGCTCGCCATCGCTTCCACGCTGCTCATCATGCTGCTCATCGCCTACGTGTTCCGCAGCTTTGCGCCCCACGTGCTGGCCGCGTTGCAACTCGTGGCCAGCGTGCTGGCGGGTGCCGCGGCGGTCATCGCATTGTTCGGTTCTCTCCAGATTCTCACTTTGGTGTTCGGCACCACGCTCTTGGGCATAGCCATTGACTACGCTTTCCTGTATTTCGCCGAATATTGGTTCGGCGGCGGCGATCCTCAAGCGGTGATGTCCAGGGTGCGGCCCGGTCTGTACATGGGCCTGCTCACGGGCGTAGTGGCTTTCGCCTTTCTGTTGCTGGCGGGATTCCCGGCGCTGGATCAGATTGCCGTATTCTCGATCGTCGGGCTCGTGGAAGCCGGTCTGGTGGTGACATTGATCTTTCCCCTGGCACTCACGCGCACGCCTCGGGTGGCAGTGCACGCCGCCGTGAACTGGCCACAGCGTTTTATCCGGGCGTCCTGCCGCACATCGAATTGGCGTTATTTTTTGCCGGCGCTGGCCCTGCTGCTGGCGATCCCCGGCTGGATGCGCCTGCATACCGGCGATGATGTGCGCGAGCTGCAACATTTGCCGGTGAAGTTGCTGCACACCGACGCCCAGGTGCGTGACACCCTGGGCCAGACATTGCCTCCGGGGTTTTTTCTGATTGCCGGCAGCAATCTGCAACAAGCCTTGCACCGTGAGACCAGCCTGTTTGCACAAATACGGCAGAAACTGCCGGCGGCCACGCCGCTCGGCCTGTCACGCTTTCTGCCTTCGGCAACCGCACAACAGGCGAGCCTCGCCGCCTGGGACCGGATATTGACCTCGCCCGCGGCACTGCGCAGCGCGTTTACGCAACTCGGCCTGCCGGCCGCATTGGCGGACCATATCGCGGGGCAATGGCGCGCGGCGCCACATCAAAGCTTGAGCGCGCCAGACTTGTTTGGCGCCGCGCCTGAACTGCAGCGCTTTGTCATCCCCACCCACAGTGGCGTGGCGCTGCTCGCCACTGCTGCCGGCAGCCACGATCTGGATCCCGCCGTGCTCGCACAAATCGCCGCCGGCGTGCCGGATACCCAGTTCGTGGAACCCTTGGCGCAAATCAACCGTACCTTCCAGCGCATCCGGGTACGCGCCACCTGGCTTGTAGTCCTCGGTTACCTGCTGATCGCGGCGCTCTTGCTGTGGCGTTATGGGCGCCGCGAGGCTCTGCGCATGCTGTATCCGCCGCTCTTGGCACTCGGCGTAACCCTGGGCGCACTCGGTTGGCTGGGCGAGCCGGTAAATATTTTCGTGGTGGTAGCGCTGATTCTAATTCTGGGTTTGGGGCGCGATTACGCCGTATTCTTGCGGGAAGGCGGCGCGACGCGGCGCTCGCCGGCACTCGCGGTAACCCTGTCCGCCGTGACCATGCTGTTTTCCTTCGGGCTGCTGGCTCTGAGCCAGATCCCGGCGATGCGTGACTTCGGCCTGGCCACTTTGATCGGCATACTGGCAAGTTACCTGAGCGCTCCTTTATCCTTGCCGCCGCTGCGCCGGGGTTCGACATGAGCCGTAAATGGGTTGCGCTGCTGACCGTGTTGCTGGTATCGGCGGGTTGCGCCGCGCTGCCGCCCACACCCGGCTGCACGCCGTTGGGCCGCGGTCAGTTCTGCCTGCTGCCACCTTCGGCGTTACCGCCGGTTGAGGCCAGTCATCTGGTCAGCGTTACCCGCGACGGCCGTGAGCACGTCTTCATGGGATTGCTGCACATTGACACGCATGATTTGCGACTGGCGGCTTTCAGCCTGTTCGGCACCAACGTGTTCAATCTCGACTACGACGGCCAGCACCTTACCACCCGCCCGGGAAACACGGACTGGCACCCCCAGGAATTGGTGGCGATGCTGGAGCTGACACTGGCCGATCCCGGATTGCTGCAAAACCGGCTGCATGATCTTACGCTCAAGGTGCGTGAAACTGGCCAAGGCCAGATACGTGAAGTGTTCCAAGGTAGCCGGCTAATTGTGCGCATCGAGAAATCCGCCGCGCCACTGCGTGAAGCACAAGTACAGATCGAGATCCCGCCGGCAAAACTGTCGGTGCGGATGACGCCGTTAGCCGCTGCCGCGAGTTCGCCGTGAGCCGTATTTATTTGCATGCGCTCGGCCTTATCAACGCACTGGGCAAAAATGCTGCGGAAGTGCGCCAGGGACTGTACGCCGGCTCCACCGCCGGTCTGCAGGCACGCGCCGATCTGATCGCCGGTCGCAGCGTGCGTGTCGGCGCCGTGACCGCGGAATTGCCGGCCGTGGAGCCGGAATTTCCGGCCTACGCTTCGCGCAACAATCGACTGCTGCGCGCAGCGATCGAGCAAATCCGGCCGCAACTCGATACCGCGATCGGCAAATACGGCGCGGCCCGCATCGGCATCGTGCTCGGCACCGGCACCTCCGGGATCGCCGAAGGCGAACGCGGGTACTTTGCCTACCTGCGTGACCATGCCTTTCCCGCGGAGTTTGATTACCGCCAGCAGGAAATCAGCAGCCCGAGCAACTATCTGCGCCGCGCGCTCGGCCTCCGGGGCCCCGCCTGGACTGTATCCACGGCCTGCACTTCGAGCGCGAAGGCCTTGGCCTCGGCGGGCCGTCTGCTGACCGGCGGGGTGTGCGATGCCGTCATTACCGGCGGCGTGGATAGCCTGTGCCGCCTGACACTCCATGGTTTCGCAGCGCTCGAATCCGTGTCGCGGGGACTTTGCAATCCCTGCAGCCGCAACCGCGACGGAATCAACATCGGCGAAGGCGCGGCGATATTCCTGATGAGCCGCGAGCCGGGACCGGTATGCCTGCTCGGCATCGGCGAAACTTCCGATGCCTGCCATATTTCCGCCCCCGACCCGGAAGGCCGCGGTGCCGAACTCGCCATGCGTCAGGCACTGGCAGACGCGGGCGTAATTCCTGCCGCAGCGGATTATCTCAACTTGCACGGCACCGCCACACCACAAAACGATTTGGTGGAAAGTCACGCGGTGGCACGTGTGTTCGGCACCGAGACTCCGTGCAGCTCGACCAAACCGCTGGTAGGTCACATGTTGGGCGCCGCGGGCGCCACCGAAATTGCGTTCTGCTGGCTGCTATTGAACGAAACCGGACCCGCGCCGCTGCCGCCGCACATTTGGGACGGCGAGACCGATCCGGCACTGGCGCCTTTGAATCTATGCTGTCAAAACGCTGCCCCACATCATTGTGATGTCACCGCCAGCAATTCGTTTGCGTTTGGCGGTAATAATATCTGCGTGATACTGGGCCGCGGTTGATGAACATGGAATTCCCGCCGGTCGCTGAGCTGCTTCCGCATCGCGGTCGCGCGGTGTTGATCGACTCAATATTGGAAAATTCCGCGGGCCGCATCCGCGCCGGCGCGCAAATCACCGGCGCACACCCGCTTTTTGTTCCCGGATGCGGCGTGCCAAGCTGGGCTGGAATTGAATTGATGGCGCAGGCGATCGCCGCCCACGCCGGACTGGAAGGCCGGCGTTCGAAGCTCCCGCCGCGCATGGGGATGCTGCTCGGCACGCGCCGATACCAAATGGCAAGTGCCTGGTTTCCCGAGGGGGCACGTCTGGAAATCGTGGCGGAACGGGAATTCGGCGAAAGCGGCGGTGTGGGTGCCTGCGCCTGCCGCATTCTTTGCCATGGACAAACCCTGGCCACCGCCACCATCATCGTCATTGAAATCAGCGAGGCCAATCAGCGGTGAACACGCAAAAGCGGGTTCTGGTGACCGGCGCGAGCGGCGGTATTGGCGGCGCCATCGCGCGCCAGCTCGGCTGCGACGGTTTCGACGTCGGCCTGCATTACCATCGCCATGACGCGGCGGCGCAAGCACTGGCGCGAGACATCCAGGCCAAGGGTGGCCGGGCGCACACGCTTGGTTTCGATATTGCCGACCGCGATGCGGTGAAACACGCGCTGGAAACGGAATTGAAAGCGCACGGCGCTTACTGGGGTGTGGTGTGCAATGCCGGCATCACCGCCGACAACAGCTTCGCCGCCATGCCCGGCGAGGACTGGGATCGGGTCATCGCCGTCAACCTCGACGGTTTCTACAACCTGCTGCAACCTCTGCTGATGCCGCTGGTGCGACTGCGCGACGGTGGCCGCATTGTCGCCATCACCTCGATCGCCGGTATCGCCGGCAATCGCGGCCAGACCAATTACAGCGCCGCCAAGGCGGGGCTCATCGGGGCCAGCAAAGCGCTGGCGGTGGAACTGGCGAGCCGCGGCATCACCGTGAACTGCGTGGCGCCGGGTCTGATTGAAACCGAAATGCTGCAGGGCGCACCGGTGGCGGAAGCCTTGAAGCAGATTCCGCTGGGACGCCTCGGCCGTCCGGAAGAAATCGCGGGGCTGGTGGCTTATCTGTTTTCCGAACCTGCGGCCTACATCACGCGTCAGGTGTTCGCGGTCAACGGTGGCATGTTCTAGGCCGGGTACGCGCCGGCCTGCTCAGGCCGGATCCACGGGGGTGTTGCCGCCGGTGAATTGAGCTTTGGCTTGGCTCAAGCGATAGCGGTGTTCCGCGTACCAGTGGCGCCAGGTCAGCATGGCGCGCGTGCCGTAAATCACACGGAACAACTGCAGCCGCCAGAGGATCCGCCACGAATCGAACAGGTCGCCGGCCAGCATCGAAATCACTCCCTGCTCGACCTGCAGAAAATTACGCGGGTACCGGAACATGTACTGCATCACCGGCGAATTGAACCGGTAAATGAAAAACGCAAAGCGGCGCATGCCTTTGCGCAGACGCTTCTCCAAGCGTTTCCGCAAGCGGGTTTCCCGCGACGGATCACGCAAGGCCGCGTCCACCACCGCCACGGTCTGCTCGGCGCCACTGGTGGCCAGATACACGCCCGAGGAGAACACCGGATCCAGGAACGCGAAGGCATCGCCCACCAGCATCCAGCCCGGGCCACCGATGGTGTCGGCATCATAGGAATAATTGCCGGTAACCCGCACTTCGTCGCCGATCAATTCGGCGTTCTGCATGCGCTTCCATAAGCCCGCATTGAGCTTCAGCGTTGCATACAAGAATTCGCGGGTACCGCCGCGGCGCTGCTTCAAATAATCCGGGCGGCAGACGGCGCCGACGCTCATCACGCCCTCCGGCAAGGGGATCATCCACATCCAGCCATGCGCGAAATTGTAGATGCTGATGTTGCCGGCGTCCGCGCCCTGGCGACGTTCCACATGATGGAAATGCCCGAAGATGGCCGCGCTTTGGTGTTGGTCGTTCTTGTGGCGGATTTTTTTACGGCTGGCGAGAAAGGCGTCGCGGCCGCTGGCATCGAGCAGGTACCGAGCCCGCACCTGATAGCGCACACCGGCTCCGGCATGGACCTCGGCGCGGGTGTCGCGCGGACCACGCTGTTCCACCGCCACAACCTCGGCGCCTTCGCGTGCATCCACGCCCTGCTCGCGCGCATGCGCAAACAGCATCTGGTCGAAGTCCTGGCGCCACACCTGAAAGGCATGCGGCGGGCTCTTGCCCAGAGCGCGCGCAAAGTCATAGGTGTTGTAGCCACGGGCGTTATCGGCCTCAAAGTCCGCACCGGTTTTGTACACGCCCATGGCGCGGATTTTTTCCAGGACGCCGAGACGTTCGAACACCGGCAGGTTCATGGGCAGCAACGACTCGCCAATGTGAAAGCGCGGATGCCGGGCCTTTTCGAGCTGCATCACGCGGTAACCGCGACGCGCCAGTAGTGCCGCGGCGGTGCTGCCGCCCGGACCGCCGCCAATCACCAGCACGTCACAGTCTTGAATGCCAGATTCCATATCACTCATACCTGCGCTCCAATGACAATCATTCACAAAGCCATGGGTGCGATACGCGGCCCTGTCCAAAACCGGTTTGCGGGCGCCACACTATACGCGAAACCCTGCCAGACGAGCCGTGCCTACCCCACCGGCGCTGTTGGCTGATTTGAACCGATAGCTGCTTGTTTAATTTACCGTGCATGCTTCCTGCAGCCGCCAGTTTAAAATACCGGAAGCAGGCTGCCGGAGCTCGAAGGTGATCATCCAGCCGAGAATTTGGGGATTCATCTGCACCACGGCCCACCCCTCTGGTTGTGAGCTGAACGTGCTGGAGCAAACCCGCGCCGCCCGCGGTCTCGGCGTGCGCGGCGACGGGCCCAAATCCGTGTTGGTCATCGGCGCTTCCACCGGTTACGGTCTGGCGGCACGCATCACCGCGGCCTTCGGTTTCGGTGCCGCCACCCTGGGGATATTTCTGGAAAAGCCCGGGCGCGACACCAAACCCGGCAGCGCCGGCTGGTATAACTCGGCGGCTTTCCACAAGTTCGCCAAACAGGCGGGGTTGCCCTGTCCGTGCATCAACGGCGATGCCTTTGCAGATGCGACGCGCGCGCATGCCGTTGACGCGATCAAGCGCGACCTGGGTGGCCAGGTGGACCTGGTGATTTATTCATTGGCCGCGCCTCTGCGCCGACTGCCGCAGGGAGCCACGGCGCACACCGCGCTCAAACCCATCGGTGCACCGTTCACCGCCAAAACCATCGATACCGACCAGGATGCAGTGGTCGAGATCACGGTACCGCCCGCCAGCCAGGAAGAAATCCGCGACACCGTTGCGGTCATGGGCGGCGAGGCTTGGCGCCTGTGGGTTCGGGCGTTGCATGCCGCCGGCGTGCTGTCGCCGTGCGCGACCACCGTGGCCTACAGCTATATCGGACCGGAGATCACCTGGCCCATCTACTGGCACGGCACCATCGGTCGCGCCAAACAACATCTTGAGAATACGGCCGAGCAACTACGTGCAGAATTCAAGCTGCAGAGTCTGAACGTGCATGTCGCGATGTTGAAATCGGTTGTGACCCAGGCGAGTGCGGCCATTCCGGCCATGCCGCTGTATCTGTCGGTGGTCGAGCAGATCATGCGCGCGAAAGGGTTGCACGAAGGCTGTCTCGGGCAGCAGCAGCGCTTGTTCCGGGATTATCTCTACCGGTCAGATGGACGGCCACCAAGTAGCGATGCCGACGGCCGCTTACGGCTGGATGAGCACGAATTGCGCGCGGATGTACAGCGCGCCTGTCGGGAGTTGTGGCCGCGGATCACCACGGAAAGCCTTTTTGATCTCACCGCGTACGCGGGATACAAGCGGGACTTTCTCCGCTTGTTCGGTTTCGGCAGGCCGGAGATTGATTACCAGGCCGAAGTGGATACGCGTGTGGAACGTTGACTGTCGTGCGGCTGCACGATTCCGTGAATCCTGCGCGCCGCCAGCGCCACACTCGCGACAAATTATCCAGTGGTCACCAGCAAAATATCGCCTATGAGGATCTGCTCGCTACCGTGAAGAGTTTATCCATCACCGGCGACAATCCTTTCGCGTCCTGATTTCCCCAAATAGCCACCGAACCTCAGCGCAGTTGACTGTCCTTGCTACCGCGGCGGTTGTAGGGACTGTGCACTGCGATGTGCTTGTCGGCCTCGGCCTGACAGACGACACACAATCGCACGCCCGGGAGCGCCTTGCGCCGCGCCTCGGGGATCTCCGCGCCGCATTCCGTGCAGTATTTCAGGCTCTTGCCCTTGGGCATTCTGCCCCGCACGTCCGCGAGCGCATCCTCGATACTCGCATCGATCTGCTCCTGCACCGCGCCGTCTTTTGCCCAGCCAACTGCCAAGTGAATCGCTCCTGATATGGACCAGATATATTGCAACGGCCGGGGCAATTTTCAACTGGGGCGTGGATCCGGCCCGCCCCAAGCCGGCAGCCGGGCATGGCGCCAGTAAACCCGGCGCCACGTTTAACTCAGGCGGCGCCACACAAGCCGCCGCGGTTGTCCGGGCTCAATTACGCACCGCGCGCGTTCCGGTATCTTTCGATCCATGTCCAACGAGAAACTCCGGAGTACACCCGGCATCACGGTCTTGTACGGCACCGAAACCGGCAACTGCATGCGCGTCAGCAAACAGTTGTGGGAACAGCTCGCAGCCGCCGGCGTGCCTGCACGTTGGCTCAACACCGGCAAATACCGGCTGCAGGAATTGACGCAAGAACGCTGCCTGCTGGTCGCGATCAGCACCTACGACGACGAAGAGCCGCCCGAAGACGCGTTGGTCTTCATGGGGTTTCTGACTTCGAAGAACGCGCCACGCCTGCCGCAATTAAGCTATGGCGTGCTGGCGCTCGGCGCGACGTGTTACTCGGCGTACTGTACGGTCGGCATCGCCCTCGACGCGCGGCTCGCCGAACTCGGCGCCACACGCCTCGTGGACATCGGGCTTTGCGACATGGACTTCGAGGCGGCCGCCTCGGCCTGGATCGCGCGCGCTGTGCCGTTGGTCCACAAGCAGTTCGGCGTCGCATAGCACCTGGGCCACGGCATCGATTGCTACCAACAACAGGTCGCGTTACTCAAGGCGGCGTGACTCAGACCAAGCAGCCTCCGGAAAACCCGGAGCGATTCACTCCTGGTGAGCCAGTGAAAGTTGCGTCTCGCGCCCTGGCACAACTCGGTGCATTACCCGCCGCGATACGCTGCCAACAGGCGTGCCGTCGATGCGCGCAGCAATCCGATATCGCTTCCCACAGCCACGAACGTAGCTCCAGCCGCGAGGTACTCCTTCGCGAGTTCGACATCGGAGGTCAATACACCGGCTGCCTTGCCGGCGTCGTGCACCAGGCGGATGCCGTCGCCAACGACCTTGCGCACTGCGGCCGCACCGGATTGACCGATCAGGCCCATCGAGGCGCTCAAATCGGAAGGCCCGAAGAACACGCCATCGACCCCGTCCACCCGGGCGATTGTTGCGAGATTCTGCAGTGCCATGGTGGATTCCGCCTGCACCAGCACGCAGAGCTCATCGGAGGCCGTGTGCAGGTAATCGGGCACCGCGTTCCAGCGCGAGGCGCGCGCCAGAGAACTTCCGACCCCACGCACACCGCGGGGTGAATAGCGGGTCGCCGCAACCACCTGCTGCGCCTGTTCGGCGGAGTCAACCATCGGCACGAGCAGCGTTTGCACACCGATGTCGAGATACTTTTTTATGAGCGCGGTGTCGCCATGAGCGGGCCGCACCACTGCCGCGGTCGGGTAGGCGGCGAGTGCCTGCAACTGCGAGAGCGTCGTGCGCACGTCGTTCGGTGCGTGTTCGTTGTCGATCAGGAGCCAATCGAACCCGGCGGTCGCCAGCACTTCAATTACGTACGGGTCGGCCAAGGCAGCCCACAGTCCGATTTGCCGCTTGCCGGTTTGCAATGCATGTTTGAAGGGGTTCTTGATCGCGTCCACAAAGACTCCTTGAAGCAGGTCGAATCAACGCCCAAGACCCCGTGACGGGGCACCCATGTACTGTACGAACTTGCCGGTACGCAGCACGGTCGGCAATTCCGCAGCCATTCACTCAAACTTGATTGCGATGCCGCCCAGGCGCCCGTAGTCAACATGCAGGCTATCGCCCGCGTGGGCCTCGACCGGGCTCGTAAACGATCCGGCTAGGATAACGTCCCGAGCCTTGAGCGACTCGCGGTACGGCGCGATCTTGTTGGCGAGCCACGCGACCCCGCGCGCGGGGTGATCCAGCACCGCCGCCGCGAGGCCGCTGCGTTCCAGTACGCCGTTCTGATACAACAATGCCCCGACCCAGCGCAGATCCAAGTCCAGCGGACGTACCGGGCGTCCGCCCAAGACCACTCCCGCGCAGGCCGCGAAATCGGAAATCGTGTCGAACACCTTGCGTGGGGCGTGGCTGTCGCGATCGTACTGTTCGATGCGCGCGTCGATGATTTCGAGCGCGGGTGTCACGTACGCCGTCGCATCCAGCACGTCGAACACGCTCACGCCGGGACCCGCGAGATCCTTCGACAGGATGAACGCCAGCTCCACCTCGACCCGTGGCTTGATGAAACGTTCGATCGGGAGCGGGCGCCCGACTTCAAAGAAGAACGTATCCAGCAGCGGCGCATAGTCCGGTTCATCGACCTGCGACGAGCGCTGCATCGCACGCGAGGTCAGGCCGATCTTGCGGCCTTTGATCACGGCGCCTTCGGCGAGCTTCAACTTGACCCACTCGTGTTGGATCGCATAGCCGTCCTCGATCGTCATCTCTGGATACGCGCGCGAAAACTGCCGAAGCTGGGTGCGGGTCTTCTCGGCTTGGTCGAGTTGCCCCGCGAAGACGCGGGTGGTCGCTTTATCCAGCACGGTGCATGCCTTCGGGCCCTGCGTGTTCGGCGAGGCGCTGGTGGAGGTTGTTGTACTTCAAGGTACCGAACTTCCCAAATTCGTTGACCTCGAGGGACGCGGCGAATCCGCGCGTCCGGTAGGCTTCAGCAAAGTGACGTTTGACGACGTCCATCAACACCGCGGCGGTCGCCTTGAGCACGGCATCGCTCCGGCCGGCAGCGATCCTGAAGTTCAGGTGCACGAACGCCGCGTCCTCGATGCTGCCGTCGGCGATGCAACAGGCTTCGCTCTTGAGCGCCCGGACGCGGATGCCGCCGGTCGGAAATACTTTGCGGTCGCCGTCACGCTGCGTGTCAATGCAGTGTGCGAGCTCACGGCAAAGATCGGTCATCTCGGCATTGTTGGCAAGATTTGCACTGTATTCGATAGTCAGGTGTGGCATGGAGAGTTCCTCAATCGATTAGGAATTCAAAGGGAGCACCGGGAGGATCGCGTTGATCTGGCCGGTCCCGGAGCTGCCGAAATACGGCGTCACGACTTCCGCCTTGCCGTCGTAGCGGTCCCAGCCCAACGCACCCAAGAGCATCGCAGTGTCGTGCATCCCGCCCTCGCCCCAGCACTTTTCGGCGTACAACGGCAGCATTCCGCAAAATGCCGTCCAGTCGCCGCGCTCCCACAGCGACACCACGTGCCGGTCGACCTGTTCGAGGAACGGATCCCACACCTTGTGCATGAACTCGGGCGCGGTCCCGTTGTTGGCGAAGTGGTGGCTCAGGGAGCCGCTCGCGAGCAAGGCCACGGTGCCAGCGTAGTGCGCCTCGATCGCCTTCCGGATTGCGGCTCCGAACCGTGCACTCGTCGGGAGGTCGTGCCAGGCACACCAGCCCGCGATCGACACCGCGCGAAACTGCTGGTCGGCGTTCATGTAGCGCATCGGCACCAGCGTTCCGTATTCCAGCGCCAGCGTGGTCTGCGCGTGCGCACGTGTCTTCACGCCCATGTCATTGGCCGCTTGGGCGATCAACTCCCCGAGTTCCGGGTTGCCGGGGCACACATACGGCATGTTCTTGATGAAGTGCGGCAGCTCGTTGCTGGTGTAGGTGCCTTCGAACCGCGGCGCGCAATTGATGTGGTACTCGCTGTTGACCAGCCAGTGCACGTCAATCACCACGATGGTGTCGACACCGAGTTCGCGGCAGCGGCGCGCGATTTCGCGGTGGCCCGCGATCGCAGCCTCGCGGCAACCGTGATTCGGGCCGGGGAGCTCCGACAGGTACATCGACGGCACGTGCGTGATTTTTGCGGCCAGCGCAAGTTTGCCCATGTGAACCTCCGCGCGGCGGGTCAGTTGCCCCAGCTCGGGATGCGGTGCGCGCCGAGCGACACACAGACGTTCTTGGGTTCCAGGAACACCTCGTAGCTCCAGATGCCACCTTCGCGTCCTACGCCCGAGGCCTTGACGCCGCCAAACGGCTGGCGCAAATCGCGGACATTCTGGCTGTTGACGAAGCACATGCCGGCGTCAATCGCGGCCGCCACGCGCAGCGCACGCCCGGTACTTTCGGTCCACACGTAGCTCGACAAGCCGTACGCAATCTCGTTGGAAAGGCGGATCGCCTCGGCCTCATCCGCGAACGGAATCACGCACGCCACCGGACCGAAGATTTCTTCCTGCGCGATCCGCATGTCGTTCTTCACGTCCAGAAACACCGTCGGCAACACGTAGTTGCCCTTGTGCAGCTTTTCCGGCAACGCGGGCGCATCCAGTCCGCCGCAGGCCAACGTCGCGCCTTCCTTCTGGCCAAGTTCGATATAGCCGCGGACTTTCTGCAAGTGACCGGGGCTCACCATCGGCCCGATGATCGTGGCGTCTTCCATGGGATCACCGACCTTGTCCGCAAGACGTTTGGCGCGTTCGACGAACCGGTCGGCAAATTTCGGGTACAACGATTTCTGCACAAAGATCCGCGAGCCCGCGGTACAGCGCTCGCCGTTGTTGGAGAAAATCATGAACACCGCGGCGTCCAGCGCGCGCTCGAAATCGGCGTCGTGGAAAATCACGAACGGCGACTTGCCGCCCAGCTCCATCGAAAACTTCTTGAGTCCACCGGCCTGCACGATGTGAGTGCCGGTGCGCGTCGAGCCGGTAAAGGAAATCGCGCGTACGTCGGGGTGCCTCACCAGCGCTTCGCCCGCTTCGGCGCCGTAGCCCTGCACCACATTGAAGACCCCGGGCGGCACGCCCGCTTCCAACGCGAGCTTGCCCAGCATCGACGCCGTCAGGGGCGACAACTCGCTCATCTTCAGCACTGCGGTATTGCCGAAGGCAAGGCACGGCGCCGTCTTCCACGTGGCGGTCATGAACGGCACGTTCCATGGCGAGATCAGGCCACACACGCCCACCGGCTTGTACTGCGTGTAGTTCAAATGAGTGTCGGTCGGGTAGCTCGCGCCATCGACCCGCGTGCACATTTCGGCAAAGTACCGGAAGTTGGTGGCCGCACGCGGGATCAGCGCCGTGCGGGTCTGCGCGATCGGCTGGCCGGTATCGCGGGTTTCGGTTTCCGCAATTTCATCGACGTGGGCGAGGATCAGGTCCGCGAGTTTTTCCAGAATCGTCGCGCGCGCGCTGGCGGGCTTCCGGGACCAGACCGGGAACGCGGCCTTCGCGGCTTGCACCGCGGCGTCGATCTCTGCCGCACCACCGCGCGCCACCTCGGCCAGCACTTCCTGGTTGGTCGGGTTGATGGTCTCGAAGTACTGCGCCGCCGGCACCGACTCGCCATTGATGAGGTGCTCCACTTTCATCCCGCATCTCCAACATTCCCGCGATGGAAGTCCTGGTCGCCCAGGACAAAATTGGTGAGCCGCCCCAGATTGCCGATCTCGCAAACCACTTCATCGCCCGCATTGACATTCACGGTGCCCTTGGGCGTCCCGGTCAGGATTACGTCGCCCGGTGCGAGCGTCGCAAAGCTCGACAGGTACTCGATCAGCGCCGCGACCGGTGTCACCATGTCGCGGGTGTTGCCGGCTTGGGTCTCCGTGCCGTTGACGTACGTATGGATCTCGAGGTTTTGCGGATCAGGGACGTCCGCGGCGTCGGTGAACCAGGGCCCGAGCGCGGTACCGCCGTCGCGATTCTTGACCCGCAGGTTCGGCCGATAGTAGTTCTCGAGGTAATCCCGCACGGTGTAATCGTTGGCGATGGTGTAGCCGGCGACATGGCTCAAGGCATCCGCGCGTGCGACGTTGCGTGCCGCGTGTCCCATCACCACGGCCAGCTCGCATTCGTAGTGCATCAATTCGACGCCGTTCGGGCGCCGGCTGCTCCCGAGGTGTCCGACCACCGAACCCGGGCCCTTGAGAAACACCAGCGGTTCCTTGTTTGCCGCAACCTGGATTTCCTTCGCGTGCGCGGCGTAGTTGAGGCCGAGCGCAAATAGGGTCCCCAACTCGATCGGGGCCAGCCAGACGACGTCGCGCTCGCCACAAACACGTCCGTCCTCGAGCCGCACGCGGCCGTCATCTGCGGGATACGCTTCGTGGATCGCACCGGCCCAGGCCACCCGCGCACGCTTCATCGCAGGGCCTCCCCGGCGGACGCGTCGGCCATCTGGAACCGCAACGGCGGCCAGCCTTGCACTTCGATGGTGACCGCATCGCCCGCGTGGACCACCGGCGCGCCCCACGGCACTCCGAGCGTCAGCACATCGCCGGGCGCCAGCGTCATGAAGTCGGTGACGTCCGCCAGCAGTTGCGCGACACCACGCACGCAGGACGCGGTGCTGGCAGAAAATACCGCGTGCGCGCCGACGCGAACCGTGAGCGCGACGTCATCCGGGTTGGCCACGTGGCGCTTCGCGACCAGCGCCGGACCCAGGACGCAAAACCCATCCGGGATCACGTCGCGCGGCGGCAAGCGGAAAAAGCTGGCGTGCGGCACCGCCAGATCGGCCACCAACGCAAACCCGGCCACGTAGTCCAGCGCATGGGCCGCATCGACGCGCGCCGCGACGCGCTCCAATACGATGCCGATCGAAGCCCCGACTTGCACGCTCGTCGCGCCTGCCGGTGCGGCAACGCGGGCGCCATGTGCGCCCAGCGTATTGCGCGGCTTGACGTACAGGATGGGGGCCACGGGTGGCCGGTAATACGGCGCCGCGTGGAAGGTCGCGTCCAGGGCAGCCATAGCCTTGCGATCGTTCAGGAGCGTCGCGTAAACGGTGTGGATA
>JBOIBB010000083.1:0-8476 GCA_050739335.1 Gammaproteobacteria bacterium
GCCAATCCCGAGGAATTTCGCCAGCTCAAAGCCGAGCTATATAAGCCGCTGCTGATTGAAGTTGGCAAACACCGCATGGTGGAGCTGGCCGATGCCATCTTGAGGTTCTACATGCCGTGAAGCGTGCGGACCTGGAACGGGCGCGGTTCAAGACGCGAGTGCAGGCTTGGGCCGAAGCCATGCGCGTCAAACCCAAGGTTGTCCGCATGCAGAAAATGCAGCGCAAATGGGCTTCCTGTTCCGCGGCCGGCTGGGTAAGTTTCAGCACGCGCCTGCTGCGTCAGCCGCGGGATTTTCAGGATTACGTCATCGTGCATGAACTCCTGCACCTGAAGGTGCCGAATCACGGCAAACTCTTCAAAAGTCTGCTGTCGTTGTATTTGTCCGCGAAAAGCTGAGAGCCTTTGTTTCAAGGAGCTTTGTTCCGGTGTGGGATAGGCTTTTTTTCGCCGATGGGCGGTGGTATATATGCGCTATTCGCAAAATGGCGGTGTTCCACATGGATATTAAACAGATTGAAGCCGAAGCGTTCGCGCTGCTTCCCGAGGAGCGGGCAACCTTGGCGCGGCGTCTGCTTTGGAGTCTGGAAGAAATACCGGAGTCAGAATATGACCGCCTCTGGGGTGAGGAAAGCGCCCGGCGTGTTGCGGAATTGGACGCGGGAACGGTAAAGCTGGTGCCCGGAGAAGAAGTTGCAAGACAGGCGCGGGCTTTGCTTCGGTGAATTACGGCTTCTTGCCGGGCGCGCAGACCGAGTATCTGAAGGCTGTGCACTTTTACGAGGAACAGCGCGCCGGTTTAAGTGCGATACTTGTATCAGAGTTTGAGCGGGCGATCTCGTTGGCCATGGAAACGCCGGCAGTATGCAAACTGGCGGCTCCATCGGGGATTAGAAGGGTCGGCCTGTCCCGCTTTCCCTACGCGGTATTCTTCAGGATAAAGGACGACGAGTGACAGGTTACGGCGTTTGCTCATCACAGACGCCGGCCAGGGTATTGGCTTGGGCGCGTTGAGTGAGGTTTTCAGTCATCCTCAAGCTTCCGATTTTTTATTCACAAACCTTGCCCGAATTCTATTTGGATGTGGAGAGTGCTATGAAATCCATGAAGTATCTGATACCGATTGTGTGTTGTGTTTTGGCCTGGCCGTTGGCTGCGCTGGCGGCCCAGTCGCCGGTCTTTCAGTTGAGCGATTTGCAGAAAATCGTGTCGCTGCGCGATCCGCGGATCTCGCCGGACGGCCAGCAGATCGCGCTGATCGTCTCGACGCCCGACTGGAAGACGGACAAAGCCAAGCAGGAAATTGACTTGGTCACGACCGCGACCGGCACGCGCCGCGCTCTGACCTTCAACCGTGAAGGCGTCTCGGAGTTGCACTGGTCACCCGACGGCACGCAGCTCGCCTTCGTGGCTGAGGATCCTCAAAGCAAGAAGCCGCAGATATTTGTGCTGCCCATGGATGGCGGTGATGCGCGCCGCGTGACCGACAACAAGCAGGGGATCGACACCTATTCCTGGAGCCCGGACGGAAAACAGTTCGCCTTTATCGCGCAGGACCCGCCGCTGAACGAGCAGGCCATCAAGGAACACAACAAGGTGTTCCAAGTGACGGATGGCAATTTCCTGCTCAAGCAAGCCGTGGCGCCGTGGCAGTTGTGGGTGATTTTCGCGGCGAGCGGCAAAGCCACGCAGCTTACGCAGGGCAGCTTCAGCCTCGATACCGATCAGGGCGGAGCTACGGCTCCGGCCTGGAGCCCCGACGGGCAGCGCATTGCCTTTACGCAATATCCCGGCCCGTACTGGGGGCCGTCGTTTCATTCTGTGATCGGCGTCGTGAGTGTGAACGGCGGTTCACCGTCCACGCTGGTGGCCGCCCAAGGGGCGGCGAGTTTCACCTACGCTCCCACGGGCGGCGATTTTGCCTTTCAACGTCCGCGCAACGGCGATGAGAACAACGGCAATGCGGTATACGTGGGTGCGGGCAGCGAAGTCCACGATGCCACCGCCGCACTGGCGCGCAATTTCAATACCTATGCCTGGCTTCCGGGTGGCCGGGCGCTCATTACGCAGGGAGAACTCGGCACACGCTCGGTGTTCTGGGAGCAGCCGGTGGCGGGCGAGGCGCGCGTGCTGGATCTCGGGGACATCAATGCGGGTTTTGGATTGAGCGTTGCCAAGAGCGGCGCGATCGCCTTTATCGGCAACACCGCTACGCATCCGGGTGAGCTCTACGTTATGGATTCGGTGAACGCGACCCCGCGCCGGCTCACCGACGTGAATGCCTTTGTCGACGATCTCAGTCTGGGGCGTACCACTACGGTGGCTTGGAAGAACGGCGGCTTCGACGAAGACGGCGTGCTGACTTATCCGGTCGGTTATCGGCAGGGCGAGAAGTATCCGCTGGTGCTCGTCGTCCATGGTGGGCCCGAAGGCTCCTCGACCGTAAGTTTTTCCGCGTTGCCACAACTCCTGGCCGGCGCCGGCTTTCTGGTGTTTCAGCCGAATTATCGCGGCAGTACCAATTTGGGCGATCGCTACCAGCACGCGATTTACCGCAATACCGGCACAGGTCCGGGTGAGGACGTGATGGCGGGGCTCAAGGCGGTCGAGAAACTCGGCAGCGTGGACCAGAACCGCATCGGCGTGACCGGTTGGTCCTACGGCGGCTACATGACCACTTGGCTCACGGGCCATTACAACGTGTGGAAGGCCGCGGTTGCGGGTGCGCCGCTCACCGACTGGGTGATGGATTACACCATTGCCTATTACCAGAAGGGCGACGAGTATTTCTTCGGCTCTTCGCCTTGGACCGATGCCGGCTGGAAGATTTGGCGGGAGCAGTCGCCGATCACCTATGTGCGCAACGTCAAGGCGCCGACGCTCTTGATGAGCGATGTGGACGATGCCAACGTGCCGTTCGTGAATGCCGAGGAGTGGTATCACGGGCTACGTGATAACGGCGTGACCGTGGAGTTCTACGCGTATCCCGAGCCCACGCATTTCCCGCAGGACATCGTGCAGACCACCGACGTGTTTCGCCGCTGGGTCGGCTGGATGGAAAAGTACCTGAAATAACCGCCGGCCCCTCGCGTGGCGAAGATTTTCTGGCTACTGCCCGGGTGCGTAGCCGGGCGCGCCGGCCCGAATCGTGAGCCGTGGACTTACGCGGAGTTGCAGCAGGCGGGCGTGCGCGCCGTGCTCTCGGTAAACGACGGCGAGCTTTGCCATGCCGGGGATCTTTCCCGGCATGGCCTTGCCTACACCTGCCTGCCGCTTTCGCCGAATGCGCCGCCGCGACGCGGTGATCTCGAGCACTGCCTCAAGGTGCTGCCCGAGACCTACGAGTTTGTGCAGGCGCAACTCGCCGAGGATCGTCCCGTGCTGATCCACTGCACGTCGGGCAAAGATCGAACGTGCCTCGCGCTCGGGTACTTCCTCATGCGTCACGAAGGTCTCCAGGCCGCCGAGGCGATGGTCCGGGTACTCGCGGTGCGCCCTGTCGCCTTCAGTGCCGAGGGCTGGGCCGAGTTCGCACTCGAGGTATTAAACGCGAGTCGTGTGCAGCTCCAAGTCATGCGCGCCTGATATGTTCCATGCCAGCGCGCCGGGGGTTTGCTGTCCAGCGCGCGATTCTGCTTATATACAGATGTCGTTCATCCGTCGGTGGGAGCCGCAACTATGGGGAAATTCGCACGCACTTGGCAGTTGATGGGAGCCGCCTGGCAACTGCTGAAGCAGGACAAGAAATTGGTGGTGTTTCCGCTGGTGTCAGGGCTGGCGCTGCTCGGTGTGATTCTGCTGTTTGGCTTGCCGCTGTATTCGAGCGGCGTGGCCAAGGGCTGGTTCAGGAATCCGCAGCATCCTGCGCATGGCATGTACGGCACCCTGTTTCTCTTCTACTTCATCAGTTATTTCGTGATGATCTTTTGCAATTCCGCTTTGATCGCCTGCGTGCTGAAGCAAATGGACGGAGACCAGCCGACGCTGGGCGACGGCTGGCGCGCAGCGTGGCAGCGGTTTCCCCAGATTTTCGGCTGGGCTCTGCTCGCGAGCACCGTGGGTTTCCTGCTGCGGATGTTGGAAGAACGCGTGGGTTTCATTGGCCGCATCGTGGTGGGATTGCTGGGCATGGCCTGGACCGTGACCTCGTTCCTGGTGGTGCCGGTATTGGTGGCCGAAGGCGATGGCCCGATCGACTCTTACAAGCGCTCCGTGGAAATGCTCAAGCGCAGTTGGGGCGAGCAGATTATCGGCAACGTGAGCTTTGGCCTGATTTTCTTTGTGCTGGGTGTAATCCCGGCACTGGTCTTCATGCTGTTCGCGGTCGGCGGCGGTGCTGCGGTACTCGTCGTGGTCGGCGGGCTGCTCGCGATTTACCTCGTGGCTCTGGCGCTGGTGCAGTCCACCCTGCAGACCATTTATCAGGCCGCCGTGTACCGGTACGCGGCGGACGGCGAAGCCCCGGCCGGCTTTGACAAGCAAGTGATTGCCGAAGCATTTCGGGTCAAGCGTCCGCGGGGCTGGAACTGATGGCGGCCGCGACGCAGTTCGGCGAAGTCATCGAGTTCTGGTTTGAGGAGTCGAAGCGTGAACAGCATTTCAAGAAGGATCCGGATTTCGATGCCCTGATTCGCACGCGCTTCGCGGCGATGCAACACGCCGCTGCGCAGGGTGAACTGTATACGTGGCGTAACTCGCCTGCCGGCCGGCTTGGCGAAATCATCGTGCTCGACCAGTTTTCGCGCAATCTGTTCCGTGACAGCGCCCAGGCCTTCGCCTGTGACGGTATGGCACTGGCGCTCGCGCAGGAAGCCGTGCGCACGGGCGCGGATCAGGCACTCGAAGCGCGTCAGCGGGCATTCCTGTACATGCCCTATATGCACAGTGAATCGTGCGCCATCCACGCTATTGCCGAGCGCCTGTTTCGTCAGCCGGGCGCGGACGCCAGTCTGAAGTATGAACTCAAACACAAAGCCATCATTGATCGGCTCGGCCGTTACCCTCACCGCAACGCGATTCTCGGGCGTCAGTCCACCGTTGAAGAAATCGCATTCCTTGCAGGGCCGGACTCCTCTTTCTGATCAGTCGCACGTCTTACTGGAATTTGTCCGTCGCCCAACTGCGGATGGTTGCGTGATGCGGCGCCCAGGCGGACCACACCGAATCGGCCCAGGCACGCACCAATCGTTTGTGTTCTTCGACAGTCTTGGCCATGTGTACATCCGCGACGGTGATACTCCCCAACGCAGGCGGAGGGGTGAGCCACACGAAGCGGCCTTTCGTTTTTACTGCCGTTCGCATCGCGCGGGTCGCGCGTTGTAGATCCACGTCGCGCTCAAGAACCAAATACAGGCTGATGAGGTGCACGGCGGCCGATTGAATGGTTTGCGGCGAAGGCTTGCCCGGATGCTGGATGGCATAAGCGTCCACGCTGAGCCGGTGTACAGCGTAGTAGGCCGGGTCGCTGTACTCGCGCGCGAGCACCTCGCCGTACGTGGCCCAACAAGCGGGTGAGGATTCGAGGTAACGGTGCGTGGGGCCTGCAACGTCGGCAAAGCGTGCGCCGCAACCGGGACAGGGTTTCAAGGATTTCATGTGCTGCACTGTTTGGCGTGGTCTGCCCGCGTGCTCATGCTCGCCGTCATCATACATGGCCCGGAGCGTGCTTTTGTTTTCGGCGGGCGGTCGCCGCGAACGGCGCGGGTATAATTTCTGGCAACGCGCCAAGCCACAACTTCTACCAGAGGGATCGCATGTTGCTTGCCATCACCCGCGAAGTCAGTCCACGCATTGCGGACTGTGAACTTACGCATCTTGCCCGTACTCCGATTGATCTGGAGCGCGCCCGCATGCAGCACCGCCGCTATGCGGAACTGCTCGAAACCCTTGGCTGCAAGCTGATTCGTCTGCCGGCGGAGCCGGAATTGCCGGACTCCGTGTTCGTCGAGGATACCGCGGTGGTGCTCGACGAACTCGCGTTGATTACCCGTCCGGGTGCCGAGTCGCGGCGCGGCGAGACCGCCACGGTGGCCAATGCCCTCAAGCCATACCGCAAGCTGTTTTACATTGAACCATCGGGCACACTCGATGGCGGCGACGTGCTGCGCGTGGGCAAGACGCTTTACGTGGGGCTTTCTGAGCGCGGCAACCTGGACGGGATCGGACAACTCCGTCGCGCGCTCGCACCCTTCGGTTATGTTGTGACCGGAGTGCGCTTGCACGGCTGTCTGCATCTAAAGTCCGCAGTCACTCAAGTTGACAAAAACTGCGTTCTCATCAATCGGCGCTGGGTGGATGCAAGCGCATTTGAATCCATGCGGTTGATTGACGTTGCGGACTCCGAGCCCTTCGCCGCCAACGCGCTGCTCATTGGCACGACAGTCATTTACCCGGCCGCGTTTACACAAACGCGGCAGCGGCTGAAAGAGCAGGGTATTCAGGTCGGGACAACCGATGCCTCGGAGCTCGCAAAAGCGGAGGGCGGTGTAACCTGCGGCAGCTTGATCTTCACAACACAAAGCGATTGATCGGTAACTTGTTGTATGCCTGCTCACGGCCAGAGCGAGACGATCTTCAATCTTGTCAATTCGCCTCATAGCAGTCGTTGGCGGCGTGTCCCGACGCAGGCATTTTGACCGCGTTTTCCGACTCACAGCAGCTTGGGGACTCAATCGTCGCGACAAGTGATAAGCTTAATTTAGTTATAAAAATCCAAGAGCTTTGGAGACAAGCGATGATTGATCGTGCAGCAGCAAGAGCAGTTGCCGCTGCGGTAATCTGCCTCGGTTTCATGACGATGGCAGCAAACGCTCAAGCGGCGAGTGATCTAACCAGTACTGGTGACCCGACAGCGGTCGCACAAATCAAAGATTTGCTGAGAAAGTACGAGATCGCTGTCGATAAAATCGACCTCAATCTCGTTGATCAGATATGGTCCCACGCCCCGGAGGCGATCTTCATTGAGCCGCGTGGTACGGAGCGGGGTCTTCGCGCCATCAAGAAGAAATTTTACGACCAAACTATGGGAAACACCTTCTCCCAACGACAACTTCTGATTGAGAACCCAGACATCCACGTCTACGGCGATACGGCATGGGGCGAGTTCACGTGGACGTTTCACGCGACTACTCGCAAGGGTGGCAGGCACATCACTACCAAGGGGCGCGAATCTCAGGTTTACCACAAGGAGAATGGAACGTGGCACATCGTATGCGACCACTATTCAGGTTTGCCGGTAACCGGCGCAGGGAAAGGCTTCTAAACTCCACTCCAAATCGACGAGTACAACTTACCGATTGCCGATAGGCGTGCTTACCACTTGATCAAGCATTGGTGACCAGCCTTTCCGAAAGCAGACTCCCGCCATAGACCGGTTTGGTTCGATTGGCGCCGGTTGGATGGTCAAACCTGGAATCGTTACATGCAGAACGGCAATGGCTCGTCGGTTCAGGCAGGCGCGACGCGGGTACGGTGGCGCCAGAGCGTTCCAATCAACGCATCCAGCGAAAAGCGTCCCGGCCCCCACGCGATCACTGCCAGTAGCATCAGGCCCCAGACCTTGTGATCGGCGAACGCGCCGGTACTGAACAGACCGGTCCAGAAACCGTGTGGCCACAGCCCCGGAAACGAACTGAACGCGATGATGTTGTAGACGAACAGGAACAGTGCGAACGGCCGGCCGAGCAGACCGAAGGCGATGAACCACGGCACGATCAGTTCGATCCAGGTGCCGAACACGGCTGCAAGATCGGGCGGCAGCAGGGGCACGTGGTATAGGCTGTTGAACAGGAACAGGGTGCCCGGGGGGGTCGTCGAACTTGACTACACCGGCATGCCAGAAGGCGAGCGCGACCCAGACGCGCACGCACAACAAGGTGAAAGGGCCAATCCACGTGGCACGTCAACGAATCTGCGCGTGAGGTCGCGAGGCAGATTGCGAAGACGCCTGCCTACATCCGATCACGACAGCGCAAGAAGGTCGCGGTCCTGTTCGCACACCTGAAACGTATCCTGCGGTTGCAACGATTGCGGCTACGCGGTCTGTGCGGTGCGCACGAAGAGTTCCTGATGGCGGCCACGGCGCAAAACCTGCGAAGAATGGCAATGTGGTTGGCGTCGAAAGGGCCGAAAATGGGGAATCCGGCTCCCACGTGACGGACAAGGGCACGTGCACACTGACGTTTCGAGCACCTGACCGGCATTCGAAGTCCGAACGCCTGGCTTGAGCGCGCTTTCAGAACCGAGTTTTCAACACAATCGACCAAAAGCGGACCCAATATGGTCTGAGTACCACACCTCGCCGAACGGCCGTGCCTCCATCCCAACGCGCCATGCTGAGCGCGGCTGCTGCATGAGCCAGAAAACACTTACCGCGATGTTGTCCGGTTTGACGGAAAACTGCCCGGCTTGCCGGGCATGCACTCGCGGCTGCGCGGCGGATCGGCGATGCCACCAATGATGATCAGCGCTACGTGGAT
>JBOIBB010000084.1:0-15103 GCA_050739335.1 Gammaproteobacteria bacterium
GCAGATGGAGAAGAGTCAGCGTGAGTATTATCTGAACGAGCAGATGAAGGCGATCCAGAAGGAGTTGGGCGATCTCGAGGAAACTCCCAACGAGATGGAAGAGCTGGAGAAAAAGATTCATAAGGCCGGGATGTCGAAGGAGGCACACGAGAAAGCCACGGGAGAATTTAACAAGCTGAAGCTCATGTCACCGATGTCCGCCGAGGCCACCGTAGTGCGCAACTATGTGGATTGGTTGGTAAACGTACCTTGGCGCAAGCGCACGCGCGTGCGCCACGATCTCGGCGCGGCGGAAAAGATTCTCGAAGAGGACCATTACGGGCTCGAGAAGGTCAAGGAGCGCATTCTCGAGTACTTGGCCGTGCAGCAACGTGTCAACAAGATGAAAGGACCCATCCTGTGCCTCGTAGGGCCACCGGGTGTCGGCAAGACGTCTTTGGGTCAGAGCATTGCACGGGCCACCAACCGCAAATTCGTGCGCATGTCGCTCGGCGGGGTGCGTGACGAAGCCGAGATCCGCGGACACCGGCGCACCTACATCGGCTCCATGCCAGGCAAAATTCTGCAGAACATGGCCAAGGTGGGGGTACGCAATCCGTTGTTTCTGCTGGACGAGATTGACAAGATGTCGATGGATTTCCGTGGCGACCCGTCGTCCGCGCTGCTCGAGGTTTTGGATCCCGAGCAGAACAACACCTTCAATGATCATTACCTGGAGGTGGATTTCGATCTGTCCGATGTACTGTTCGTGGCGACTGCCAATACCATGAACATTCCGGCGCCGCTCCTTGACCGCATGGAGGTGATTCGTCTACCGGGTTACACCGAGGATGAAAAAATCAACATCGCCATGAAGTATCTGGTCCCCAAGCAGATACGCAACAACGGGCTGAAGCCGGCCGAGCTGCGGATCGGCGAAGACGTGATCGCCGACATCATCCGTTTTTATACCCGCGAGGCCGGCGTGCGCAGCCTCGAGCGCGAGATCTCCAAGATTTGCCGCAAGGTGGTCAAGAGCCTGTTGCTCGAACCGCATGCCGGACAATTGCAGCTCGTGCCCAAGGATCTGGAAACCTATCTCGGGGTGCGCCGGTTTCGTTATGGTCACGCCGAGAACCACAATCAGGTCGGTCAGGTAACCGGCCTCGCCTGGACTGAAGTCGGCGGCGAGCTTCTTACCATCGAGGCAACCGTGGTACCCGGCAAGGGCAAACTGATTCACACCGGGCAACTCGGCGCGGTGATGCAGGAATCGATTCAAGCGGCCTTGACCGTGGTGCGCAGTCGCGCGGCGCGCCTCGGCATCGAGCTGGATTTCCACCAGAAATACGATGTGCACATTCATGTGCCCGAGGGTGCTACTCCCAAGGACGGACCGAGTGCTGGTGTCGGAATGTGCACTGCACTGGTGTCGGCACTGACGCGCATACCGGTGCGTGCCGACGTGGCGATGACCGGTGAAATCACTTTGCGTGGCGAGGTGTTACCGATCGGTGGACTCAAGGAGAAACTCCTTGCGGCACATCGCGGCGGCATTGCGCTAGTGTTGATTCCCGAGGAGAATGCCAAGGACTTGGTGGAGATTCCAGAAAATATCAAGGGCGCCCTCGATATCCGGCCGGTGCGCTGGATTGATGATGTGCTCAAGACTGCACTGGAGCACGCTCCGCACCCGCAAGCCGCGGATGCCCAGAGCCAGGCGGTATCACTTGCTGATGCGCCGGAGCAGGCTACCGATTCCGAAGCGGCGCGCGCACACTGATTCCCACGGTGCACAAGTTGACAAGCGCAGACAGCCACCTGTATAAAATACCGGCACAAGCCGATGTGGCCAGGCCAATGGGCATGCATTCGGCATGCTGAATTCTATATGTGTGAAGTTTGTTGACATCTATTGCGGACTGCTTGTTTCTCACCCACACTCACGCAACCAGGGGATAAAACTTTATGAACAAGGCTGAATTGATCAATGCGGTAGCCGAAGCCACCAAGCTTTCGCATGCGGACGCCGATCGCGCCGTGCAGGCGGTGTTGCACAGTGTCACCAGCGCGCTGCACAACGGTGATCAAGTGGTCCTCGTAGGCTTTGGTACCTTCACAGTCAAGCATCGTGCGGCGCGCACTGGACGCAACCCGCAAACCGGTCAAACGATTCAGATTGCTGCGAGCAAAGTGCCAGGCTTCAAAGCTGGCAAAGCCCTCAAGGATGCCGTAAACTGACACACTCTCCGGGTGCTTAGCTCAGCTGGGAGAGCATCGCCTTTACACGGCGAGGGTCGGGGGTTCGAGCCCCTCAGCACCCACCAGGTGATGCGAAGTGCCACTGCGGAGTGGTAGTTCAGCTGGTTAGAATACCGGCCTGTCACGCCGGGGGTCGCGGGTTCGAATCCCGTCCACTCCGCCATCCCTGAAGACTTGCGTGAAGGGCGCCGTCCAGGCGTCCTTTGCTCCGTGGGCGGGATGGATCTCGCCCTCAAAGCAGGCGGTGCGTTCATGGTGATCCAGGCATTTCGTGACAACATCCCCAAGTGGATAACCGGCATTATCCTCGCGGTAATTGTCGTGCCATTTGCACTGTGGGGAATCAATTCGTATTTTTCGGCGTCGGCGGATACCTCGGTGGCCGAGGTGAACGGCACCAAAATCTCGCCGCAGGACTTTCAGCAGGCCTATCAGAACCGTTACCAGCAGCTCGAACAAGCGGCGGGCAGCGCTTTCAAGCCGAGCATGATCGACGAGGCGCAGTTGCGCAAGCAGGTACTGCAGGGCTTGATAAACAACACGCTACTGGATCAGCACATTGCGCGCCGCGGCTACCGTATCAACAACGCCGAGCTGGTGGGCGCGGTGCAACAAATTTCGGCATTTCAGGTCGACGGGGAATTCTCCGTGCAGGCCTATCAGGCGGTGCTTTCGGCAAACGGCATGACACCGTCGGGATTCGAGGCGCGTGAGCGTCAGGATCTCGCAGTGAGTCAGTTGCAGAATGCCATTCTGGCGAGCGCGTTTGCGACCAGCGCGCAGCTCGTTGCGAGCGTCGCCATGCAGGACCAGCAGCGCTCCATCGGCTACGTCGAGATTCCGGTACAGCCGTATTTGAAGTCGGCGCAGCCTTCGGAACAGGCGATCGCGGCTTACTACCAATCGCACACCAAGGAGTTCATGACTCCGGAGAAGCTGACGCTCGCCTATGTGGAACTCGATCAAGCGAAATTGGCGAGCGGCATACAGGCGAGCGATGCGCAGCTTGAGAGCCTGTACGCGCAGCAGCAGTCGTCTTTCAAGCAGGCCGAAGCGCGCGAGGCACAGCATATCCTCATCACCGTGCAAGGCAGTGGCGTCAAGGCGGAGGCGGCCGCCAAGGCCAAGGCCGAGAATATCCTCAAGCAGGTCAATGGGGGCGCTAGTTTTGCCGCACTCGCCAAGAAGTACTCCAACGATGCCGGATCGGCACAAAACGGCGGCAATCTGGGGTGGATTACCCGTGGTAGCACCAACACGGCTTTTGAACAGGCGTTGTTTGGAATTTCTAAGATGGGTGAGGTGGTAGGGCCTGTTAAGCTTCAGGGCGCCTATGACGTCATCAAGCTCGACGGTATCCGTGCCGCCACGGTAAAACCGTTTGCCGAGGTGCGTGCGCAATTGCTGAGCGAGTATCAGAAGAAAAAGGCGAGTGACGAGTATTTCGCGCTTGGGGATCAGTTGGCGAACCTCGCCTACGAACACCCGGATTCTCTCGGGCCCGCGAGCAAGCAACTCAATCTGCCGGTTGCTTCGGTGAGTGATGTGACACGCGATAACGGCATCGGCATTGCCACCAATGCAGCGGTACGTGCCAAGGCCTTCAGCGATTCGGTGCTTACCCAGGGCAACAATAGCGATCCCATCCAGATCGGTCCGGATCACGTGGTCGTGATTCGCGTCGCGCGCCGTGTGCCAAGTGAGCCACAGCCGCTTGCCGCGGTGCACGATAAGATCGCAAGCCTGCTTGCGCAACAACAGGCGGCGCGGCACGCGGCGCAAGTGGCCACCGAGGTACAGGCGGCTTTGCAGGCGGGCAAGGACGCATCCGCCGTGGCCAAGCAGTATCAGCTTAAATTCACGCCGCCGAAATTCATTGATCGTACTGCGGCCGGAGTGCCAGCGCCGATCTTGAGTGCAGCGTTCGCGGCTAGCACGCCTCAGGCCGACAAGTCAGAGACGGGTACGGTAGCGCTGGCGAGTGGCATGCGTGCGGTCTATATCCTGAACGGCGTGAAGTCCGGCAGTGTGGCAAGCCTAAGCCAGCAACAACACACCGCTCAACTGCAACTGCTCACTCAGCAGCTGGCGGGCGCGGAGTTTGCTGCTTACGTTGCCAATCTGCGGGCCGAGGCCAAAGTCAAGGTGAACGCTGCGAACATCACGGAGTAGCGGCCTCCGGCCAGAGGTTATGACGGGCGCAGAGCGCTCGATCGGCAAGTACAGGGTGATGCGTCAGCTTCAGCCGAGGTTCATGCCGACGTGGCTGTAACCGGCGTCCACGTATAGGATTTCGCCGGTAATACCGGCCGCCAGATCGGAGCACAAAAAGGCGGCGGCATTGCCCACATCTTCGGTACTGATGTTACGCCGCAGCGGCGTTTGTTTTTGCACGTGTTCGAGTATCGAACGAAAGCCGCTGATACCGGCCGCCGCCAGAGTTTTGATCGGGCCGGCAGACACGCCGTTTACCCGGATACCCTCGGGTCCAAGCGCATTGGCCAGAAAACGCACATTCGCTTCGAGGCTGGCCTTGGCCGGTCCCATTACGTTGTAATTCGGAATCGCGCGCACCGCACCGAGATAGGTCAAGGTGACGATGGCCGCGTGTCCGCCCTGCATGAGGGGCCGGCCGGCCTTGGCAAGCGCGGCGAGGCTATAGGCGCTGATGTCGTGCGCGATGCGGAAGCCCTCCCGGGTCACGACATCGGCGTAATTGCCGGCCAGCTGGTCGCGCGGCGCGAAGCCGACCGAATGCACGATGATGTCCAATTTCCCCCAATGGTGCTTGACGGCAGCAAAGGCCGCGTCAATTTCCACATCATTCGCAACATCCATTGGAGCCACCAGGGCAGAGCCAAACTCCGCGGCCATGCGCTCCACACGTTCCTTGAGGCGCTCGCCCTGGTAGGTAAAGGCCAGTGCTGCACCCTCACGCCGGAACGCGGTCGCGATACCGTAGGCTATGGAACGCTCGCTGGCGAGCCCCACGATGAGTGCACGCTTGTCTGCTAGGAATCCCATGCTTGCCCCGGGCAGTGTATGCCTGGTTGGGTTCAGCCGCCGGCCGCAGCACCGTCACTTGCGTTTACGTAGAGCTCGAGCCGCTGCCCCGGATGCAGGAACTCGTCCGGACCGATATTGTTCCAACTTGCGATGTTGGTAACGCTCACGTTGAAGCGTGAGGAAATCGAGTACAGCGAGTCGCCGCTGCGTACCGTGTAATAAAGCTTGTGTTCGTCCGCGCTATCGGTGCTATCGGTGCTTGCAGTCACACGGGCTATGCGGCTGTGCGGGCGGATCGCGAGCTTCTCGCCGATGTGCAACAGGCCGTGCGGATTGAGTCCGTTCCAGCCCGCAAGCTGCGCCACGCTCACGTGGTAGCGCCGCGCGATAGTCCAGAGGGTCTCTCCACGGCGTACTCGATGGGTGGTGGTGCCACTGTCTACACGTGCGCGGCTGGGTTCGCCGCGGGCCTCGGCGACCAAGACCGGCTCGGCCAGTGCATTGCGGCCGCGTGGAATAAGCAGAGCTTGCCCGGGACGGATCAGGTTGCCGCGCACGCCATTGACGCGCCGCAGTACATCGACAGCCGTGTGGTAGTGCTCCGCGATGGCGTCCAGTGTGTCGCCGGCGACTACGCGATGCATGGCCCATTGCACCCGTTCGCTTGGCGACAATGCCGCGAGTCCGGTGGTGAACTGTGGCACCTTGTCGACCGGCACCAGGAGCTGGTCCGGTCCATCCGGACCGGTCGCCCAGCGGTTGAACCCTGGATTGAGCAGGTCCATCTGCTGCGTGGTGATGCCCGCGAGCTTGGCGGCGGTGGCCAGATCAATCTGGCCATCCGTATTGATAGCCGTGAAGTAGGGTTTGTTGGGGATGGGCGGCAGGTCCACGTCATCATGTCCCGGGGTGGCTACGAGTTTGCAGATGGCGAGCAACCAAGGGACGTAGGCGCGTGTTTGGGCCGGTAGATCGAGGTGCCAGAAATCCGTTGGCAAACCACGGCGCTGGTTACGCTCGATGGCGCGCGTCACTGTGAGGCTGCCGGAATTGTAGGCCGCAAGCGCCAGCAACCAGTTGTCGTTGAACTGCTTGTGCAGGTACTGAAGGTAATCGAGGGCCGCATTGGTTGAGGCGATAATGTCGCGCCGGCCGTCGTACCACCAGTTTTGCTTGAGGTCCCAGAGGCGCGCCGTGCCGGGCGTGAATTGCCACAGACCTGCGGCATGCGCCACCGAGTAACCAAAGGGATCAAAGGCACTCTCGACCACCGGCAGCAGCGCGATGTCGAGCGGCATGTTCCGCGCGTTGACCTGCTGCACCACGTAATACAAATAGGGTTTGGCGCGGTTCGCGGTGCGCTGCAAATAACCGGCGTGCGCCTCGTACCAGTCAAGCTTTTCCTGGACACGTCCGTCGCCGCCGCTCGAGGGTAACGAGAAATGTTGACCGAGGTAGTTCCAGAGATTGTCGTATTTGGCCTCGGCCGGGGTGATGCTCAGATCCTGCCATTGCACCTCAGGCGAGGTGTCGCTGAGATCCGGAATCGGCGTGAGATTGTCAGCGCTGACCGCAGCAACGGCGGTGCCAGCCGTGGGAGCGGCGCGGCTCGACGCGGATGCGACGCTTTTGGTCGAGGTGGCCGGAGGAGTTACCAGCGCGGCCAGACGTGGTGCAGGTGGGGGCGATTTGTGAGGCAGAGCCGCGCAACCGCCGAGAGCCAGTGCGAGGATCGGAAGGAGAGAAGGCAGGGCACGGGATGGTTGCATCAGCAGCAGACTCCAGTCAGGCAAAATTGTTTTTCCAGGCGCGAATCTCTGCGAATACCTCGGTTTCGTCCCGCAGCTCATGACCGGAGTGTTGTTCGGCCGCAGCTAGCACGGTTTTTTCGCGGCAACGCAGAAATGGATTGACACGGCGCTCGCGTGCGAGCGTGGATGGCAAGGTAGGCAGGCCTTGCTGGCGCTTGGCTCTCGCCTGATCGGCATAGTGCAATATCTCCCTGTTACCCGGCTCCACGACGGCCGCGAATTTCAGATTCGCGAGCGTGTATTCGTGTCCACAGCAGATGGCGGTTGAATCCGGCAGAGCTGCAAGCTTGTCCAGCGACCGAGCCATCTGTGAAGGGCTGCCCTCAAAGACTCTCCCGCATCCTGCGCTGAACAATGTGTCGCCGCAGAATACTATATTGTGACCGTAAAATGCGACATGTCCGGCTGTATGCCCCGGGATCTCGAGGACACGGAAGCCCAGGCCGAGGGCCGGGATTTCCGCATATTGGCCCTCCGCAAGCGGACGATCCACCGCGGCAATCGCTTCGTGCGCCGGCCCGAATACCGGGCAGGCATGCTGGCGGGCGAGTTCTGCAGCGGCCCCGGCATGATCCGCGTGGTGGTGGGTAACGAGGATGGCCGCGAGCCGCAAGCGCCGGTTTGCCAGTGCAGTTTCCACCGGCTTGGATTCGCCCGGATCCACCACCAGTGCCTGCGTGGTACCGGCCAGCAACCAGATATAGTTGTCACGGAATGCCGGCAGCGGCTCGGGCGTGAGTAGCATGGCGGCATGTTAGCCGTGTCCGTACGCTTGTCCAAGCCGGCAATGGATTGTGTTAGTGTCGCTTTCGTGAACAGTGTTCCGACGTGATCGTGCAGGGTCAACGGCCAGCATTATCTGACTCCTGGTTCGAGACGCGCACCGGCACGTACTTGTTGCGCGAAGAACGCAGGGTTCTCGCTGCGGCGCTGCCGATGATCTTTGGATTTGTCCTGGTGCAGGCAGGCGATTGGGGCCCGCCCGGAAGTTTGCTGCGTGCGAGTGTCATCCGCGAACAATACGTCTGCAGCGCGGACTTCCTCACGGCGAGCCAGCTGTGCGCGCGGCCGGATTACCTGCCGTTTACGAGTGATTCCGTCGATGCGGTGTTATTGCCGCACACACTGGAGCGCTGCGCGGACCCCTACCATGTGTTGCGCGAGACCGAACGCGTGCTCGCGGGTGAAGGTCACCTGATCGTACTCGGGTTCCATCGTTGGGGTGCTTGGGGATTGTGGCCGCGGCGCTCAGTGCAACCCTGGGCAGGGAGGTTTCTGCGTGCCGGGCGGGTACGTGAATGGCTGGCGGTGCTCGGCTTTGAAACTCTGTGCCTGCGACATTATCTTTTTCGTCCGCCTTTTTCCGGCGCGGGGTTGCTGCGCAGCGCATTCCTTGATCATCTACACTGGGGCGCGAGCGCCGGGGCCTATCTGCTGGTCGCACGCAAGCACGTGTTTGCGGTGACGCCGATGCGCTTGCAACGCACACGGCCGGCGCGCGGTTTTGCCGGCGTCGCTAACCCCACACCGAGGTGACGGTTGTGATCGAAGTCGAGATCTATACGGATGGCGCTTGCCGCGGCAATCCCGGTCCGGGAGGCTGGGCCGCCTTGCTGCGTCGCGACCGCGAAGAGCGCACCTTGCAAGGCGCGGAGCCGGCAACCACCAACAATCGCATGGAGCTCACCGCGGCAGTGCAGGCCCTGGATAACCTGCCGCCCGGACAACATGTGACACTCTATACGGACTCGCAATACGTCAGGAACGGCATCAGCGTGTGGCTCCCGGGATGGAAGCAGCGTGATTGGAAGACGGCAGGCCGCAAGGCGGTCAAGAATCAGGATCTGTGGCAGCGGCTGGATACGGCCGCAGCTCGGCATGTGATTGACTGGCGTTGGGTGCGTGGGCATGCGGGCAATCCCGGCAACGAGCGTGTTGACCGTCTCGCAAACGCGGCGATTGATAGAATGCTCGGTGCCGCGTACACGGACCGCTAGCCGCCGCGGCGATGCGGTGAGTCGAAGGTCGAACACGTCGAGCGTTGGATTTTCGGAGCGCAGCGCGGCTTTGGTTGGTGCTGGAGCGAGTTAAACAGCGCCAAGGATTGCCTTGATCAACAACCCGGCAGCGCGCAGAACCGCGACCGCTAATGCCGCGTCACACGCCAGGCACGCGGATTATCTCGAATTGTAAATTGAAGTTGGTCAGCAAGGAGACACATGCGACAGGTCGTACTCGATACCGAGACCACAGGTCTGGAGCCATCCCAAGGCCATCGCATCATCGAAATTGGCTGTGTGGAATTGCAGGACCGGCGCGTCACCGGTCGCGTATTCCATGCCTACGTGAACCCCGAGCGTCAAGTAGATCCGGGCGCGCTCGAAATCCATAACATCAGCAACGAGTTCCTGGCCAACAAACCGCGCTTCGCGGAAATCGCCGCAGAATTTCTGAAATTTACCGAGGGTGCGGAACTCGTGATCCACAACGCGGCATTTGACCTGGGGTTCATCAACAGCGAACTGCGTGCACTCGGCGACCCCGGAGCGGACATCAACCAGCGTTGTCGAGTGCTCGACACGCTTGAGCTCGCCCGCCGTTTGCATCCCGGCCAGAAGAACAGTCTGGACGCGCTCTGCAAGCGCTATCAGATCGACAACTCGTCGCGTGAATATCACGGTGCCTTGCTCGATGCGCAGATCCTCGCGGATGTGTATCTGGCCATGACCGGCGGGCAAGCGAGCTTCGCGCTGGATACCACCTCGGGACGCAGCGGGGTGCGCGGCAGCGGCGTCGAGCGCGCGGAGCGCACTGGCGTGCCACTGGTCGTGCTGCCCGCATCGCCTGCCGAGCTCGAGGCCCACCGCAAGCGGCTGCAGGCCATCCGCAAAGCCAGTGGTGGCAAGTGCCTGTGGCCGGATTGACGGCCTGAGAGGGTAGGCGGCTGATGGGCGCCTGGCGGATGCTGCGCAGCCTGTTCCTTGGGGTTGCGCCTGGCTGGTACAAACTTTGCATTGTCGTGTTTCTGGCGGTGAACCCGCTGCTGTTTTTTTCCGCCGGGGCGTTCATTGCCGGCTGGACGCTGGTCGCCGAGTTCATCTTTACGCTGGCCATGGCACTCAAGTGTTACCCCTTGCAGGCCGGCGGCCTGCTGGCACTCGAAGCCGTTCTGGTGGGGATGACTGGTCCGGGTGCGGTGTATCGCGAGCTAGCGCACAACCTCCCAGTACTGCTGTTGCTGATGTTCATGGTGGCCGGCATTTTCTTCATGCAGGATCTGCTGCTCGCCGTGTTCAGCCGCCTGCTCCTCGTGTTGCGACGCAAATGGTTGCTAAGTTTGAGTTTCTGCGTAGTCGCGGCGTTTCTCGCGGCCTTTCTGGATGCGCTCACGGTGATTGCGGTGGTGATCACGGTCGTGGGTGGTTTTTACGCGGTCTACCAGAAGGCCGCCGAGGCCGGGCCGGATCTCCTGACCGCAGCCGAGCTTGCGGAGTTCCGCGGATTCCTGCGCAGCCTCACGATGCACGCGGCGGTCGGTACCACGCTCGGCGGCGTGTACACGCTGGTCGGGCAGCCGCAGAACCTGCTGGTCGGTGACATCATGGGCTGGCACTTCGCCGAATTCGCACGGCGCATGACGCCGGTCGCTTTGCCGGTTCTTGCCGCCGGCCTTATCACCGTGGTGCTGCTTGAGAAGTTGCGGTGGTTCGGCTATGGCGCGACTCTGCCGGACAAGGTGCGCCGGCTGTTGGACACGCACATGCGCGCTACGCTTCTCCAGGATCGCCTGCGCAAGCGGCTGGTGATCATCCTGCAGGCTATCACCGGCGGGCTGTTGATTGCGGCGCTGGCGCTGCACGTGGCCGAAGTCGGGCTCATTGGTCTGGCCTTGCTTCTGACCGTGACGGCGTTTACAGGAGTTACCCAGGAACATCGTTTGGGCCGTGCGTTTCATGAAGCCATGCCATTTGCCGCGCTCTTGGTGGTGTTTTTTGCAATTGTCGCGGTCATCCAGCAAGCCGGATTGTTTACTCCGATCATCTCTTGGGTGCTGCACTTTGAGGGGCGCGCGCAGCTTGCCTTGCTGTACGCGGCCAACGGATTGTTATCGGCAGTAAGCGACAACGTATTCGTAGCCACCGTGTACATCAATCAGGTACGGGATGCTTTCCTCGCGCATCACATCACGCGCGAGCAGTTCGATCTGCTGGCTGTGGCCATCAACAGCGGTACCAATATTCCGAGTGTCGCCACGCCGAACGGCCAGGCGGCATTTCTTTTCTTGCTGACCTCGGGAATCGCACCGCTGATCCGTTTGTCGTATATGCGCATGGTGTGGATGGCGCTGCCGTACACGGTGGTGCTTTCGCTGGTGGGTCTGTTGTGTCTGTTGTTGGGCGTGTGAGCCGCGCGCCTTGCGCTACACTAATGTCGGGCCGCAGGGGCTCGCGGACAAATCACTGAAGGAGAGACGAGGTGAGGAAAATCCGAGTAGTCGTATGCGGAAGTATCCTGGCGTGCATACCTTGGCTGGCGTGGGCCACCGCTGCAGCGCCCGCACAGTCCTCGGTCTCGCCACCGCAACCGGTGAGCTTGTCCGCGCCAGCGACTACACCGGCGGCACCAATGCAGGATGTCTTCAGCTATAGCTATGTGCAGGTAAACCGTTTGTCCGAGCAGATGGACAACTTCGGCCTCCGCTCGGCCGGCAATGGCCTGCGCTTTTCCTATGATTTCCCCAACCAAGTGTATGTTTTCGGCGAGTGGAATCATCTGGGCTTCGACAACTTGCCGGGCAGCCACGACTTGACCGGCATCGGCGTGGGCGCGCATCAGGAGTACAGTTCCACGACATCGTTTTACGTCGATGTATCGTACTTGCGCGATTCCCTGAGTAGCAGTCTTGGTGGCGCCCGTGATTACTATTGGCGCCTGAGTTACGGTTTTCAGAGCCGCCTGGCAAGCTTCGTGGGCCTTACCGGCGGAATTTTCACCGAACGCAACACCGATTTTGGGCGCCGGCCGTTCGGCGAGCGCCTGGGCCTGATTTTTGGCGGCAGGGTGGTGGCGCTCACGCTGGCCGGCGAACATACCAACAATGGCAACCGCTTGCAGGCTGCGCTCGACTGGTATTACAAGTAAGCGCGCGGCCGCGCGCAACGGCTGCAAAAGATGAACGGATCCCGGCATTTCCCCCGCCTACTGCAGGACGGTTTCTGGCCACGGCTGCGGCGAACCTATGCCGGGCTACGGCGCGACCTGCACATGGATTTTTGGTTTCCGCATCTGATCTTGGCGCTTGCGGTGGCGCTCTTCGGATTGTTCAAGATCGCTCCCGAGGTGCCGGGTGCGCTCGGCATGCACCTGTGGAGTTCGCAAGCGGCGCTGTCCAATGCGGCACACGCGCCTTCGGCGGTACGCGGCACCCCGGCGATTGTGGTCGGACTGTTTTTAGTGATCATGGCCATCGGTATGCTGCTGCGTTCCAAGCTTGCCTGGGCCATTGTGATTCTGGTTATGGCGGCGAACCTTTTGCTCGGTATCGTGAACCCAACAGCAACTTCCACCAGCCTGCAGGTATTCAACGTATTGCTGCTGATTGCGATGCTGGTGAGCTACCGCAGCTTTCGGCGCAGCAGCCTCGCCGCGGGTACGCTGTTTGCGATTACCAGTCTGGTGTTGATACTGGCCTACGCGGTGTTCGGCAGCTTCGAACTGGGTGCGGAATTCAAGCCGCCCATTACCGATCTCGCCACAGCGCTGTATTTTGCCGTGGTCACCATGACCACGGTTGGCTATGGCGACATCACGCCTCAGACGGTCGACGCCAAACTATTCGTGGTGTCGTTCATTGTGCTGGCCGTAGCGATTTTTGCGGTGTCGCTGGGGGCGATTCTGGTCCCCGTGATCAACGGCCGGCTCGCCAGCCTGCTTAAGCCCGGAGCGAAAAAGATGCAACGCAACAATCATTTTGTGATCGTGGGCAATACTCGCCTGGGGGCGAACACCTGCAAGGAATTGCAGGCGCGTCACGAGGCGGTCACCTTCATCTACGAGGAAAGCGACGGCGCACCGACCGATGAGAGCCAGGATGTGGTCATGGGCAGCCCCACCGACCTCGAGGTGTTGCGCACTGCGGGTGCCGCGCGCGCGCGCGCCGTGCTGGCGCTCACGCGCGACGATAACAAGAATGCTTTTGTAGTACTGGCAATGCGCGAACTGGCGGCGGATGTGAAGACCGTGGTCGCCGTACGCGATCCTCGTAATCTGACCAGCGTGCAGCGTGTGCATCCCGACCTGATCTTCTCGCCGCAAATTCTCGGTGGCGAACTGCTTGCCATGGCCTTGAGCGGCGAGCAGATTCAGCCCGAGACCTTGCTCAACCAGTTGCTGCAGTTTCGCGTCTGACCGAGTGCGCGGGGTTCTGCGCCGCGCGTGTAGAATGGCGTACCCATTCAGGCGGTAGGCTCCATGGTTGTTCGCACCCGTTTTGCTCCAAGTCCCACCGGTTATCTGCACATTGGTGGGGCCCGCACCGCCCTATTTTGCTGGTTGTATGCGCGCCATCACGGCGGCCAGTTCATTCTGCGTATCGAGGACACCGATCGTGAGCGCTCCACGCCCGCGGCGGTGCAGGCGATCCTCGACGGCATGCATTGGCTGAACCTCAAGCCCGACGAGGGCCCGTTTTACCAGACTCAGCGTTTCGATCGCTACCGCGAGGTGGCCGAACAGTTGCTGGCGAGCGGGTATGCCTACCGCTGCTATTGCACCCGGGAAGAACTCGAGCAGCGACGCGCGGCGCAGCTCGCGCGCAAGCAGAAACCCCGTTACGACGGTCGTTGCCGCGAACTCCACGAGCCGCGCGCCGGGGTTACTCCGGTGTTGCGCTTCAAGAATCCACTGACGGGTCAAACCGTGGTCGACGATCTGGTGCGCGGACGCGTGGTATTCGACAATGCTGAGCTCGACGATCTCATCATCGTGCGCTCCGATGGCACGCCGACTTACAATTTTACGGTGGTGGTGGATGACATGGAAATGCGCATCAGCCATGTGATCCGCGGCGACGACCACCTGAATAACACGCCCAAGCAGATGAATATATTCCACGCGCTCGACGTGACGCCGCCAGCCTACGGACACGTGCCGATGATCCTCGGTCCGGACGGCGCCAAGCTGTCGAAGCGCCACGGTGCGGCGAGCGTCATGCAATATCGCGATGACGGTTTCCTGCCCGAAGCCCTGCTGAATTATCTGGTGCGGCTCGGCTGGTCGCACGGCGATCAGGAGATCTTCACGCGTGCTGAAATGGTCGAACTCTTTGATATCGCCGACGTGAACCAGTCAGCCTCGGCCATCAATCCCGAGAAGCTGCTGTGGCTGAACCAGCATTACCTGAAAGCCAGCGCCGTGGGCGCGGTGGCCGGGGAGCTTTGCTGGCATCTGGCGCGCCTCGGGATCGCAGCATCGGCTGATGCAAAAGCGGAGGCTGTGGTGCGCGCGCAGGCCGAGCGTTGCAAGACTCTCAAGGAGATGGCGGAACGCAGCCGGTTTTTCTTTGAGGATTTTGCCGCGTATGACGCCAAGGCGGCCGCCAAGAATCTCACCGCCGAGTCGCGGCCGCTGCTTGAGGGATTGCAGACGCGTCTCAGCGCATCGCCGGATTGGGCGGCCGGCAAGATCCACACGCTTATTGACGAGTTCGCGACAGGGCGCGGCGTCAATCTGGGCAAAGTGGCGCAACCGTTGCGTGTGGCGGTCACGGGCGGCGGCGTGTCACCGCCGACCGACACGACCCTGGAGATTCTCGGACGCACGCTGACCCTGGAGCGTGTCGAGCGTGCACTCAAATGGATCGCGGCACGAACTGCCTGAAATTCAAGGCCTTTGATTGACAGCCCTGCTGGCAGGCGCGGAGAATACGCGCCCCGCGTGGGGCTATAGCTCAGCTGGGAGAGCGCCTGCATGGCATGCAGGAGGTCGCCGGTTCGATCCCGGCTAGCTCCACCAGATTCTTGCACTGCAGAGTCATTGAGCCATCC
>JBOIBB010000085.1:0-10416 GCA_050739335.1 Gammaproteobacteria bacterium
CAAGACTTTGGCCGCTGACGTGGATGACGCAGCACGACTAGCCTGCCTGTGTTATCTGACACAGCGGAGGCGGTATGGATTATCACACACGTAAAGGGGCGGTAACCGGATCCACATCCTCGCGGAATTCCAACTCCGGGCCGCCGCGCCTGCTGGACCAAGTGCGTGACGCATGCCGGTTGCGGCACTACAGCTTGCGCACAGAACGCGCGTACGTGGGCTGGATCAGGCGTTTCATTCTGGCCAACGGCAAGCGGCACCCACGCGACATGGGCGGGGTGGAAGTATCCGCATTCTTGACGATGCTGGCTACCCAAGGTCGCGTCGCAGCCAGCACCCAGAACCAGGCGCTCGCGGCGCTGCTGTTTTTGTACCGTGCAGTGTTGGAAACCGATTTGCCATGGCTCAATGACGTTGTGCGTGCCAAGCGCCCGCGCCGCGTACCCGTGGTGCTGTCGCGTGAGGAGGTAGGCCGGTTACTGGGCGCGCTCGAGGGCGTGCACTGGCTGATGGCCGGGTTGTTGTACGGCTCCGGCCTGCGCCTGATGGAGTGCCTGCGGCTGCGCGTGAAGGATGTGGACTTCGCACGCAACGAGATCACGGTGCGCGAGGGCAAGGGCGGCAAGGACCGCCGGGTACCGCTGCCGGGCACGTTGCGTGAGGCCCTGCAACGGCAGATCGAGCGCGCCCGCCTGTTACACCAGCACGATCTCGGCGACGGCCGCGGCGAAGCCCGGCTGCCTTACGCGCTGTCACGCAAATACCCGAACGCGGGCCGCGAGTTCGGCTGGCAATTCGTGTTCCCGTCGGCGAAGCTGTCGCGCGATCCGCTGGATGGCGTCATTCGCCGCCACCACCTCGACGAGGCGGGATTGCAACGCGCCATGAAGCGCGCGCTGTACACGGCCGGCATCGTCAAACCCGCAAGTTGCCACACATTGCGGCATTCGTTCGCCACCCATCTGCTGGAATCCGGCGCGGATATCCGCACTGTGCAGGAGTTGCTGGGCCACAAGGACGTGTCCACCACCCAAATCTACACACACGTGCTGAATCGCGGCAAGCACGGAGTGTTGAGCCCGCTGGATCGCGCGTGACTAGCCGGCTCGCGCTACTCACGGCTTGAAACTGCCATCGCCGTTTTGTTCATTGATCGTGATCACGTCTCGATCTCCCATTCTTTGCGCGCAAAAAACAGGGCTCCGCAGAGCCCTGTTGCAATACACACATTTCGAAGTGGAATTACTTCAGGTTATCGGTGGCCTTGATGAAGGCCGCAGTATTGTCGTGCATCTTCTGCAAGGCCGGGATGTGCACGTAGATCATGTGCCCGGAGTCGTAGAAATCCATGTGGATGTTCTTGTCCAGGCTCGGCGGGATGTCCATGTGGTCCATGGTATAGACCGTCGCGAAGTAGGGAGTCGCGAGATCCATGTAGCCACTGTTCACCAGCACCTGCAGGTCTGGATTCTGTTTCATGGCCGCTGCCAAATCCACCGCGACGTTCAGCGTGCCCGGCCAGGTCTGGCCGACCGTGCGGTTCTGGTGATCCCAGTCCCACTTGCCGATGCGCCCGAAGAGCATATAGATGTGCCCCTGACCGAACTTGAGGGTGTTGTGCACATAGTTGTTGAACACTGCCACATAGGCCGCACTGATGGCCGAGGACTGCGGGTCGTACATCGCAGTCTGACTGAGCGAGTCCATGCTCGGCCCGAGAAAGCGCGAATCGAGACGCCCGACCGTAATATCGTCTTCGTTCATCAGCTCGTGCTCGAATTCGCCGGCGCTTACCCGCAGGTTAGCCTTCAAAATGTACGCGGTGCTGAGCCCGGTGTACTCGTGGAGCTTCTCGGCAATGGCCTGGCGGTCGCTGGCGCTCAACTGATCACCCGCGGCGAGCGCATCCGCGTAGGGGCCGAGCGCGAACTGCTGCACCTGCTGCAACAGCGGCTGCAGATCCGCCGGCTGATTCGGCAACACCTTGTGGTACCAGGCAGTAGCGGTGTAGCCCGGGAGGAAAAGCTCATAGGGCAGATCGTTGCCCGCGTTGAAGCTCGCGGTGCGGAAATCCAGGATCGAGGACTGCAGAATGACACCGTTCAGGTCGATGTCGGAAAACTGCAGTACGCGGGCGAGCAGTGCCGAGCGCGTAGTGCCGTAGCTCTCGCCGTAGATATATTTGGGCGAGTTCCAGCGGCTGTTTTGGCTGAGATAGCGGTTGATGAATTGCGAAAAGGCCTCCGCATCCGCATCCACGCCATAGAAATCCTTAGGGATCCCGGCGCCGCCTTCATCTTTGCCGATGATACGGCTGTAGCCCGTGCCCATGGCGTCGATGAACACCTCGTCGGTGACATCGAGCAGGCTGTAATCGTTATTCACGAGCCCGTAAGGTGCGGCGGGCGTGTGCGTGTGATCGTTGGTCACTACCCGCCACGGACCATATGCGCCGACATGCAACCACAAGCTCGAGGAACCCGGGCCGCCGTTATAGAAAAACGTTATTGGACGGTTGGCGGGATTGACGCCACGCTTCACGTAGGCGACGTAGAACATGGTGCCGGTGGGCTTGTTCTCTGCGTTCTTGAGAATGATGGTACCGGCGGTTGCGGTGTAATCGATTTTCTGGCCTTCGACCGTGACACTGCCCTGGGTGACGGACTGTTCCGCCTTGGGCGGGGTGGCCGTGCTCGTCGCGGCGGTCTTGGTCGGCGGCGGGTCGGCCGCCAGCGTGCCGCCCGCTAATGCGGCCGCCAGTATGAACAACATGAGACTGAGATACCTCTTCATGGTTATCACCTCTGTTTGGAATAAACCCGGGATCAAGCTTGGCCGTCAAACAGTGGCCGATTCAATCGATCGGCGCAACACATGGCCGAAAGCGTTCGACGGGGGTTGCGTATCCTAACGTCTTTCTCGAGAGTTCGTTCAGCAATGTCTGATTTATTCGTGGTACCGGCGAAAGCGGGTACAACAAATGAATCACGGGTTCCCTTGCGTCCTCAACAGCATCCGCCCGCCATAAACTCCGGTGACTCAAAAAAACAGGGCTCCAAGAGCCCTGTTGAATTTTCAGAGTGCGTGCCGAGCTTATTTCACATTGTCGGTGGCACGGATAAAGGCGGCCGTGTTGTCGTGCAGCAATTTAAGCTCCGGGGTCAGCTCGTACATCATGTGCCCAGCGAAATAAAACTTCATGTGCACATGCGACTGCAGATCCTTCGGGATGGGCAGGTGGTCCATCGTATATACGGTTGCAAAATACGGTGTCCCGAGATCGTAGTACCCGTTACTCACCAATACCTGCAGGTTGGGATCGCGTTTCATGGCATCGGCGAGATTGAATGCGACGTTCGGTAATCCCGGCCAGGTTTGGGCGGTCGTACGATCCCGGTGTTGGTAGTCCCATTTCACAAAGTTGCCGACGCGGTAATCCTGATCACGGCCGAATTTAAGGACATTGTGTACGTAGTGGAGAAACGCCGGCGCATACGGAGCGCCATTGTCGGGCGCGTACATGGCACTCTCGGCGAGCGGATCCAGACTCGGGCCGGAGAACTCGGCATTCAGCCGGCCGATCGTGATGTCCTGATCGTTCAACAACTCGTGAGAGAACTCCGCACTCGTGACGCGCAGATCAGCCTTTTTTATGTAATCGACACTCAGCCCCGTATACGCACTCAATTGTTGTGCAATGGCGTCGAACTGCGTATCGCTCAGCGTGTTGCCGGCTGCCAAGGCTTCATTGTAGGGACCGAGCGCAAACTCTTGCACTTGCTTCAACAGCGCGGGCAAGTCTGCTTGTGCAGGCGGATTCGCAAGCTTGTGGTAACGCCAGGCGAGCGCGGTATAGGTCGGCAAAAACAGTTCGTACGGCAGATCGTTGCCGGCATTGAAGCTCGCCGTCCGAAAATTAAGTACCGCCGACTGCAGAATTACGCCGTTCAACGGGATGTGGATCACATCGGCGAGTAACGCCGAGCGCGTGGTGCCATAGCTCTCGCCGTAGATATACTTGGGCGACATCCAGCGGTTGTTTTGGCTGAGGTAACGATTGATGAAATCAGCAAAAGAAGCGGCATCTGCATCCACGCCGTAAAAGTCCTTGGGCACACCGACACCGCCCTTGTCCTTCCCGAGGATGCGGCTATAACCGGTGCCCATGGCATCGATGAACACTTCGTCGGTCACATCCAGCAAGCTGTACTCGTTGTTCACAAGCTGGTAAGGCGCTGCGGGGGCGTGCGGATCGTTCATCACCACCCGCCACGGTCCGTAAGCACCCATGTGCAAGAACACACTCGAGGAACCCGGGCCGCCGTTATAGAAGAAGGTCACCGGCCGCTGGCTCTCATGTTGCACACCGTTTTTCACGTACGCCACGTAAAACATGCTGCCGGTGGGTTTGCCATCGTGGTTCTTGAGAATGATGGTGCCGGCGGTCGCGGTGTAATCGATCTTCTGCCCCCCGACCGTCACGTTTCCCTGGGTCACGGATTTCTGTTCTTTGGGCGCAGTGGCCGCGTTCGCGGCCGGCGCCTTGGCCGGCGGCGGGTCGGCCGCCAGTGGACTCGCGGCATACAGCGCCGCGAGCATGAGCAACATGAGACCGAGATACTTTTTCATGACAATCACCTCTGCTTGAATTGAACCCGGACTGGATCAAGAGTTCTCATAGGTTTGATGCAACGAAGCGTGGCGCTGCTCGACAAGCAGCGCAAAGCTTTGAGGTGCTCCGCACGCCACAACACGCAATCCATGTGCTGGATTTTGATTGCAGACATCCGCACTGCCACGCACGCGACCGCCCGAATGTCAGAGCCAACTCCCCTGTCGACTCGCTGGGCCACGATGCGGACGGGCGGCGCCTGGTCTATCGCCATCGAACGCGGGGAATCCGCTACGCCCGCAAACCCGAAATTAGATTTGCCAAGTGCAGCCGCTCAGTGGCGCGCCTGCAGACGCGCACTCAGTTTGTGGTCGCCAGCCATGTCAATAATGGTCCAGGCCATGGCGAGCGCACCGTCGTAGATCGCCTGGTCTGCCGCTGCGCTTACGCAATGCGCGGTGAATTCCGGCTGGTGGTTCACCGCCGGAAATGAATCTATGCCGATCATGGGGTGGATCGAGGGCAGCGCCAGCGACACATTGCCCATGTCGGTCGAACCGCTGAAGCGCGCCACCGCCTCGGAAGCCTCCAGATTGCGACCCAGTGCCGCGGCATTGCGCTGGTAAATCTCTGCGATATCCGGGTCGTGATGCATTTCGGTGTAGGGCTTGTCGCCACCCTTGATTTCCAGTTTCGAGCCGGTAGCGAGCGCGCCCGCCTCAAAGCAATGCCGCACCTTGACGCGCAACTCTTCCATCTGATTGACGTTTTCACCGCGGACGATGTAGCGCGCGGAGGTGTGCGCCGGCACGATGTTGGGCGCGTCGCCGCCGTGGGTGCAGATGCCGTGGACGCGGTCGCCGGCGCGAATATGCTGTCGCAGCAAACCGATCGAGACCTGCGCAACCGTAAGCGCGTCGGCGGCATTGATGCCGAGTTCCGGAAACGCCGCGGCGTGCGCTTCTTTGCCGGTGTAATACACGTCGAACATGGAAGCCGCGATGAGTCTGGGTTGCACGAAATCCACGGGCGCGGGATGCACCATCATGGCGGCGTGCAGGCCCTGGAAAGCGCCGCGCTCCAGCATCAGCACCTTGCCGCCAGCGTTACCGACTTCCTCGGCCGGCGTGCCGAGGACGGTGATCGTCAGCCCGGCGGCGTCGGCGACCTTGGCCGAAGCCAGCGCCGCGCCCAGCGCCATGGTGGCGATCAGATTGTGCCCGCAAGCGTGGCCGACGCCGGGCAGGCTGTCGTACTCGGCCATGATGCCGATATGCAACGGTCCCTTGCCCGCCGTTGCGGCGAACGCGGTCGGCAGTCCGCAGACTCCGGTCTGCACGTTGAAACCGGCGGCATCCAGCGCCTCGCCGAGCCAGCCGCAGGCCTTTTCCTCCTCGAAGCCCAGCTCCGGATGCGCGTGAATTTGATGGCTCAAAGCCACCAGTGATTCACGTGCCTCGTCAAGACGTTCGCGCGCTGCTTGCTTGCGGTCCACGATGATCCTCCGGTTTCCGGCCGGCTGATAATAGTCCCGCGAAGCAGTGCCTGGCAAAACCACGCAAGGCACGCACGCTGTGGAGATTATGGCGGACGCGGTAAATGTTACGCTGTTTGCCGGGAACTCCGGACTCCTGGATCACGCGATGCGCTTGTTTGGCGGCTTGGTGTTGTGGTTGCTGCTGTTGGTGCTGTGCTGGCCACTCGCGCTGCTGGTACTGATCCTGTATCCCTTCGTGTGGCTCGTGCTGCTGCCGTTTCGCCTGGTGGGCTTGAGCGTGGACGCGGTGTTCGCGTTGCTCAAAGCGATCCTGTTGTTGCCGGCGCGGTTGTTGCGCGGGCCGCGCGGGGCTGCGAACGCTCGCTGACGCCATGCGTGCATTGCACACATCCGTGCAACACAAAAACCCATGCCGGAACCATTGCGCGGTCGTGGAGACAGAACATGCGTGACGTCAAAATCCTGTGGCTGATGATCTGCCTGGCCGCGCTTCCGTTCGGCGCCTCGGCCGCCGGCCGATTCGCGCTCACGAGCGGCGACTTTGCGAACCACGGCACGATTCCCATGGCGCAGGTTTTCAACCGCGACGGCTGCGAGGGTAAAAATCTGTCGCCGGCGCTGCACTGGTCGGACGCGCCCGCAGGTACGAAGAGCTTTGCCATCACGATTTACGATCCCGATGCGCGCGGCGGCTGGTGGCATTGGCTGGTGTTCAACATCCCCGCGAACGTCGGCAGCTTGCCGGCCGGCGCCGGTTCGGAGCACTCGACCAGCCTGCCGCGCGGTGCGATTCAGGGGCGCAACGATTTTGGGCTCGGCTACTACGGCGGCCCTTGTCCGCCGCCCGGCGATGCGCCGCATCATTACCGGATAACGGTGTATGCGCTCCGGGTTAGCAAATTGCCGCTCGGCGCCAACACATCCGACGCGGCGCTTGCGCCCTATCTGCGCGCGGACGTACTTGCCAAAGCGGAGCTCACCGGCCGGTACGGCCGCAACAAGTGACCGGCAAAAACTCACTCCGCAATGTGCTCGGTAGCGGCGTTGCCCTGTTGCTCGCCTTATCAAGCTCGGCGGCCACGGCCGCTCAGGCCGCGCCCGCAGCCCCGCAGCTACTCAAGTTGGAACAAGCTTGGATACGTGCGCTTACGGAACACGACAGCGTCTTTCTAAACCGGCTGCTGGCGGATAACTTCATTGATGTGTCCTGGAAGGGCCGGCTCCGTAACAAAACGGACATGCTTGAAGACCTCAAAAAATCCAAGCCGACAACGCAGATATTGTCGGACCTCAAGGTGCGCACATTCAGTGATACCGCGATCGTTACCGGGCTCAACACCATCACCGGCAAGGACACCGCCCGCATCGCCCAATTGCGCTTCACCGACGTGTTCGTGCGGCAGGCGGGCGATTGGCATGCCGTGTCCTCCCAGGAAACTCTGGTCAGCCGGCCCTGACTGCCCCCGAGCAGGGGTTTATACTTCTTATATGCGCAATTTCACGGATATTCACGGCCAGGAGTGGCACGCGGACGTATTGGACGCCTCCTACGGCACCATGCTGGTGCTGTTCTGGCGGCTCGGCAGCTTCGAGGTTTTCAAAAGCCCCTTGCGCGCTGGCAATCACCTCTCGGCCGAGAACGAAGTGGCCGCATTCAGCAACGAGGAACTGTGCGAGCGCCTGGCGCAAGCCGAGCCCTGGTCTCAGGAAGCGGGAAAGTAACCGGCATGCTCGCAACAGGCATCGGAATGGCAAACGCTTTGCGATCAGGTTGGGATACCTGCCCAACGGACGGCGGCACGCGGTGACCGTTCCAGCACCGGATACTGAGCATCCATCTGCGCTGCACACAGAAGCGGCCGAGATCGCTGCCATCCATCGCGAACTCGGCATTCCGCCCGATTACAGCACACGTACCGGCCTGCGCCTGTATACCGATGCTGAAGACCTGGCATTCGTGGGTGAAGATGTCTTCGGCCGGCCGCAGCGCATGACTCCACACACCGCCATCCAGTGGCAGGCCATGTACAAACGTGCGCAAGCGAAGGACGTGATACTGCTTCTGGTGTCGGCGTTCCGCAGCGTGCGTTACCAACGGGAACTCATCAGCCACAAACTCACGGCTGGACAAAAGATAGCGGACATTCTCAAAGTCAACGCGGCCCCCGGGTACAGCGAACACCACAGCGGCTGCGCGCTCGACCTGACCACGGGCGACTCAGCCTCACTCGACGAGGGGTTCGAAAACACCCGTGCCTTCGCCTGGCTTGGAAAGCACGGCGGCGAATTTGGCTTCCGCATGTCTTACCCGCGCGGCAACCCTCACGGTATAACCTACGAACCCTGGCACTGGATGTGCCGTGATGGCTGACGCGCCAGCACCCGGCGGAAGTCCCTCGCCACCCGCGACTTTACCGAAGCCCGCGTGAAACGCCTGCTGGTGTTGCTCGGTGTAATCATTCTCGGCGGCGCCGGCTGGTCACTCGGCAAGCACGCCGGTCTGGTGACCGCGTGGCTCTTGTCGGGGGTGGGCTCGATCATCGGTGCGTACATCGGCTGGCGCATCAGCCGTGCCTATCTCGACTGAAGCCAGCAACCAGAATCCTTCAAGCATCAGGGTGGCGCATGAGCCAATCGGCATTCAAACGCAAAGTGGAGCATCTGCTTACCGGCACCGGGGTCGCGCTCAACGGACCGAATCCGTGGGACCTCCAGGTGCACAACGAACACTTTTATCGGCGCGCCATCGCCCACGGCTCGGTCGGCCTCGGTGAATCCTATATGCAGGGCTGGTGGGACGCCGCGGACCTCGACGGCCTGATCTACCGCGTGCTCATGGCCAACCTGGAAGAAACCGCGGTGAACGTGGACAACATCCTTGCCTACCTGCACGCGCGCTTTTTCAATCTGCAGAAACCCTCGCGCGCCTTCGAAGTCGGCCAGCGCCATTACGACATGGGCAACGATCTCTACAAGCACATGCTCGGCAAACGCCTGGTGTATAGCTGCGGCTACTGGAAAACCGCCGACAATCTGGACGACGCGCAGGAAGCCAAACTCGAACTGGTGTTCCACAAGCTCGGCTTGCAACGCGGCATGCGCGTGCTCGACATCGGCTGCGGCTGGGGCGAGGCGCTCAAACTCGCGGCCGAGCGCTATGGCATCACGGGCGTGGGCGTCACCGTCTCGAAAGAGCAGGCCAAGTACGCCAAAGAAATCAGCCAAGGTTTGCCGATCGAAGTGCGGCTGCAGGATTATCGGCTGCTCGATGAAAAATTTGACCGCATCTTCTCGATCGGCATGTTCGAACACGTCGGCTTCAAGAACTACCGTACGTACATGCACACCGCGCGCCGCTGCCTCAAGGACAATGGCTTGTTCTTGTTGCACTGCATCGGCGGCAACCTCTCGGTGCGCGACACCGACGCCTGGATCGAGAAATACATTTTCCCGAACGGCATGCTGCCTTCGATCAAACAGATCGCCGCCGCGAGCGAGCACCTGTTTGTCGTGGAAGACTGGCACAACTTCAGCGTGTACTACGACAAAACCCTGCAAGCCTGGCGCAAGAACTTCGAGAATAGTTGGAATGAGCTGAAAAGCCAGTACAACGAAACCTTCCACCGCATGTGGCGGTACTACCTCAGCGCCAGCATGGCGTCATTCCGCTCCCGCAAGAACCAGTTGTGGCAAATCGTGTTCTCGCCACGCGGCGTGCCGGGTGGCTACGTTGCTCCTCGGTGACCGCTCGCGGCCTCTTCCTGAGTAACTCGACGGCAAGCTTCGCCGCTCACTTCCCCGCCGGGCGCTTCACAGGCGTGGCGCTCTATAGCCCTAGCGATCTGCTTTGACAGCATCTCATCAATATGTTTTGATGTATCAACGACCCTCTGTAGCAAGGTTAGAGAGCATGTCCCGAATAACCATCAGTATCACGGATGAGCGGCATAAAGCGCTCAAGGCGGCCGCGGCACGGCGCGGAAGAACGATCGGAGAACTCGTGGAGGAAGGCCTCGACGCGGTCGGCATCAAGCCGGAAAACACGGTAGCGGAGCTGCTGGCCAAAGCGCGTGCCCGATCACGGCTATCGGCAGCCGCCGCGGAAAAACTTGCCGTCGAGGAGACCCGCAAGGCGCGTCAATGAGCGTTGCTTTCTGGGTGGTGGATACCAACGTCGTAGTATCGGCAGTTATAACAGCCGACGCGGCATCGCCGCCCGCACTGGTTCTCGCGCGCATGCTGCGCGCGGAATTCCACTTTGCGTTATCGCTGGATTTGCTTAGCGAATACCGCCGCGTGTTGCTGC
>JBOIBB010000086.1:0-16920 GCA_050739335.1 Gammaproteobacteria bacterium
GTCGTCATCTTTGAAGGACATAGGTTCCGGGCGCATCGCCCAGAACCTTGTAAGCCTGGTCCGCAGTGCCGGTCGCGGGCGGCGCCACGCGCTCCTTGCCGGAGTGCTCGGCGAGCCAGGCCTGCCAAGCCGGCCACCACGAGCCCTCGTGCTTCGGCGCATGCGCGGCCCAGTCTTCGGGCGACTCATAGGGCGCGTCGGCGTTCCAACTGCCGAGCTGGTAATAGCGGCGCGGCCGTCCGGGCTCGGAAACGATGCCGGCGTTGTGGCCGCCGTTGGTGAGCGCGAACGTCGTTTCGCCGAGGCGCTTCAGGTTGCGGATCTTGTATACCGATTTCCACGGCGCCACGTGGTCGGTGAGCGTGCCGACGACGAACATCGGCAGGTTCACGTCACCCATCGACACCGCATGGCCGCCGATCACGTACTTGCCCTGCGCGAAGCGGTTTTCGAGATACAGATCGCGCAGATAGTCGATGTGCATGCGCCGCGGCATGCGGGTGCCATCGGCGTTCCAGGCCATGATGTCGAATCCGGCATCGCTTTCGCCGAGCCAGTAGTCGTGGATCAGCCGCGACCAGATCAGGCTGCGCGAGCGCAGCAGGCTGAAAGCGCCGCCCATTTGTGCGCTGTCGAGATAGCCCTTGTGCGCCATCTGCCGGTCGAGCCAGTAAAGCGCCATCTCGTCGATGAAAAGTTTCAATTCGCCGGCATCCTCGAAATCGGTTTGCGCGGCGAAGAGCGTCGCAGTCTTGAGCCGCTCGCCGCCCGCGCGTGCCATGGCGGCGAGCGTGATCGCGAGCAGGGTGCCGCCGACGCAGTAGCCGGCCACGTGTATCTTGCGCCGCGGCACGATGGCACTCACGGCTTTGAGTGCTTCGAGTACGCCGAGCGTTCGATAGTCTTCCATGCTCAAATCCCGGTCCTCGGAACCGGGGTTTTTCCACGAGATCATGAATACCGTGTGGCCCTGCGCGACGAGCCAATGCACCAGGGAGTTGCTCGTGGAAAGATCCAGGATGTAGTACTTCATGATCCACGCGGGCACGATCAGGACGGGCTCCGCATACACCGTGTCCGTGGTCGGCGTGTACTGGATGAGTTCCATGAGTGCATTGCGGTAGATCACCTTGCCCGGCGTCACCGCGAGGTTTTCTCCGACTCGGTAGTGCGCATGTTCCTGCGGCTGCTTGCTGAGTGCGGACAATCCGTCGGTCAGCGCCTGTTGGGCTCCGCGCAGCAGGTTGCGGCCGTGTTCTTGGCGTGTCGTCTGCAAGACTTGCGGATTGAGCAGCGGGACGTTCGCCGGCGACGAGAACTCCAGAATTTGTTGCGTGTAAAAGCGCATCAGCGCGGCGTTGTGCCGGTTCATTCCCGGCAGGGGCGCACAGGCCAAGTCCCAAAAGGCTTCACGTTCGCGCGCGGCGAGTGCGAACCAGGCGAAGGGTTTGCGTTGCCATGCGTCGCCCGCGAAACGCGCGTCGTCGGTTTCAGGAACCGTGCCGAAGAATGCCTTGGCGAGCCGCGCGCCGCTTTGCACGAAACGTTCCGCGAGCTCGAGCTGACGGCCGGGCGAGAGCGTGAGATTCAGGCCCCAGTCGAGATAGGCCTCGGCAATGCGCGGCAGCGGCAAGCCGCGGCTCAGGTTGCCCGCCCAGGTGGCGGCCAGGTCGTCCAGCCGCCGGGCGTCAGCCTCGCTCAGCCAAGTCTCTGCCGGTTCCGGTACTGTGTCGTCTGCGCTCATGTGGCCTGTGATTCTCTTGAGGATTCAGACGAGCATTCTAGCAAGTTGCCTGCACGGCGCCGCGGCGTGGCCGCTATCGCCCGCAGGTAATCTCAAACCGGCTTGCGCGTTCGACGGAGCGCTCGTGTTTGCGGCGCGCGTGGTCGGCATTCTGTGCTGGTTGCCTGCGCTGCCCGCAGGTCTTACAGTCTCGGCCCATTGTCCATATGCGGGAGGGCGAGGCATGGCGTTCTTGTTCAAGGCCGGGCGACTTCTGGATCCGCGTCAGGGAGTGCTGCGCGAGAACGTGGATGTCCTGGTCGAGGGCGACAAGATTCGCGAAGTCTCCGACCGGCCGCTGTCGGCGAACGGCGCGACGGTCATCAATCTGCACGGCAAGGTCATCATGCCGGGCCTGATCGATTGCCACGTGCACGTGTTCCTGAGCGAAGTGGCGTTGCGCCGCCTCGAGACGGTGCCGCTCACGCTCATGACGGCGCAAGCGGCGGTGGCCATGCGCCGCACATTGCTGCGCGGCTTCACTACGGTGCGCGACACCGGCGGCGCTGACGCCGGCATTCGCGAGGCGGTGGCGCGCGGCCTCTTGCCCGGGCCGCGCCTTTTCATCGCGGGCCAAGTGATCAGCCAGACCGGCGGCCACGGTGACTGGCGCGCGCACACCGAGACCGAGATCGGTTGTGTCTGCTGCTCGGCGCTCGCCTATTGCGCCCGCATCGCGGATGGCGTGCCGGACATGATCAAGGCGGTGCGCGACGAGCTGCGCAAGGGGGCTGATCACATCAAGCTCACGGTGTCGGGCGGCGTGGCTTCGCAGAATGATCCGCTCGAAAGCGTGCAGTTCCGCATGGACGAGATCGAGGCGGCCTGTGAAGAGGCTAACCGCTGGGGCAAATACGTGGCCGCGCATGCCTATTCCACCGAGGCCATCCAGCGCGCGGTGCGGGCCGGAGTGCGCAGTATCGAGCACGGCAATCTCATGGATGAGGCGACCGCGCAGCTCATGGCGGAGAAGGGTGCGTTTCTGGTGCCGACGCTCGTGACCTACGATTCCATGCGCCGGCGCGCGCGCGAGTTCGGCATGTCGGCCTACAGCCTCGAGAAAAACACCAAGGTGCTGGCCGGCGGACTGCATTCGCTGGAGCTTTGCCGGCGTGCGGGCGTGGAGATCGGTTTCGGCACCGATTTGCTCGGTCAGCTCGAGGACGATGAGTCGCGTGAATTTCTGATTCGCGCCGAGGTCGAGCACCCCGTGGACATCCTTCGTTCGGCGACGCTCGTGAACGCGCGTATTCTCTGTCAGGAGGGCCGGCTCGGCGAGCTGGTGCCGGGCGCCCTGGCCGACCTGCTCGTGGTTGATGGCGATCCGCTCGCCGACCTCAATCTGCTCCAGGACCAGGGCGTGCACCTGCCGCTCATCATGCAGGCCGGAGTGCCGGTGAAGAACAACCTCAAAGCTTGAGCGCCAAAGTGCCACACTCGAATCGCGTGCGGCCGGTCGCAGGCAGCACGGTCCCGGCGCAGATGTTGCGACGTGCCATCGCGGCCTCATTGGTCGCGAGCGTCCTCGAATGGTTTGATTTCATCATTTACGGCATGTTCGCCGTGGTGATCGGGCGGCTGTTCTTTCCGACCGAAAGCGCGGCCGCATCGCTGCTCTTGTCGTTCGCCACCTTCGGCGTGGGCTTCGCGATGCGGCCCCTGGGCGGCGTGCTCCTCGGTTTGTACGGCGACCGCGTGGGACGCAACAAGGCGCTGGCACTCACGGTCACGCTCATGGCCGCGGGCACGGCGTGCATGGCGGTACTGCCGGGCTACGCGGCGATCGGCGTCGCCGCCCCGGTGCTCATGGTGCTCGCGCGAATCGTGCAGGGCTTTTCCGCCGGTGGCGCCTTCGCGAGCGGCACGACGATATTGATCGAGTTCGCGCCCGCGAACCGGCGTGGACTTTACGGCAGCTTGCAGGCGGTCGCCGCCGCGGCGGCCATTGCGGGTGGCGCGCTCGCGGCCTGGTTGATCACGGCCAATCTCACGCCCGCGGCGCTCGATGCCTGGGGCTGGCGCGTGCCGTTCCTGATCGGCGTGCTGAGCGGCCCGATCGGCTGGTACATCCACGCGCGGGTCGACGACTCGCCGGAATTCCGCGCCTGGTTGCAGGCGCGCCGCGCGACTGCGCCGGCGACGGTCGGGGCGTCGCTCGGTGAACTCTTCCGCCGCTATCCGCGTGAACTCGTGTCGACCATGGGCGTGGTGATTGTGAACACCGTGGCACTCTACATCGTGCTGTTTTTCATTCCGGCCTTCGCCGAACAGCACTTCGGGCTCGCCGGTGCCGGCGTCACGCTTTCAACCTTTATCGCTTCGCTGATCACGCTCGCGGTTTGCCCGCTGTCGGGCTGGTTGTCGGATGTCTATGGCCGCAAGGCGGTGTTTTTGACCGGCGTAGTCTTCTCAGTGTGCGCCGCGTGGTTTTTGTACCGGCATTTTCTCGCGGCGCCATCCTTCACGACGCTGCTCGCGGCCCAAACGGGCGTGGCCTTTTTCCTGGGCGTCACCTGGGGACCGCAATCCACCGCGGTGACCGAAGCCTTCCCGGTGGGCGTGCGTTCCACCGGTGCGGCGATTGCCTACAACGTGGCGGTGTTGCTCTTCGGCGGTCTCGCGCCGCTCCTCAATACCTGGCTGGTGAAGGCGACCGGCAACGTCATGGTGCCGGTTTACTACGTGCTGATCGCGGCGGTGATCGGTTTCGTCGGAGCGGCGTGGCTGCCGCGCATCTGCGGGCGCTCGGTCGTACAAGCTGCCTGAACTGGTGCGGGATGTACGTCCGAATCCGGGTCAGATGGCCGGCAGGAAGATCTTCCCGGGGTTGAGGATGCCGCGCGGATCCCATGCCTGCTTCACGGCCTGCATCAGTGCGATGCTGTCCGTGCCAAATTGCTGGACGAGCTTCGCGCGCTTGCCAAGTCCGATACCGTGCTCACCGGTACAGGTGCCGTGCACGGCGAGTGCCTGGTCGATCATGGCCGCGTACACACGCTCCATCGCGGCGCGTTGCGCCGCGTTGCCGGGTTCGATGAGAAACAGCACGTGGAAATTGCCGTCACCCACATGCCCGACGATCGTCGCCACGAGCCCCGCGGCGTTGATGTCCTGGCGCGCGGCCGCCACGCACTCCGGGAGTTCGGAAACCGGCACACAGACATCGGCGATGATGCATTCCCAGCCCGGCCTGAGCGCGCGCGTCGCAAAGTAGGCGTTGTGGCGCGCTTTCCAGAGCACGTCGCGTCCTGCGTCGTCGCTTGCCCAGCGCAGGGGTTCGCCGCCGTGGCTCTGCAGTACTTCATTGGCGCGCGTGCTCTGCTCGGTGACACTCGCCTGACTGCCGTTAAATTCGAGGAAGAGCGTGGGCTTGATTGGCAGCTCGAGTTTGGAATAGCGGTTGCAAGCCTCGATCTGCTCGGCGTCCAGGAACTCGATGCGCGCGAGCGGCACACCGAGCTGGATCAATTCGATGACGGCGTCGACCGCGGAGCGCAGCTCGGGAAATGCCGACACGCCGCTGCCCACGCTCTCCGGCCGGCTGTAGAGGCGCACGGTGGCTTCGGTGATGATGCCGAGCGTGCCTTCGGCGCCCGTGAACAGGCGCACCAGGTCGTAGCCCGCCGAGGATTTGCGCGCACGCGTGCCGCAGCGGATCACGCGGCCGTCCGCGAGCACCACTTCAAGCGCCATGACGTTGTGCGCGATGCTGCCGTACTGAATGGTGGTGGTGCCCGAGGCGCGCGTGGAAATCATGCCGCCGATCGAGGCGTCGGCGCCGGGATCGATCGGGAAATACAGGCCGGTGTCACGCAGCCAAGTGTTGAGTGCCTTGCGCGTGATCCCAGGCTGCACCACGCAATCGCCGTCCGCGGCGTGCACTGCGAGCACTTGGTGCATGCGGCCGAGATCGAGGCACACTCCGCCAAACGGTGCGTTCACGTGGCCTTCGAGCGAAGTCCCCGCGCCGAAGGCAATGAGCGGCACATGCTCGGTGTTGCAGAGCCGCGCAATTGCGCAGACTTCTTCGGTCGCAAGCGGCCAGACGACTGCGTCCGGCGCCGAGCTTGGCGCGAAGGCTTCGCCGTGCCCGTGCTGGTCGCGGGTCGCCTGGTTGATGCTGCAACGCTCGCCGTAGTTTGCACGTAGTTTGGCGAGCACGCGCGCCAGAGCGGCCGAGGATGCGAATTGCATGTGACTTTTAACCTCACGTGAACGAACGGTTATTGACCAGATGATTGCGGATCGGTCGTCGCGCCCGCCGGCGGCATTTCAAAATAATGATGCGCGTGCAGCCGGCAGTTGGGATTGAAGGCCGCACCGCAGTGTGGGCACGCATGGCTCGCGAGGTACTCGGCGATCGTGAGCTCGTGGCGGCACACGCCGCAGAGCACCGCGCGGGTGTTGAACTGCGAGGCCGGCCATACTTTGGCCGGATGCCCGGCGTATTCCGCGTGACAGCGATAGCACGGGTAGTAGACGCCGCAGCAGGCGAAGCGGATCGCAACCACGTCGAGCGCGGAAGCGTAATGCACGCAGCGGGTCTGCGCATCGACGAGCGCACCTCGCAACTCGGGCACAGCCGCGGCGCGCGCGAGAGCGCGCGGGTCCGTGCGTGTCGAAGCTCGGTCATCGGATGGTTGCAGTCTGCGCATCGTGAGTATCCCCGGGCGCTTCTGCCGTGGCCTGTCTGGCTGCGTACGGCGCCATGGAGTGCAGGCCAGTTTAGCGCAGGCGCCTGCGCCGCAGCGGGCCGTCTGTTACCATCGCGCGCCCGTCCCGTGCGGGCATCGCCACAGGGGACCGCCCGGTGATCTACGTGCTGCTGAGCGTCGCGTGCAGCGTGCTGGTCTCGGTGTTGCTGAAGCTCGCCAAGCGCTTCGAGATCGACATCGGTCAGGCGATCGCCTGGAACTACGTGGTGGCGAGTGGCCTCACACTCGTGACGCTGCACCCGACGCTGGCGCCGTTCCGGCACGCCTTTGTGCCCTGGGTTGCGTTGCTCGCCTTAGGGATACTGCTGCCGACCATTTTTCTCGTGCTCGGTGCCTCGGTGCGGCACGCGGGCATCGTGCGCTCGGATGCCGCGCAGCGGCTTTCGCTCCTGATCTCGCTGCTCGCCGCGTTTACTTGGTTCGGGCAGGCACTCGACACCCTGAAATTGATCGGCTGTGCCATCGGCTTGCTTGCCATGGCCGGGATGGTGTGGCGCAGCGAGCCCGGTAACGCGGCGGCGGGCTGGCGGCGCTGGGCGTTTCCACTGCTGGTGTTTGCGGGCTCGGGCGTGATCGATGTGCTCTTCAAGCGCATTGCCGCCGTCGGCATTGCGCTTGGCGACGCGCTCGCAGTGGTCTTTGCGTTGGCACTGATCGTGGCCTTCGGGATCGAATTCGCACGCCGCACGCATTTCAATTGGCGCGGCTTCGTGAGCGGCGTACTTTTGGGCCTCTGGAACTTCGGCAACATTCTTTTTTATCTGCGCGCCCACCGCGCACTGCCGCACAACCCCGCGCTGGTGTTCGCCAGCATGAACCTGGGTGTGGTGGCGCTCGGCGCCGTGACGGGTCTCGTGGCTTTTCGCGAGCGGCTTAACCGGATCAACTACGTGGGCCTTGCGCTGGCTCTCATCGCTGTGGGTTTGTTGGCGCACGGCTGACTGCGCGCTGCGTGCAGACGCGTGCCTGGGAGCTAGGCCGCAGCCTCGAGATTGAAACGCGCGCCTTTCGGCAAATCGATACCGAAGTGTTCCCGCAGCGCATCCAGCAGCTTCTCCGGCGTGGCAATTACCCGCTTTTGCACGGAGCCATCCGGTCCGCGCAGGCTCAGTTCGTGATTCAAGAGCGCCACCCGCCGACCGTTAGCCAGCGCGCGTGCCGCAAAGAGGTTGTGGCGGAATTTCGAGTCCGGATGTGTGCTGGTGTACCAGTTGGCGACGGTGCGATCGATGAGCGGCATGCTCTCGCCCGTGAATTCATACACGTCCAGCCACTGCCCGTCGTGGCGCACTTGGTGGAACCATTTGCCGTCGGCGCGCACCAGCCGGCGCGTGTCATGCGGCGTCGGCTGTTCGATGTCCGCCATGAAACGCAAGGCACACGTGAGCGAGGCCGAGCCCACGCCGACGTCGGTGAGCCAGAGTTTGCCGTCGATCCTGACTTCCAGCACCAAGTGCGTGCGCGGCGCCAAAATGTGCCGGTCGATCATCCCGGTGCGCACGCGTGCGCTCAGCGGGCGCACCTCGAAACCGAGCTGGGTGAGCACGGCGAGCAGCAGTCCGTTGTTCTCGAAGCAGTAGCCGCCGCGATGCTCGTGCACCAGCTTGCGGAAAATCGCTTCGGGCTCGAGCCGGATCGGCCGTTCGAGCAGCACGTCAAGGTTTTCAAAGGGAATCGACTGCGCGTGTGCCGCGGTAATCGCGTGCAGCAACTCGAGCGTCGGCTGTTGCGGGCCGCGGTAGCCGATGCGTTCGAAGTAGCGATCCAGGTCAATTGAACTATTCACGCCGCGGCATCGTGGGATGAGTTGGTGGGTGCGGTACACGCAGCGTGTCCGCGTAACGCCGCGCGCTCTGCGCGCATCGGTGCTGTGACGCCGAGCAGATCACCTGGGCCCGCCTTGTGTGCGCGCGTTCGATGTGCCCGAGGGCGCAGGCGTCCTTGCATGCAGTGCATTCTGTTCACGCACGCGGCGCCGCTGTGAGACCTCATAAACCTCGTGGCGGAATTTGAGCAGTGGATCGTCCGACAGCGCAATTCCCGCGGGCAGCACGGTCGGATCGAAATTGATGTCGCGGCAGGCGCCGGTTTTCTGCGGCGTAGCCGCGTCGATGACCAAAGTACCGGCGTCGAGTGTCCGGTGCGGGCTGGTCCAGGCGATATCGGCTCGGTCGATAGCATCGCCAGGATTTGCGAAGGTGATTTCGAGCCGCCAGCGGATTGGCCCGTGCGCGAGGCGCCGGCGCAGGTCAACCTCAAGATAATCGGGATCGTCGACGTCGGGTTTCGCTCCGTCGACCCGGGCTTCGGGCACCATGCTCCAGCGCACGGCGCGCTTGCGTCCGCGTGCATCCATGAGTTCGAAGGAATCGAGGCTGTTGTACTGCTCGGTCGCAAAACTTGCCGACGGTTGGGTGGTCTGGTCCCAGATGCGAAAAGCATTCGCATGCGGGTGGCTTGCGAAAAATGCCGCAAGTTTGACCGGATTGGGATCGCCGGTTTTAGGGTCCGGCTGCTGGAGCCGCATGAATTGGTAATCCGCAGCGGGCGTCGCCACCGGGAATGCGGGCACGGCATTCATGGCCGTGCGCCACTCCTCGCCGTTGGCCTGCTTCACTTCGAGCGCCATGCCGCGGATTGGGGTGCTGTCATCCCAGGCATAAGGACTGGTGCCGGGAATCGAGAGCCGCCCGATCACCGGGCTGCGTGCGCCGGGTGCAAACACCTGGGCCGTCGAAACGCGCGCGGCCGCGCCGCTCGCCTCGAAATAACCCGCGATGCACATGCCCTTCGCGTGGTTGCGCCGGTAACCCTTAAACACACCCTCGTTTTTTTGGAACTGGTTCACGATTTCGGTACCCGTCGGTTGCGCGGACAGCGGTGGCGGTCTGCCTGCCGCAAATGCGGGGCTCGCGAGGCTTGCGGCCAAGGCGAGCACGGCCGAGCTGATAACTGCGTGGTTTCGAGTGAACGTCGATTTCATGAGCGGAGCCGGGGCTGGAATTAAGGCGTAGCGTGTGGCGCCGCGACGATTTTATACCGTGCACACGTGCGCACGCAGCCGCTTGACCGAAGTCAAGCGCGTTATGACGCTTCGCGGTCACCAGCCTCTGCGTGAAGGAGTATGATTTCTCTGACGCCAGTGCGTGCTTGAGACGTGCTGGCGTCCGCGCATCAGCGTTACACGCTCCGAGCTTTCCCCGCGCGTACACTGCAAGTTTACAGACTATATTCTTCAAGGAGGTCACCATGAAGAAACTTTTGACATTGATTGCTGCCTGCCTGCTGGCCGGCGGATTCGCGGCCAGTGCATTCGCGGCCAATGGCAGCGAGGAGATCAGCACCGCCCACGCCCACGCGCTCATGGCGCAGGGGTCGAACACTCTTGCGATGGCGCACACGCATCTGCATCACGTGATCAACTGCCTGGTGGGCACGCACGGTGCCGGTTATGACGCCGCGGCGGGCATGCCCTGCAAGGGCGAGGGCAACGGCGCAATTGCGGACTCGGCGGGCAACCAGACGCTGGATGCGAAGCTGAAGAGCGCCCTGGCCGATGCCCAGGACGGCCTAAAGATCGATAATCTTGCAGCCGTACAGAAAACCGCCGCCAAAGTCGCGGCGGCGCTGCAAACCACGCCAGTCCAGAAGGCAGCGGGCGGGTATTCCTGGTAAATAGTCAGCGAGCAAGATTCCCGGTCACGGCGGCGGCCGTGACCGGATGTGCTGATGTCACGTGCGGATTGCGGGTGCGCAGAACCTGAGCCCTCTGCACGAGTCGTGGGGATCAGGTTTTGACGGCCGCTGCTTCACAGGCACGAACGCGGTACACATCCCATGTACGTGCAGCTCAACCAAACTGCGATTCACGGTCGCCGTAAAGCAGTATCCGCGAGCGGATACTCGCGAGTGTGGCTAGTCCAGGTTTGAGTAAATCGCGGCCGGCAGTTTCCAAGTTGACCAGAATCCGGTAGTTTCATCCTTCCACTGTGCGCGGTGTGCGTACGGCGGCTCGATCAGAATTTTCGCCCGTGCTGCACCCACCAGTGCTGCAAAACCTTTCGGAAGAGAGCCGATGAGCAATACGGCAGATCTCCTCGTCATCGGCGGCGGTTCGGCCGGGCTCGCCACCGCAATCCGCGCGGCACGCCACGGCGCCAAAGTCACGCTCTTCGAGCCGTATGAACTCGGCGGCACCTGCGTAAACCGCGGCTGCGTGCCGAAGAAGGCCATGTGGTTCGCGGCGGAACTCGCGGAGGCCCAGCAATTCGCTAAAGCGGTCGGGTTCCGCGTCACACCGGGGCCACTCGATTGGCCGGCATTCGTGGTACACCGCGAGGCCTACGTGGCGCGCGCACGCGCCGCCTACACCAAGCGCCTGCAGGAGCTTGGCATCGAGCGGGTCGCGGAGTTCGCGCATTTTCTCGACGCGCACACCCTCGAGGCCGGCGGGCGAGAGTACCGCGCGCCGCACGTGCTCATCGCGACCGGTTCGCGGCCGCGGGCGCTCGGCGTGCCGGGCGAGAATCTGCTCATCGACTCGGATGGTTTCTTCAGACTCCAGGCGCGGCCTTCGCACGTCGCGCTCGTGGGCGGTGGTTACATCGCCGTCGAACTCGCCGGCGTGTTGCAGGCACTCGGAGCGCAGGTCGAGATACTTTCGCGCCGTGGGCTGCTGTCGCGCTTCGACGCCGACCTCGGCGCGGCGCTCAGCTCACTGATGGAAGCGAGCGGCATTGTCCAGCATCGGGGCGTGGAGCTGGGTGCGGTGCGGCGTAACGCGGATGGTCTGCATCTCGAGACCACAGCGGGAAACAGCTACGGTCCGTACGACTGCGTGATTGCGGCGATCGGACGCGTGCCCAATACCGAGAACCTGCATCTCGATGCCGCCGGCGTGAAGCTCGATGCCGCGCAAGCCATCGTCACTGACGAGTTCGAGAACACTTCCGCGGCGGGTGTGTACGCACTGGGCGACATCAACGGCAAGCTGCTGCTGACCCCCGTAGCGATTGCCGCGGGGCGGCAACTTGCGGAGCGGCTCTTCGGCGGCCAGCCCGAGGCGCATCTGGATTACTCCTGCGTGCCGAGCGTGGTGTTCTCGCACCCGCCGGTCGGGAGCGTGGGATTCACGGAAGCCGAGGCTAGGGCGCGCTACGGCGCGGCGGTGACGGTACACCACACGCGCTTCACGCCAATGCTCTGGGCGCTCGCCGGGCATGCCGGCCAGACCTGCATGAAACTCGTGTGCACGGGCGAGGAGCAGCGCGTGGTCGGTTTGCACGGTATCGGCCCGGGCATGGACGAAATGCTTCAGGGTTTCGCGGTGGCGGTGCGCATGGACGCACGCTACGCTGATTTACTGAGCACGGTCGCGATCCATCCGACCTCGGCGGAAGAATTCGTCACCATGAACTGAGTTGCTGTCAAACCGCGCCGCCCGTGGCGCATGCTTGCAAGTCCCCGAAGGAGACTCTCGTGAAATATGCGTATAACACTTTGGACGTGATCGGCCGGATCCTACTCGCGTATTTTTTTATCCCGAGTGGCATCACCAAGATTACCGAGCATGCCTCCATAGCGGCCCTGATGGCCGGGCACGGAGTACCGACTTGGCTGTTGCCGTTTGCGTGTTTTCTTGAAATCGTCGGCGGCTTGGCGATCCTCACCGGCTGGTACACGCGTATTGCGGCTTTCCTGCTCGGCGGGTATGCGTTTATCGCTATCGCCATTTTCTGGGGCCATCCTTTCAGTCCGAGCAACATCATCCAGACCGCGGAACTCGCAGCCGCCGGCGGCGTGTGGGTGTTAGCGGCTCACGGCGCCGGCGCGTGGAGCATCGATGCGTTCCTCGGCCGCCGGCGCGGCACGCCGCAGCGCGCTGCGCCTGCGACGACCTGATCAGTGCGGCTGAACCGTGACCACCCACGTGGTTGCGGTGCGAGGAATTGTCACCCGGGCGTGAACGCCAGATTCTGGCTTCTTGCAGGGGGCGACTATTGCGATCGTATCTTTGGAGGGTCACATGGCTAAACAGGAATCCACCACCCGCGTCAACATCGAGCGCTTCAATGGAATCGTCGCGAGCTGGGACAGCGATCCGCACCGCACCGCGCTGGCGCGCGCCGTGGCCGCGGCGATCCTCGCGGCGGTGCCGCTCACGGGCAAGGAGCGCGCGCTCGAGTTTGGCTGCGGCACCGGGCTCGTGACCGGCCTGTTGGCCGAACGCGTCGCGCACGTGCTGGCGGTCGATAGCTCAAGCGGCATGCTCGAAGTGCTGCGCGGCAAGCTCAAGGCGCTCGGCATCCACAACGTTGAGTTGCTCGAGGCGGATCTCGCGCGCGGCGTGCCGGAAGGGCCGTTCGATCTAGTGTTCAGCAGCATGGTGCTGCATCACATCGAAGATGTCGCCGGGCTCCTGGCACGCGTCTACGGCGCACTCGCCCCGCGCGGGCACGTAGCCTTCGCCGACCTCGTGCATGAAGACGGCAGCTTCCACGCGGCCGACGTCCAAGGTGTGATGCATCAGGGTTTCGAACCCGCGGAGTTCGCGCGCTGGCTCGAGAGGGCGGATTTCTCCGACGTGCAGGTGCATACGATTTTCCGCGCACCCAAGCTGCAGCCGGATGGCCGCACGCGCTACTACCCCATCCTGCTTGCGACCGCGCGGCGCACACGGTGAGTGGCGGCGGCACCGGCGCCCTGTGCAGCTGTGAATTCTCGAAGCCGTATTCCACAAAAGTTGCTGCGAACTTCCCGAGCCCGGAGCACAAAGCCAGCTGTGGGAAATTCTGAGCTGCCTGCCCCCAATGTTGGCGCGGTGCTCAAGCTGTGCGCGTTTGTTGGCCGCCGTTGACGTGTACGGAATCCCAGGTTTTTCGGGTCTGGGCGAATCTGAATTCGAGACTATACTTTGGACGCGTGGGTGTCACGGGTGACACATGGCCGCGCTTTTTGTGAGTCGCGATCAACTCGAGGAGAGCCGTGGCGAACTCAGTCGAGTGACAGTCTCGAAGGAAGAAGCTTCTACGTTCAAATACGTGCCAGGTCCCGTCTCGGTTCTCAATTCCCGGTTCGCGGTTTTAGCCCTGAGTCTGGCGCTGATCGTTTTTGGTTCTGGTACGGCGTTCGCATCCGGAATCCTCTCCATACTGCCGACGCATACATTTCAGGACGCAGACAATACGGTCGGGGACTATTTTGGAAACTCCGTGGCGATTTCGGGCAACGGCTCCGAGGCCTTGATTGGCTCTCCGGGAGCGACGGTGGACGGCATGGCGGCTGCCGGCAAGGCCTACCTCTACACGCAGTCGAACGGCACGTGGTCGGCTACACCGGTAGTAACGTTTCCAGATCCAACCTTACAGTTGGCGGATGCATTCGGAGCTAACGTTCAGCTGTCCGCAGATGGTTCAGTGGCCGTAATCTCCTCGGGATCAAGTGCAGGAAACAACGAGTTCGTATACGTTTACGGCAAAAATAACGGCGTGTGGTCCACGACTCCCGTGATCCAGTTGACCAATCCCGATCCCACGCCTGCCACCCCGTTCGGCGATGACTTCGGTTATTGCACATCCCTTTCGGCCGACGGGAACTCGGTACTGGTGGGAGCCGATTCCACGCAAGTGAACGGCGTTCCTTCCGTGGGCAGGGCTTACATTTTTACGCAGACGGGCGGCGTGTGGTCTGATACGCCAGATGTCACCTTCACGAATCCCGGGGATGTCAAAGGCGACGAATTCGGATGTGGTGCACTGAACGCGGACGGTACTGTCGCTATCATCACCACTGTATATGGTCATAGTCTTGGTGGTACCGGGCGGGTGTTCATCTTCACGCAGTCGGGTGGCGTATGGGATACGACGCCTACGGCTGTTTTTACCGCCGGCCAGACGGGAAGCTTGGGCGAAGCAACCGTAGCCCTGTCGGGCAACGGCGATCTCGCCCTGTTGGGCGTTGGCAATGCGAATGCCAACGCCGGTGCCGCTTATTTTTATGCGGCTTCGAATGGCGTGTGGCCTGCCACACCGACTGTGACACTGGACAGCCCAGCCCCGACAATATCCTATTTTGGTTCTCCAGTGGCGCTTTCCGGGAACGGTACAGTTGCGCTAATCGTCGGAAGTACGATCGCTACGGACGCCGCATCAAGTGCGGTTTACTTGTATACAGAAACTGGCGATGCATGGGCCGATACCCCTGATGCAATGCTCGTCGACCCGCACTCACCGAAAGGTTCGTCCGGCTACGATTTCGGCTTAGGGTTAGCTTCGTCCGAGAGTGGTGGGGTGGTAATCGTTGGGGCTCCCGACCCGCCGGTAACCGCGGTGGGAATTGCGGGCGGAACCGGGGCAGCCTATATCTACAACGAGCCGAGCGCTGGGTGGGCAAGCCCGACGCCAGCGCCTGCGCCAACCACAACGGCCGCGCCTGCGCCCGGCGCGGCGAACGGCGGCGGAGCACTCGGGGTGCTCGGTTTGTCGGCGCTTCTGGGATTGCTGATCCGTACGAAGCACCGAACTTCAAGATCTCCTCGGCGCAAATTCTGACGAGCGATTGCGGTTACGCGGGTAGCGCCGGCACGGCAGCCCCGAATGGCGTTCAGAATCTTGCGCCGATGTCTCAAAAAATTGCTGGCCGCACGCGGGATAAGCTGCACGCGCAGCACCGGCTGCAGTTCTATTTCGCGCTGCTGTCCGGCCCCAGGTATTTCTGAAACCAGACGAGCGCACGCTTCAGGGTGTCGCGGCGGCGAGGTACTTCCCGAACCAATCGAGCGTGCGACGCAGGATGTCCTTCTGATCCTTATTATTTGCGATAGCGTGGCCTTGGTTGGCATACACCACCAAGGTTGTCGGCACACCCAGCGTCTTCAGCGCGTGCCAGTACTCGAAGGATTGCGGCGCGGGGCATTCCTCGTCACGTTCTCCTACCACGATCAATGCCGGCGTGTGATCGTTCTTGATGAAATTGATCGCGGAACTCTTGGCATACGCGGCCGGATCGTCGTAGAGCGAGGCGCCGAAGAACGGAATCATCCATCCGTCAATCTGATTTTCACCGTAGTAGCTCGTCCAGTCGGAAAGGCCGGCGCCGGCCACCACCGCCTTGAAGCGGTTGGTCTGGGTGGGTGCAAACATGCTCATGAAGCCGCCGTAGCTCCAACCGGTCATGCCGAGGCGGTTGTTGTCGACCGGTGCGATCTTCTCGACCGCGTCGATCCCGGCAAGGATGTCGTCGAGGTCACCGTAGCCCATCTTGCCGGAGCCACTGTTCTGGCGTACGAAGGCCTCACCTTCACCCGTGCTGCCGCGCGGATTGGGCAGCAGCACGAAATAGCCGAAGCTCGAAAAGGCCGTGGCGTTGGTACCCCAACGCGCCAGATTCGCAAACGTGGGACCGCCGTGCACTGACACGATCATCGGGTAGCTTTTGTGCGGATCAAAGTTCGCCGGATAGAGCAGCCAGCCCTGCACCAGGAACTCGCCGTCATGCCAAGTGACCGAACGCGCTTTGCCCCAGGTGACCTTCAAGCCGGAGTTGATCGTGGTCACGGCGGGTGGCGCCGCATCGCCAAGCACGCCGGCGTACACCTCCGGCGGGCGCTCGAACGAGCTTGCCGCGTAGGCGACGCGACGCGGGTTGCTGGACGAGACCGATACACCGAACAAGCCGCCGACCGGATCAAACAACACGCGATCCTGGTTCGCCGCGTCGCCGGAAATCGAGTACTGCGCAACTTGCACGTGGCCCAGCCGTTCCTGCGCAAACAGCAGCGTGCTGGGGCTTAAGAAGGTGAAATGGTGCAGCGTCACCGGGATGCCGGGGGTCATGTCTACAGGCTGTCCACCGCTTGCCGCGACGCGGTAGAGATCGCCCGCATCGGCGCCACGATCGCTCATCAAGCCGCCCACGAAATAGATGTACTTGCCATCCGGCGACCACGTGGGTTGCTGCATCTGCATGCCCCGCAGCGAGCCCGTGACCGTCGCCGGATCCACCGCGACCTGCGGCCGGGCGCCCACCTGATCCTGCTGGGTGTACAGCTTGGCCGACCACCAGTGGTCGTCACCCGGAGGCGGTGCGGCCGTATAGGTGATGCGGTGCCCATGTGCCGAGAAGTCGAACTCGTACACGTAGAGGCTTGGCGGCGTCAGGATTTGCAGCGCCCGGCCGTTGATTGTGGCAGTGGCTACGCGCTCGGGCCGCACGTCGTTCTCTCCGATCACGCCGACGCGCGGGTTGCTCGAAGCCGTGGCCTGTGCGAGACGGGTTGCACCCGGCACATACAGAAAGGCGATGCGCTCGCCATCGCGGGTCCACGTGAGATCGCTGGCGTAGCCGTTGAGGTCAGCAAGCTTTTGTGGCTTGGCGCCCGTGTCCGCGTGCAGCAGCCAGATTGCGCCGTTGATCGGCTTGGTG
>JBOIBB010000087.1:0-8882 GCA_050739335.1 Gammaproteobacteria bacterium
GGCTCAGCTTGTCGCTAAAGCTTTTAAGGTCTCCGGACGACAAATAACCCAATCGCTCCAAGCCGAATTGTTTCGCCATGTCCGTCGGCATTGCGACCTTGAACAACTTGGCGTAGGCCCGGTTGTAGAGCTGCTCTTCGTTGCGCGCGGCAGTGAAACGTGCGTCTTCAGAATTCCATAATTCCGTGGTCAGCAGACTGCGGCCGCGTTCATTGGTTTTCACGTTCTCGGTTTCCAGATCCCAGGTGAGCAGATATTCATGGGTATTGAAACTGTTAATCACTTGGGTCTTGCCGGTGTCCTGTATCTTGAGTTCGCTCTTGACCACACGTACCTCTTCAGCGTCATCTTGCCCGGACTTCGAAGTGTCCGATGCGCCGGAAGACGGAGATTCCGCATGTTTCTCGGCTTGTGGAGGCGTGTAGATGGGCGATTCACGATAGGTTTTCTTCCCCGGTTCGAGGACGAACATGCGGTTTTCCCCTACCCGGTAGATGGTTATGAACTGGCTGCCCTGATCATTGTGAGTCATCCACTTTTGCAGTGAGCCCATGACCGCGCCGGTGAACTTGAGGCTGGTCTCACTGCGTTTTTTGTCGCCCTGGAAGTACTCGACGGAATGCATGTCGCTCGCACCCATGCCGGCGAAACCGGAGAAGTGGGTGACGGTCTGCACCTTGACATCCGCGCGGGCGTCGGGCGCGGCCAAGCCGAGTACCATTACGGCACCGAGAATGGCGGTGAACAATATTGGGGAATGTGTGTTTGACATGACGACTTCCTTGTCAGGTATGTAGATGGAGCGACATTTATATGTCATTCAAGCGACATTTTCCAGTGGAGATAAAAGCGCAACTATGTTGCTTTACACTTCGCTCCCGGCTCGGGATCCCGCCAGTTATGTCGCCTTTCGACGCCCGCTCCGTGCGAGCCAAATCGAGCGCATGGGCCAACCCCATCTGCATCTCCGGCCGCGGGATGCACTGTGCCGGGCCGTCATCTTTGTGGGCCCGCCGGCGGTTCTCCACTAGAGCTTTAGCGGGAGTGCCTGCCAGCCGCGGCTCGGTGCCGCTGCCAATTCCGGCGCGAGTTGCGGCGACGAGCGCTGGCTGTGCATAACGGCGAACATCACCCGCCTTACGCCATGACAATTCCATCACGCATGCAGGCCGTACAGGCGCGCAGCGCCGGTGGGCCCGAGGTACTGGAACTCGTCGAGCAGGCGGTACCCGAGCCGGCGCCGGACGAAGTGCTGATCCGCGTGCAGGCGGCCGGCGTGAACCGCGCGGACGTGCTGCAGCGCCAAGGGAAATACCCGGTGCGCACCGGCGGGAATCCCGTGCTCGGCCTGGAAATTGCCGGCGAAATCGTACGGCTCGGAACAGAGGTGACTGGCTGGTCCGCGGGCGCGCGTGTTTGTACGCTCACCGACGGCGGCGGTTACGGCGAATACGCCGTGGCGCCCGCGGTGCAATTGTTGCGCTGGCCGAAGGATTACGACGCGCTGCTGGCTGCCGCCTTGCCTGAATCCTGCTTTACGGTCTGGGCCAATCTCTTTCAGGCGGGGCGCCTTGCTGCTGGCGAGACTGCCTTGATTCACGGCGCACGCGGCGGTGTCGGCACCATGGCCATGCAGCTCGCATGCGCCTTCGGTGCGCGCGTGATCGCTAGCTCGGGCAGCGAAGCGGGCTGCCGCGATTGCTTGAGGCTCGGCGCCACGCAGGCCATCAACTACCACAATGAGAATTTCGCCGTGGCCATAAAAAAGCTCACCGATGGCAGGGGCGTGGATGTGATCCTGGATCCCATCGGCGCGGCAAACTTCGCGGATAACCTCGCGGCGCTCGCCACCGAAGGCCGACTGGTGATCATCGGGTTCACCGGCGGCCACTTGGCCGAGCGCGCGGATCTGCTCCCGATCCTCGCCCGCCGCCTGATCGTGACCGGCTCCGCGATGCGTCCACGCAGCGCGGCCGAAAAGGGCGCCATTGGCGTGGAACTGCTGGAACACGTCTGGCCGCTGCTCGACCAAGGGCAGTGCAAGCCACCGTTGGCGCGCGCATTTCCCCTGCGCGAGGTCGCGGAGGCCCATCGCTTGATGGAAACCGGCGGCTACCTGGGCAAAATCGTCCTCAGAATCGCCGCGTGAAAGCCACGTACTTGGATCGTGCGCCGTAAAATAGCTCGCATGTCCGAACAAACCGCCGCCAAGCACATCGCCGCCTTGCGCGCCGCGATGCGGCAACATCAAGTTGCCGCCTGCATCGTTCCCACCGCGGATCCGCACCTCTCGGAATACCTGCCGGCGCACTGGAAAGCACGCGAATGGCTTTCCGGTTTCACGGGCTCCGCGGGGACCCTGATTGCCACCGCGGATTTCGCCGGCCTGTGGACGGATTCACGTTACTTCTCGCAGGCCGAGCGCCAACTTGCGGGTGCCGGGGTCGAGCTCATGCGCCTCGTGGTCCCGGACCCGTTCGAGTGGCTCGACTGGCTGGCGGCGCACCTCGGCCGTGGCCAGGTCGCAGCCTGTGCCGCGGACATGCTGTCGCGCGCCCAGGAGCGCCGGATAAAAGATCGCTTGGCCGCCGAGGGTGCACAGCTCATTGAAGAGGATTTGCCCGCGCTCATCTGGAGCACGCGCCCGGCCCTGCCGACCGCCAAAGTATTCGAACATCCGCTCCAATACGCAATCCGCACGCGCGCGGAAAAGCTCGCGGCCACGCGCGCAGTCATGCGCCAGGCAAACGCCACGCATCATCTGGTCTCGGCACTCGATGAGATCGCCTGGACGTTGAATCTGCGCGGCAGCGATGTGCAATACAACCCGGTGTTCTTGTCACATTTGCTCCTAAGCGAACAGGGCGCGACCTTGTGCGTGGATGAATCCAAACTCGGTTCCGTGTTGCCAGCACAGTTACACGCCGACGGCGTGCAACTCGCAGCGTACACGGGGATTGGCGCAGCCCTCAACGGCTTGCCGAAGGACGCGCGACTCCTGTTCGATCCGGCGCACGTCTGCGCCGCGGTGGCGCACTGCATCCCCGGACACGTACACCCGATTGAGCTTGCGGGACCGATTACCGCCGCCAAAGCGGTAAAAAGCGCCGCGGAACTCGCCGAGGTGCGCGCTGTCATGCAGCGCGACGGCGTGGCGCTGGTGCGAGCCGCGCATTGGCTAGAAGCGGCGCTTGCACGCGGTGACGCGCTCACCGAACTCGACGTGGACGCGAAGTTGCGGGAACTGCGCACGGCGCAACCCGGGTTCGTGAGCGAGAGCTTTGCAACCATCGCCGGCTACGAAGCCAACGCCGCGTTGCCGCATTACCAGGCGACGCCCGAGTCACATGCACGGCTTTTGCCCAGAGGCATGCTGCTGATTGATTCCGGCGGACAGTACTTGGGCGGCACCACCGACATCACGCGCATGTGGGCGCTCGGTGAAACCACGTCCGAAGAGCGCCACGATGTGACCCTGGTGCTGAAAGGCGTCATTGCGCTCTCGCGCGCCCGGTTCCCGCGTGGGGCCTCCGGCCAGCAACTCGACGCGCTGGCACGTGCACCGATCTGGGCGCAGGGGCTCGATTACGGTCATGGCACCGGCCACGGTGTCGGCTATTTCCTGAACGTGCATGAAGGCCCGCAGTCCATCCGCCCGCCGCGATCCGGATCGCATTTGGTGGCACTTGAGGCTGGAATGATTACCTCCGTCGAGCCCGGCATCTACAAGCCCGGCCGGCATGGCGTGCGCATCGAAAACCTGGTTGCTACCGTACCGGCAGGCGCCGGAGAATTCGGTGAATTCCTGGCCTTCGAGACGCTGACACTTTGCCCGATCGACACGCGCCTGTTGGATCTTGCGCTGCTGGATGCGAGTGAAATTGTCTGGCTCGATCGCTACCACGCCACGGTTCGCGAGCGTCTGGGACCGTTGCTCGATAATCCCGACGAACGCGCCTGGCTGCGTGCACGTTGTGCGCCGCAGTCGGCACAGTCGGCCGCATGAAGGTGCCGGCGCTATTTGCGTAGTGCTGTAAAGACCAAACCGAATCGGTTTGCGGCGCGATGTGGCGACGTAGCATCAGCGTAGGAGAAAAAGCATGGTCAAAACAAAAGTAATCATCGCGACGCTGCTCGCTGTGAGCCTGCTCGCGTTCGGCTGCACCTCCAGGGCGCAGAATGATTTCATCGAGGGCCTGAACTATGTACCGGTAAAACCGGCTCACCCGACTCAAGTCAAGCCCGGACAGATCGAGGTGATCGAGTTCTTCTGGTACGGTTGCCCGCATTGCTTCGCGGTCGAGCCTTACCTCGAAGTGTGGCGCCACACCAAGCCCGCGAACGTGGTGCTGAAACTCATTCCCGCGGCCTGGACCGGTGGCGAGCACATGGATGTGGACGGCCGCGCCTATTACACCGCACTCGCGCTCGGCCTCGAGCCGAAGATCCACGAACCGCTGTTCAACGCCATCCACTTGGACGGCCAGTATGGCTTGATCACCAGTCAGGCTGCCCTGCAGGATTTCTTTGCGAAATACGGCGTCAGCGCACAGCAATTCAATGCCACCTGGAACTCCCCCAAGGTAAACCAGGAGATGCAGCAGGCGCTGCAGACCATCACCGGCTACGGCGTGATGGGTGTTCCGACCTTCGTGGTGAACGGCAAGTGGCTGACCGGCGGAGGTTATGGCGACATGACCCCCGCACGCATCGTGACATGCCTGAAATTCCTAGTGCAGAAGGAAGAGGCTGCCCTCAAACAGTAACCGAGGCAGAGCAGCCATACTGTCCGCATATCCGGGTTCGGCTGAAGTCGACGTGATCTCCTTTTCGCAGCCGGTCCTACTCAGGGGACACGATATCGTCGCTGATATTCGCCGCGCTCGTCGCTAGTGCGGGCCGCACGGGTCACCGCGAGCCTCGTGCCGAATTACTGGACAGGCATGGCGCAGCCCGTGACCAGCACCGGAACTGCGGTCAACCCAAGCCGGCCAGGTACGTTACCCAAGCATTTCCCCGGCAGTAAAGGTCCGAAGATGCCTGTCCTCAGCGTTTTCCGCCGACACAGCCCACGACAGGTGAAAGACAGCGGCACTTCGCTTAAACTGCGCCGCTTGCGGCTAAGGATCCGGCCCACCCATGTCACCATTTGACGCCAGCTCTGGCCTGATCCAGGCCGAACGCGCCAAACTGCACCGCCTCGAACTCCAACCGGGCGACGCGCTGCTGCGCGCGGCCATCGTGCTCGGGATTCTGGTCATGCTGTTCGTGAGCCTGCACTGGCAACTTTACCGCCCGCTGCTGCACATCACCGAGGAACACCACTGGGCGCGCTTCATCGTGCACCCGAGCTTGTTCTGGATGCTCTTGGGCGCGCTGGTTTTGCTGTTCCGTACCCTGCTCTGGTTCCGCTACCGCACGCCTGAGAGTGCCGCGTTCTTCGAAGCGCCGTCACTCAGCGTGATCATCCCCGCCTACAACGAGGGCCCGATGGTGGCGCAATCCATCGACTCCGTAGCCGCGGCGCATTATCCGCAAGCGCGCCTCGAGATCTTCGTGGTGGACGACGGCAGCCGGGACGATACCTGGCAGCACATCGAGGCGGCCGCGCGCCGCCACCCGGGTCTCGTGACCACGTTGCACTTCGCCAAAAATCGGGGCAAGCGTGCCGCGCTCGAGGCCGGTTTCCGGCTCGCGCGCGGCGAAGTAATCGTGACCATCGATTCCGACAGCGTCATCGAGCGCGGGGCGCTGCTCGCGATGGCCGGACCCTTCCGCGTTCCCAAAGTGGGCGCCGTGGCCGGCCGGGTCACCGTGTACAACCGCGACGGTCTGATCCCGCGCATGCTCAAGGTGCGTTTCGCCCTGTCCTTCGATTACCTGCGCGCAGTGCAATCCACTTACGGAACGGTGTACTGCTGCCCGGGTGCGCTCGCCGCCTATCGTACGAGCGTGGTGCGTCAGGTGCTGGAGCGCTGGGTCAACCAGAAATTCCTGGGTGCCGCCTGCACCTATGGCGAAGACCGCTCCATGACCAATTACATCCTGGACGCGGGCTACGATTCGCTCTACCAGCGCGCCGCCATCGTCTACACCGAAGTGCCCGTCCGCTACCTGAAACTCTGCAAGATGTTCCTGCGCTGGGACCGGAGCTACGTGCGCGAGGAGCTGCGCTTCGCCCGGATCATGTGGAAGCGTCCGCCCGTAGCCCGCGCCATCGCCGTCATCGACACGGTAGTGACGAACCTGCGCTACCCGATCGGCTGGGCTGCGATGGTGTTGCTCGCGCTGATCTTCGTCTGGCATCCGATCACTATGCTGCACTTCGTGTGCATCATCGGCCTCGTGGCCGCCTTCAACATGCTGTATTACCTGCGCAGCGAACGCTCCTGGGATTTCATGTACGGCATTTACTATTCGTACTACTCGGCGTTTGCACTCTTCTGGATCATGCCCTATGCGGTATTCACCGCGCGCGCCAAGTCCTGGCTGACACGCTGAGCTTTCAAGAGTATCCCGCGGCTGTCGCCGCAACTACAATCGGTCCAGTGCTGCATAAGCGAACGTTCAGGGGCCGACATGAAAATACTCAGCTTTCGCACACCTCGGGATTTCCGCGTCTGGCTTGAAGAGAACCACGCCTGCTCCGAGGGCATTTTCCTGCGCTTCTACAAGAAAGCCGCGGGAGTCGTCACCGTGAGCCATGCGCAGGCACTCGATCAGGCTCTGTGTTTCGGCTGGATAGACGGGCAACGGCAGCCGTGTGACGAAAAATCCTGGCTGATCAAATTCACACCGCGGCGAGACAGAAGCAAGTGGTCCAGGATCAACACCGAGCATGCCCGGCGGTTGATCAAATCCGGTGAAATGACTACTGCCGGGCTCAAGGAAGTGGAAACTGCGAAAGCCGACGGACGCTGGGGAGCTGCGTATCAGTCCTTCAGCACCGCCACAGTGCCGGATGATTTTCTGAAAAAGCTCGCGCTGAACAAAAAAGCCATGGCGTTTTACCAGACGCTCAACAAAACCAATCTCTATTCCATCGCCTACCGGCTGCAGACCCCCAAAAGGCTTGAAACCCGGGACAAGTGGGCGCGCAAGATCATCGCGATGCTTGCCCGGGGCGAGAAGTATCATTGAGACCGGAAGCTTTAAAACGGTTCACCGGGTAAATATCTGCTTGGGGTGTTCCGGTTTCTCTAACCGGAAGCCGATCCAGCGACATCCGCACTAACCGGTTGCATGCCGGAATCAATCGGAATCACGGAACCGTACGTTGAGACCGAGCCAGAAGTTACGTCCGGGCGCGGGCTCGAAACTACCGCCGCTCGCCTGATTGACGATGACCGAGCCGATGTATCGCTGGTTGAACAAATTGTCGACGCGCAGGAAAGGCGCAATTGCGTAGCGCGGGGTTTCGGTAACGTAACCGGCGTTTACTCCGGCAATCGCGTACCCCGGTGCGATCAGCGTACCGGCATCATTGGCACTCACCGCGCCGGCGGCATCGATACTCAGGCCCGCGTGCCAACCCAAATTGCCGCCCCAGCGCAGTTGCGCATGCAAAAGATCGCGCGGCACACCGGGCATGCGTGTATCGGCCGGAACCGTACAGGCCAAAGCACTCGTACAGGTGCTGAAAGAGTCAAGAAAACGCGCCTGCAAATACGTATAGGCGACATCGAATTGCCACGCGTTGGCGAACGGCAGATGCAGGCCGAGTTCCGCGCCGCGGCGCTCGGAACGCCCGACATTCTGATAAATGGTGCGCCCGCCCGCACTCGACAACACCGCGATCTCATCGCGGGTATCGGCATTAAATACTGCGAAATCGAGGCGTGCGCCATCCGCCAGCCGCCATTTGGAGCCGAGCTCGGCGTTGTGTGAATGCGCGGGCTGCAACCCGAAATTGAGGCCGCTCGCGGCATCCGGGCGATAGCCGAGTTCGCTGAAGCTGGGCGTCTCGAAGCCGGCACCATAGGCGGCGTACAAATGCCACTGGGCGCTCACGTCGTACATCAGACCCGCCACCGGATTGGTGGCGCCGTAGCTGACACGCCCGCTGTCACCGGGATTCGCCGCCGTGAGGTACTGGTCGTTCGACGCGAAGTTCACCACGCTGTGCCGCACACCAAGCATCAGAGACCAGGGCACCGCGAACTGCCAACTCGCCTGTGCATACTGGTCAAAATTGTAAACATCGTCCTGCTCGTTGCGGCGCAGCGCGCCCACCACACCAAGCGTGTTCCCCACGAAATCGTTATAACCCAGGCGATGTTGATTTTCCCAGTCGTAGGCGAGTCCGGTGGTGAAATCGAGCGGCCTTCCGCCGAGCGCTCCTTGCCAAGTCCAGCGCAGATCGCCGCCGCCGTAGATAGTCGCCAAGTCCACCACTCCGCCCGAGCTCAAGGGACTCGCCTGCGCCGTCACTGGTATCGAGAGGAACTGCTGCACCGTGCGCTGCCCGTTGTACACCATGAAGCGCAGGCTCTGATGTTCGTCGATCGTCTGGGTGTAAACCGCTCCGGCTTGCGACTGGTGCACGCTCTTGCGGGTGTTGTAGGTGAGTGCGCTGGGCGCGGCCTGCGCCGGATCGGCCTCGAACTGTTGCCAGGTGAGACCTTGCGGGTCCTGCGCCTCGGGCAGCGAGACCGTGTTCAGCAACACTGTGAGCTTGCCGCCCGTGCCGAGGGTAAAATCCAACTTGGCGTTGCCGTTCAAACGCTGCGCGTGGCTGTGAGCGCGGAAACCGTCGGTGTGAAAATCGGAGAGGTCCGGGTTGTAACCAAAGCCGTCGTGTCCGCCACGCACTCCGAGATCGAGATGCCGCGCGTTGAAACTGCCGGTGCCGAGGCTGCCCACCACTTCCGGCGGACCATGGC
>JBOIBB010000088.1:0-3322 GCA_050739335.1 Gammaproteobacteria bacterium
GCCGTGCTGTTGGTCTCTGCCAGCAGCTTTGCCTTGAGTACGCTCGCCACCGCATTCGTGATGTCGTCCTGCAACGCGAACAGGTCCTTGTACGGTCGGTCGTAATGCTCGGACCACAAGGTGCTGCCATCCGCGCAGTTCACCAGTTCCGCGCTGATGCGCACTTCATCGCCCAGCCTCTGCACGCTGCCCTCCAGCAAGTGTGCGACGCCGAGCTTTTCGCCGATGACCTCACTGCTGTCCTCGCTGTTGCGGAACCGGAACGACGAATCGCGGCTGATGACTTTCAATCCAGAGAACTGCGACAACGCCGTAATCAGGTCTTCCGACAAGCCATCGGAGAAATACTGCTCTTTGGGATTGCCGCTCTCATTCACCAGCGGCAGCACGGCGATGGACTTGGCCGGAATCACCGTCGCGGCCGAGGGCGCCGCGGTAACGGTCGGCTTGGGTGCCGATGCAGCGGTACTCACCGCCAAGAGACGCGCAGCCCGCCGCTCGGAAAACCGCACGCCGTAAAACCCCGAGATCACCACCAACACGATCACCACAACCGTAACCGTGGCACTCAGCTTCCAGTGCCGCCGCTGCCAGAACTCGGACTTGGCCGGATCCTTCGGCTTGATGAACAGCCAGGCGAGCACCACGACCACGGGGAAGCCCAGCAGCAAAACAATGATGACCGCCGGCACTGCCGCCGCCCAGCCATAGTATGGGAAGGCGCGGCTCACCATTTGAATCAGGAACCCGACCACCACGGCGTAGGCCACCACCACCCCGTACAGGCGGTGCTGCTTCAGGCGCACCAGGAAAGTCGGGCGCTCGTCGGCCATGCAATTCCCAGCCTTTGAAAAAGCGCCTAACTATACCTTGGGGGCCGGCCTTTGTGCGGCTTTCCGCCGCGGATCAAATGACAGGATTTCAAGCTCTTATGCCCGGAGCAACACGGCAAATGCCGAGCCCCGGGCTTCGGCCTTAACAGAGCGGGGAACCAGCCGACCGTGGACTAGACGAAAGCTGCGTGCCCGAAGGGCAGGTAGTGATCTACCAGCAGCAGAATAAACAGCGCGGTGAGATAGACGATGGAATAGGCAAAGGTGCGCATCGGCAACGAGGGATTGCGGCTGAAGTGCAGGCCAAAAGCGTAGGCAAGAAAAATGCCACCGAGCATCAGGGCCCCGGCGAGATACACGAGGCCGCTCATGCCGATCAGGTAGGGCAACACGGAAGCCATCACCAGCAAGATCGTGTAGAGAATGATTTGCAGCACGGTATAGGGCACGCCGTGAGTGACGGGCAGCATCGGGATGCCGACCTTGGCGTAATCGTCGCGGCGGTGAATCGCGAGCGCCCAGAAATGCGGTGGGGTCCACAGAAAAATGATGAGGCAGAGCAGCAAAGCGCCGGGCGCGACCTGGTCGGTAACCGCGGCCCAGCCACACACCGGCGGCGCCGCGCCCGCAAGCCCGCCGATCACGATGTTCTGCGGCGAAGCACGCTTGAGAAAGCCGGTGTAGATCACCGCGTAACCGATCATCGACACGAAGGTGAGCACGGCCGTGAGCAGGTTGACGAAAACCAGCAGCACCACCATGGATAGTACACATTGGATCAACGCATAGGCGATGACCTGACGCTCGGTGACGTGATGTTGCGGCAACGGCCGGCGGCGGGTGCGGAACATCGCGGCGTCGGCGCGCCGGTCGAGAAGCTGATTGATGGCCGCGGCGCAGGAGGCCGCGAGCGCAATGCCGATCGTACCGGCAATGAACTGCTGCAGCGGCACGACACCGGGTACCGCGAGAAACATGCCAACCATGGCCGTGAACACGATCAGCATTACGATGCGCGGTTTGCCGAGCTCGTAATAGTCGCGCCAGCTCGCGTGTGCGACCTTGCCGTGTGTCAGATCTGTGGCTTGCGTGCTCATGGCAATCGTGCAACTCGTACTGATGCAGAGGTTATGGAACTATCCCGGGCGTGCGCGTTCACGGCCCAGTTCCAGGTAACAATCGTCGCGACCAGCAACGCGGCCACGCCGGTATGTGAGTCGGTGAGCCCGAGCGGCAGCGCGAAATGCACCATGCTGATCCCGATGCTTACCTGGCCGATGACCAGAACGATACCCAGTGCGCCGAGCCACTTCAAAGCGCGCGCGCGGGCATGAATAATAAACCACAGGCCCGTCACCACGACCATGATGAAGGTCAAGAGGGCGCCCAGCCGGTGGGTTTCGTGAATCGCGATACGTGCGGGGTCGTTCAAAATGCCGCCCTGGTAATTCGGCCCGAGTCCGTGCCACGCAAAGCCCGCGTAAAAATTCATGTGCGGGGCCCACTGGCCTTGGCAGGTCGGGAAATCCGGGCACGCAACGCCAGCATAGTTGGCGCTGGTCCAGCCGCCCAGGGCCACCTGCAACACCAGGATCACGAGGGTCGCGGCCGCTAGCCAGCGCAAGCTGCGGCTGGCACGCTCGCCGGCGCGCAACCAGCCGGCGGACTGCAGCACCAGCAGCACCAGCAAGGCGAGCGTCAGGTAGCCGCCGAGCAAATGCCCCATGACCACAGGCGGAAACAGCAGCAGCGTCACCGTAAGCATGCCGAGCAGCGCCTGAAAAATCACGGTGAGCAGTGTGAGTGAGGACAGCAGTACCGGCGGTCCGGCTCGCGCGACCGCACGCGGCGCTTCGATCGCTCCCTCCACCACGCTGCGCCGCGTGCCAAAGCGCAACCACCAAGCGGCGACCGCCAACGCAAGGATCAAAACCGCAAGTGTGCCGGCAGAATACCGATGCGTCATTTCCTTCCAGGCACGCGCCGCCTGTACCGGGCGGTGCACGTAGCGCACGTCGGCACGCGCCACGGCTGTTTGGCTCTCGGGCACGCTGATGTGACCGTAGCAACCGGGCCAATCCGGGCAACCGAGGCCAGCCTGCGACAAGCGCACGTAGGCACCGAGCACGATCACACCCAGCGCCAGCACCGCTGCGATGATCGCGAGCCACACGTACCAGCGCGGCGTCACGCTACATGCCTCCGCCTTCGCCGAGCAAATGCTTCAGGTCCTTGAGCAGCCCCTCGGGAGGTCCGGCAATCGAATAACGCAGGATATAAAAGCCGCGTGGACCCACCAAATAGATGTATTTGTCGCTGTCCGGCATGTGCTGACCGTCCATACTGAATTGACGCGCGAAAGCCCGGCCCGTGGGGCCTGCCACGCTCGCGACCGTCAGGTCCGGTTGTTCGCGGGCGAGCTTTGCGGGATTGTCCGGCGTGCCATCGACCAGATACAAGCGCTGCGCCGACTCGATCTTCTGGCCAAG
>JBOIBB010000089.1:0-3196 GCA_050739335.1 Gammaproteobacteria bacterium
GTCCACCTCAATTGGTCTCCGAGTAAACCCACATGCACTGCTTACTCAGACATCGCAAAGTTGAATCCGTTGCATTTTTATGCAGTTTTTAGAGGTACCCTAAGGAAGCTCTCATCAATTCCGTTCCGTCATTCCCGCGAAAGCGGGAATCCAGAATTATCAAGAAGCTGGGTACCCGCTTTCGCGGGTACGACAAATAAATCACAGGTTCTCCAAGTGTCTTAGTGGAACTAAAACATACGCTCTGTCTTCGAAAGTTTACGCCGGTTTCGTCTGCATCACGCTGAATCTCGATGGACGCTTCCGGACGGTGATATCGTGGTACACGACGATATGCGTGCACCACGTGGCCGGTTGGATGCATCCGGCAGCGGCACAAAATGCAAAAGCGCATTGAATATTGGCGGCACGCAATGTGGCGCCCCGCGCTCGATGAGCAAGATGGAGGAGCGAAGTCATGGACAAAGCATCTGTTTCACTGATCGCACAGGAACAAGCACCGAGAACGACGCCGTCTCATTACCCCGAGTTTTTTACGACGCGCTTTTCGGCCGGGTGAAACGACCACTCGGCGATCTCTTCGGGCTCAGGAATTTTGAGCGTGAACATCACTACGCTCGCTCGCCGCTCGGTTTCCGCGCTGCGCCATGCGCATCTGATACAGGACGAGTTCGTTTACGTCGTCTCGGGGCGACCGACTCTTTGCACCGATGCGGGCGCGGAGCAAATGGAACCGGGTTACTGTGCGGGGTTCAAGGCGGGCACTGGGGATGGCCACCGGCTCGAGAACCGTACCGACTCACCAGTGGTATATCTCGAAATGGGCGACCGCAGCGCCGGTAACAAGGTGATCTACCCCCGTGACGATCTGCTCGTGAAATTTGCTCGCGGGAGACGGAGCTTTCTTCACAAGAACAGCGAGCCATACTGAGGGGGTCATCGGACGATGCCTGATTTTTGGTGAAAGCGAAGGTTCCGGGACGAGTATTGCCGCTTTCAAACTGCGAATGCAGTCGCCATTTGTTCTTGTTCGGCCTTGGAGATTTTCAGTGCTGTCGCTTCGCGCCGCCAGTCGCTGAGCGCGACGCGCACTTCCTGCAGAACGCGGTGCGCCGCATCTGCGGTCACGCCATAATCGTGGCTCGCGTCGAGCGCGATTTGGACATCGCAGTGCGTGTCGGTCTCGTTGATGGCGAGCGACAATTCGTCGCGATCGGGTACGGGGTTGATGTCATACGCGGGGGACAACCGGAGGCCCCGCGGCGTAACGAAGAACCCGTGATTACGCAAATGATCATCGGTGTTGTGAAGCAGGATGCTTAGCAGCACACGCCGGAACAATTCTTCGCAATCCGCACGGGTATCGGCGCCGCGTGCTTGCAGCAAGTCCACCAGCTCGAGGTAACTCGCGCCGGGTTCGCCAGCCTTGCGTTGGGTCAGCGTCATGGCCGAAACGAAGGCACGACGTCGGTTCTGTGGCCTACGGTCGAAGCGCTGCGCCAGAAAGGTCGTATGCGGGCTGTCGCCAAACCGCAGCGCCCACGTGGGCGGTACTGTGATGCCGGCCTTGGCAGCGAGGCGATGCGCCACCAACTCCCAGCCACCGACGTCACGCATATCCTGTCGGCTCGGGAACTTGGCGATGCACAGCAATCCGTCTTCGTCGCGCACCGAAGCCTTGGGTCGTGCGCCGCCCAGCGAACTGCCCGGGGCGAACAACTGTGTGAGCCAGTGCTCGTCTTCGTCCGTTTGCCCGCTCGCGGCTTCAGCCTCGAATTTCAGGCTTGCTGACTGCAGTGCCCGTAGCGAGGCGAGCGGCGGCGCGGCGAGCGTGTCATCGGTGTCGAGAAACGGGCCACCCGCAACACGAAAACGCAGAGCGCCCAACCGGGTCTCATCGTGCACGCCCAGGAGGTAGTCCCAATCCGTCAAGCTGCGCGCTCGACGGTGCTCGCTGCGCGCACGCGCGTTCTCGCGCCGTTGTATCAGTAGGCGCCCCCAGCGGTCCGGCGCCGAATCGAGGAAGATGCCGAAGTGGCCGCGCTCCACCGTGGTGTATTGCGGGCCGCTCACCAGCGCAAGGTCGGGGTCAAAGCTGATGGCGTCGGGCATCGTGAGCCACACGGAATCGTATTCGAAGGAAAGGACATCGCCACGTTGGCGGTGCAGCGCCCCCATCCGTTGCGGTGCCGCCAACCACTCGAGATCCGCATACACCTCCACGCTGTCCGGATCACGCTTCATGGCCGCTTCGCCAGTGTGCGGCGCCGCGGCGCGCGCACGCGTTGGCCCAAGCCGGCGTCCTGCAGCTTGCGGCCCAGTTCGTCGTTGGCTGCGATCTGTCCCAAGTCATTTTCCAGCCCGAGGGCCTGCAGTACTCGCGCGTAAACACCGAGCGCCACAGCCGGGTCGCCGCGCTCTACGCGCAGTAACGTGGGTCGGCCTATCCCAGCGCGTTGGGCCACGGTTTCGGCCGTATAGGCCCGGCGCAGGCGCGCGGCACGGAGCTTGCCACCGAGTTCGCGCAGCAGGCGAATCAGGCGCGGCAGCAATGTTGGACTGATGCGAGGCATAATGATCTATATAGCATACGTTATACTATAGTAGCGCATAAGATATGATGCATCATATTCGTGTATGTGTCATAGGCTGTGACGGCCCGCCGGCGCCAAAGCACCGTGTGCGACGCGGTGACTGTAGAGCGACGCCCGCTCAACGCGCAGCGCCGGCCTTGAAAACTACGTGCCGGGCGTGGGTGCCAACATGTGGTTTCGACAGGAGAACTCCTTGAATTACGTACAGACGCTGACGCGTTACAAGGCTTGGGGCGACAAGTTGTTTCTGGCTGCCGTGTCCCGGTTGCCGGCTGTTGAACTGACGGCGCCACAGCCGATTGTCTTTGGCAGCCTGATCCGGACGCTGCATCATGTTTGGGCGATGGACTACGTGTGGCGGTGTCATTTGCTCGGCAAGTTGCACGGGCTCGTGACACGCAATCCTGAAGACTGCCCGGACGCAGTGCGGCTCGTCGTACATCAACACAAGATGGACCAGTGGTATGTGAATTACGCCGATGCGCTCTCCGAGCCGGCGCTCGGCGAGGTTGTCGAATTCGAGTTCATCGGCGGCGGCCGCAGCACCATGACGCGCCGGGATATTCTGCTGCACGTCGTCAACCACACGACTTATCACCGCG
>JBOIBB010000090.1:0-13032 GCA_050739335.1 Gammaproteobacteria bacterium
ATCCAGTGCCGCATCCAGGCCTGTCGCTGCGCCTCGTTCGCACCGAATGTGCGCTCCAGATAGCCGAGCACCCGCGCCGGCCCGAAGGGCTGGACGTCGCAGGCGATGGTGAGCGCGAGACCCCGCACCTGTGCGGCCGCCAGCGGTTCGCGCGGAATCAGCAACGGTGCCTGCGCGTGACGCGCATCGAGGTACTCGATGATCGCGAGCGATTGCCGGATCACCCGGCCCCCGTCGCTCAGCACCGGCACCATCTGCTCCGGGTTCAGACGCCGATAGCTCGCGCGATGATGCTCGCCACCGTTAGCCTCGAGATTCACCGCCACGGTCTCGTAGGCGATGCCTTTCAAATTCAACGCAATGCGGACCCGGTACGAGGTACTGGACCGCCAGAAGCTGTACAAGATCGGTCTATCAGACATTTCCGGATACTCACTGACCAACCAGGCTCTTCACTTGACTGCCGCGCGACCGCGCGTGACACGCAGGATGGTGACGGTAATTGGCCACCCGCCACTCAGCGCGCGCCGCGTGCGCGCTGATAATGCCGGGAGACGCGCATGCGATTGCCGCAGAGCGCATCCGAACACCAGCGCCGTCGCGGGTTGGCGGCCACAAACAGCAGTACGCAATCCGGGTTGGCACATTTGCGCAGGTGCCGGGCCTGTGGGCCGGTGAGCACTTCGAGCGCGTCGAGCGCGAGCCGATGCAGCAGAGCCTTGACGTTCAGGCTTGCATCCATCGCCACTTTGGCCGGGCCCGCGGCCGACCACACGAGTTGGGCCGCCGGCGCGGATATTGCCAGTGCGGTGTTCACTGCACGGATCGCGTCCGGCGCGGGGGTCCTGCGCCTCAAGCGTGCCCGCAGCAATTCACTCACGGCCTCCCGCAGTGCACACACACGCGCGAGATCGGCCGCGAGCACCCGGCCCGTCCACGCGAGGCGCGCGCGCTCGGCGATGAGCCAAGCCGCCAATGCGGCGGCCCTGTTCAGCAAATCCACATCGCCGTCGCCCATGCGGATGCGGGTGTTGACGAGATCCACAGCCAACGGTTCACCCAGCAATGGGAATCGAGATGCAGTGTTCATACCGGAAGCTTGGTGAGCCTATAAACTTTGACTAACGGGTGCAGGCATTATATCATTGCAGCCTATCGAAAGTTCCAGAATACCGGCGCCTGTAAACGCCGTACTCGGGTTGGTCGATTGACGCCTGCCGCATGACCGTGTCTGGCCATCGCACAGCGCCCGTGACGCATCAAGGAGAAAGGCATGAGCAAACGATTGGGAATTTACGTATTTGATGGTGTCGAGGTCGTGGACTTCACTGCGCCCTTCGGCGTCTTTGCCGTGGCACAGCGCCTGGACCCGGAGCTCGACGTGTTCCTGGTCGGCGATGCCACCGGCCCGGTCGAGGCGACCGCCGGCCTCAAGGTAACGCCGCGCTATGCACTCGACCATCATCCCGACATGGATGCGTTTCTGATCCCGGGCGGCATCGGCACGCGCCGTGAGATGCACAACGGCCGGCTGCATGATTTCATCCGCAGCCTTCCGCAAAAAACCCTGCTGGTGAGCGTGTGCACCGGTTCCTGGATTTACGGCGCGGCCGGCGTGCTTGACGGCCTCAAGGCCACCAGCCGCAAAAACGGCGACCCTTCCGAGAAACTCGTACCCATCGACCGGCTGGCCAAGATTGCGCCCAAGTGTCAGATCGACCGGCACCGCGTGGTCGACACCGGCCGCATCATCACCGCCGGCGGCATCTCCTCGGGACTCGAGACCGGTTTGTACCTGCTGCTGCGTTTCGGCCACGACGAGAAATTCGTGGACGACGTCGCGAAGATCATGGAATACGAGCGCCAGTGGGCGCTGATGAAAACGGACCGCGTGGTGGTGCCGGCCGCACGCGCCGCCTGAGTCCGGCAGCCATGGGTTGCCAAGCATTGTGAAACCTTGTATCACTTGAAGGAGATTCTTTATGCAACTGTATTTTTCCCCCGGTGCCTGTTCACTCGCGACCCATATCACCCTCGAGTGGATCGGCAAGCCCTACACCACCCACAAGGTGGACATCCACCCGCAGCATTCAGCGGAACTCACCCAAGCCAACCCGCAGGGTAAAGTGCCGGTGCTGTTCGGCGATGACGGCTGGGTGCTCACGCAAAACTCGGCCATCCTGAACTATCTGGCGGACACCAATCCCGAGGCCAAGCTCGCCGGCGACGGCACGCCCAAGAGCCGCGCCGAGGTGAACCGCTGGCTCGGCATGGTGAATTCCGACATGCACCCGCGTTACTGGCCGCTCTTCGGCGGCGCCGAGTTCCTCGGCGATCCGAAGATGATCGAGAAGGCCAAAGCCAACACCCGTGCTGTTCTGCGCAAGCAGTTCGAAATCGTGAACCGCCAGTTGAAGGGCCGCGATTGGCTCGCCGGCACGCGCTCCATCGCCGACCCCTATCTGTTCGTGATGATCCGCTGGGCAAAAATGCAAAAGGTGGATCTCTCGGGGCTCGCGGAGGTGGAGCGCTTCTTCAAACACATGGAAAGCGATCCGGGCGTGCGCAAGGTGCTGGACCAGGAAAGCCACGCCTGAGCAACGGCGCACCCGCAAATCTGCGCCCGGGCACCGGAAACACATGGTCCGCTGCCTGGGCGCACCGCCTCTCGCTGCGTGCGTCGTCAAGCGTTTGACCGGATACAAGCAACAAGCCTAGCATCCGCGCATGCACGACCTCGCCATGGAACCCGTTGGGGGCGGAGAAGTGGCGACCGCCCCGCCTGCCATCCAGATCCCCGACTTTCAGATCGTGCCACTCTGGGGACTCCCGGTGGTGGCGGTCATTTTCATCGGGCTGATCGCCGGGATTGCCTCCAACACTCTCTGGCCGCTCACCTTCCTGCACGTGGCCTTTGGCGCCGCCTGGACCATCGTCGATCTGTTCCTCGGCTTCGTGATCGGGCCGATGATGCGGCGGCTCTCGGTGCCGGCACGCATTGAGCTCACGGTGCGGCTCATGCCGAAGATGGTGCTGATCATGCCGACCGTGGTCACGGTGACGCTCGCCGCGGGCTGGCAGCTCGGCCATCTCATGGGCACGATCAACAACGGCTATCCCCTGCACGGCTGGATCGTGGCGAGCTACATCGTCGTGGGTGTGATGGCGGTGGTGGCGCTCGGGCTCCTCGAGCCGGCGAACATTGCGGTGCTGACCGAACTCAAGAAACCGCGCCCGCGTCCCGCAGTGATCGAAAAGCTCATGCAGCGCTTCATCTACGCCGCTGCCATTACCGGCGCCATGCAGGTCGCGATCCTCGTGATCATGACCAAGGTGGCCTCCGGCTGATGGTCAGTGGGGCCGCCACCGGTAGCGAAGCCGAGCCGCGTCTACCACCGGTGACCCAGCTCGGCATGGCTTCGCTCGCGCTGATCGTGGTGGCGGTGATTTATCTCGCGGCCTACATGCCCGAACAAGTGCCGCTCGCCGCGGCCGTGATTCTGCTCGCACTATCCGCCGCGCTGCTTGCGCTCAATCTCGCCTGGCTCACCCGCGTGCGCGGCTTTCACTGGCGGCGCTTCTTCCAGGTGGCCGGCTGGGCGCTGCTCGCCTACGTGATCACCGCCGGCATTATCGAATACGCCTTCGTGCGCAACGGCCTCGATGGCGGCCTGCTCCTCGTGCTCACGCTCTCGATCGCGATCTACGCCGTGCACGTGCCGGTGCTGATCGGCTTCACGGTGGCGCGCTACGACTGAGCACGCCGGTGCCGCGCCAGAGCATTCGGCAAGTGATCCGGCAGAGGTCTCGGACAATCAGGAACCTGCCACAGCTCACGCACACCGGTAACCCCAGTATGTCCGCAGATTCAAGCTTGACCGTGGTCCACTGCCCGCAGTTGATTGATCCCGCGGCGGGAAAGCTCCTGGGTGCGAACAGCATCGTGATTGCAGGCGAGCACGTGCGCGAAGTGGTCCAGGGCCGCGCCAAGCCCGCGGGCGCGGAGGTCATCGATCTGCCGCCGGATTGCACCTGCCTGCCCGGCCTCATCGACGCGCACACGCACTTGACCATGCAGTTCAGTCGTTCGACCTACAGCGACAAGTTCCGCCTGAATCCCGCCGACTATGCACTGCAGAGCACGGTGTTCGCGCGCCGCACCTTGCTTGCAGGCTTCACCACGGTGCGCAATGTCGGCGACTGGAACCGCGAATCCATCGCGCTGCGCAACGCGGTCAAGGCCGGGCAGGTCACGGGACCGCGCATATACAGCGCCGGTCAGTTGATCGGCACAACCGGCGGGCACGCCGACCCCACCGACGGATTCTGCTGGGCGCTGCAAAGCGATCCGGGCCCGCGCGGCGGCATCATCGATTCGCCGGCCGACGCCTGGAAAACCGTACGCCAGCACTACAAGGACGGCGCCGATTTGATCAAGATCATGACCTCGGGCGGCGTGCTCGACGAAAGCGCGAGCTCCGGGAACTCGCAGATGACGTTGGAAGAGATCCAGGCGATTGTCGCCGCCGCACATGATTACGGCTTCACGGTGGCCGTGCACGCGCACGGCGCCGAGGGCATCCGCCGCGCGGTGTTGGCTGGTGTGGACTCGATCGAGCACGGCACCTTCATGGACGACGAGTGCATGCGGCTCATGCGGGAGCGCGGCACCTGCTTCGTGCCGACCATCATTGCGGGTGAGTTCGTGATGCAGAAAGCCAAGGAGGGCTGGTATCCGCCCCAGGTGGCGCGCAAGGCGCTCGAGATCGGGCCCACGATGCTCGCGACCACCGCGCGCGCCTACAAGGCCGGACTCAAGATTGCCTTTGGTACCGATGCCGGCGTGTATCCGCACGGCGACAATGCCCAGGAATTCGTGTACATGGTGCAGGCGGGCATCACACCGATGGACGCGCTGCGGGCGGCGACTCTCGGTGGGGCCGAGCTCCTCAGGCACAGTGCTGAATTCGGCAGTCTCACACCCGGCAAGTTCGCGGACCTGGTGGCGGTCCACGGCAATCCGCTCGAGGACATCGCGTGCATGAGAAAAGTGGACTTCGTCATGAAGGCGGGCGTGGTCTGCAAGAGTGGCGGCGAGCCTACGCACGCGATGCTGCAATCAAGCTTGTGACCGCGGGCCGGGCGCGGCGGTATTCAGTAAACCAAGTGCGTACTTGTGATGTGCTAGTTACAGAGATTTGATTCAGTGAATAAACCCCAGACCATTCACCCGGCAAAAACCCACAGTCCCGCGAAATCCCGCGGCGCTACGCAAACGCCGCCCGCGGCTGCCAAACAGCCGGCCCTCACGCTGACCGAACTCGAACCGCTAGCGAATGTACCGGCGGGCGTCGTCTGCGATGCAAACGGTTGCCGGCTTCCCGACACTCTCCCGCCGGACCCCGCGAGCCGGGCGACCCCAGAGCCCGTCCACAAGCGCTGACTCTCGCCGCATCGGTGCACCTGCGGGCGACACTGGGTTACGCCGAAATCTCGTGCGCGATTGCAAGCGCAAGGCAAACGCGATTTATCGGGACTCTGCTAATCCGGCAGCCTGCGGCCAAGCGCTTCGGCGAGTGGCTCGAGGTGCGCACGGTAGTGCCGCCAGCGGCCAATGGAAGTTCGGTAAAGCGGCCGGGTCACCTGCACCACGCTCGCGGTGGTCACCGGCCGGTGCACCGCCTGAAAGTCGAGGCAAGCCGCATCGAAGGGCAAGCCGCAATGCTCGAGGACGCGGCGCACTTGCGCCTCCGGTTGCGTCACCACACTCTCATAGTCGACGTCGAGGATGCGGCCCGCCGGCAGCACCGCACGCCAATGCGCCATCAGTTCCTCGTACAGGCGGTATTGACTGCCGAGATCGCCGAGATCGTAGACAAAATCCATGCGCGACGAGAACAGATGTTCGTAGCAGCTCAGGCAGGTATCGAAGGGATCACGGCGCACGTGAATGATGGCGGCCTGCGGGAACATCAACTCGATCATGCCGAGCAACTGGTAATTGCCGAGCAGCTTGTCGGTGAAACGCGCGTGCGCACGCCAGAGTGGTTCGCTCCGCCGCGCGTACTCGGCGCTCGCGCGCGTCAGGTCGGCGACCACTTCGCCATCACTCGGGGGGTCACCCGCGGGCCGCGTGAGCCAGGCATCCCCGGCCGCACGGCAAACCTCCGGCAAGTACAGCAACTCGCCACCGGCACCTACCTCGGGATGCGCCGCGAGCATCTGTTCGATCAAGGTCGAGCCCGAGCGCGGCATGCCGACGATGAAAATCGGTTTCAGGTCGGAGTGGATCTTGCCCGCAAAACGCGCAAACAGCGCAGGCGTAAAAAAAGCCCGCAATACCCTGGCGCTGCCGACCAAGCGTTCGATGTCGAAGCTCAGGGTCGCATGCTTGAGCCGGTTGGCACGCTCGAGCTGTGCAAAGGCCGCGTCGTACTCGCCCCGCTGCGCATGCATGGCCGCGAGCGTAAAGCCCGCGTCGACGCGCATCTCGACGCTCGCGCCGGAATTCTCCGCGGCGCGCTCGCGGAGCATGGCGATCTGCCCGGCATCGAGTGGACCGAGGTTTGCCAATTGATAAAAATGCGCGAGCGCCGGGTCGAGCTCAAGCGCCTTGCGGCAAGCCTCGTATGCCGCCTCCACTCTGCCCAGCATCACAAGTGCGGTGCTGGCATTAAAATGCGCGGGCGCGTAACCGGGGCTCTTTCGCAGCACGGTATCCAGCAGCGCGAGCGCCTCCGCTTGGCGGCCATGCTGGGTGTAAATGCCGGCCAAGGCAGTCGCCGGCGCAGGATCCCCGGGGTGGCCGCGCATGCCGTCGCGCAGTAGCTCTTCGGCGAGTTGCAATTTGCCGGTGCCTTCAAGCGCCTGGGCAAAATCCAACGCATGGGCAATCCGCTCCGGCTCGATGCGCAGTGCGGTGCGAAACGCCTCGGCGGCACGCTGGTACTGGCCGAGCGCGAGCCATGACCGGCCCACGCCGTTCCAGCTCAACGCCAGGCCGGTGCGCTCCGGCGCATGACGCGCCGCTTCCTGAAACTGTCGAATGGCTTCCGGGTACCGGTCCTCGGCGAGCGAAATTATTCCGGTCAGGTACAAAACCCAGCAATCCGTGGGGCGCTCACGCAACAAGCGCTCCGCGGCCGGACGTGCCTCGGCGATGATTCCCGCCTGCACGCGCGCGGCGATGGCGCGCACATCCGCGGGAACGCTGGTCGGGAGTGCTGCAGAATCCATGGATGTATCACCACGCCGAACCGTAAGCCCGCGGATTCGTCAAGGGATCAATCCCGGTGCGATTGCGGCAGGACACGGCAATGCCCGGTGGCGCAGCCTCAACGTTGTGACCGGCATGCAGAGCAACGTGGACTGCATCAGGCAGGTGCCTTCACCGGCAAGGGCATATCCTCCGGTGGACGCACGTCCGGCAGGAACGCCGCGAGCAGGCCGAGGAGCGGCAGGAACGCACACACCTGATAAACAAAGTCGATACCGAAGTGATCCGCGATCACTCCGAGCACTGCGGCGCCAAGACCGCCCAGGCCAAAGCTGAAGCCATAAAACAGACCCGAGACCATGCCGATCCGGTGCGTAAGCATGTCCTGTGCATACACGATGATCGCGGGAAATGCCGAGGCCAGCACCAAACCGATGATGATGCTCAGACCCACCGTCCAGCCGAGTCCCACGTAGGGCAGCGCCAATGTAAAAGGCGCGCAGCCGAGAATCGAGAACCAGATCACCCGCTTGCGGCCGATGCGATCGCCCAAAGGACCGCCCAAGAGCGTGCCGGCCGCCACGGCGAACAGGAACACGCCGAGCAGGTAGGCGGACGCGTGAGCCGTCAGCCCGAAGCGGTGCATCAGGAAGAACTCGTAATAGCTGCTGATGCTCGCGAGGTAAAAGAACTTGGAAAACATCAGCACGAAAAGTATCCCGATGGTGCGCCGTACTACCGGAGGCGCGTAACGCCGCACCCTGGCGTGCCGGTGCTTGGGTGCGCGCAGATCGAGGTGGTGGCTATACCAGCGGCTCGTCTGCAGCAGAATCACGATCGCGAGCAGGGCTGCCAGGCCGAACCACGCCACGTGCCAGCGCCCGTGCTGGCCGTACTGCAGGATGACGGCAGCCGCCAGCAGCGGCCCGAGCGCCTGGCCGGTATTGCCGCCAATCTGAAACAGCGATTGCGCAAGCCCGTAGCGTCCGCCCGAAGCCGTGCGCGCGACCTGCGACGACTGCGGGTGGAATACCGACGATCCGCAACCAATCAAAGCCACGGAGAGCAGCAGGATCGGGTACGACGGCGCCACCGACATCAGCAGTATGCCGGCGAGCGTGAAACACATGCCGATGGGCGTCGCATACGGCAGCGGATATTTGTCCGTGATCGCACCCACGATCGGCTGTAGCAAGGACGCCGTTAACTGGAACGTCAGGGTGATCGCACCGATCTGGATAAAATTCAGATGAAACTGCCCCTGCAGCAGCGGATAGATCGTAACGATCAGCGACTGCATCATGTCGTTCAACAGATGCGCCGAACTCACGCCTGCGAGGACGCTGAAGTAAGGACGTCGCGCGCGCTCGGCGAGCACCGGTGCGGGTACGACTACAGCGCCCGAAACCGTAGCGGCGTGCACTTCGGGGCTCGCGGTAGTGAGACTCATAGGGATGCCGGATGACCCGGGCAGTCAGCAGCCACAGTGAAGGCCGCAACGCCCAGCGGGGCGGGTATTCTCGCAGTTGCGCCGACCGCGGTCCACCGTCGGCGGCTGCCGGCAATAACCTCATGCGCTGCCAAATGCTTCCGGTGCGTTGGCGCATTGACCAAGACGCTGGTCTCGCGAACTGACAGAGCGGTGATCGCAAGGCGAAAGCCGGGATGCCGTCGCCTGCCCGCACCCGGCCTCGCTTAACGTCGAGTAACCAGTGCGTCAATGCAGCGGCGCCGGGCGGATGATATCCGCGACGTGGTGCAGTCGGCGCGCCGCGCGCCAGATCTGTACGCTCGCGATCGCCCACACGGGATACGGCAGGAGCATCGCGAGCGAGAACGCGTGGGGGCTGTAGTGAGCCGAACCCGCCGGCGTCAACAGATCCAGCACCAAGCCGATGCCGAAGATCACCACGATCGTGGCGATGTAGCCCGTGACGTTGACCAGCGCCATCGCGGTACCCACCTGCGTGCCCGGCGTTCCCACGCGTGCGTAATCGAAGGCCACGAGCCCCACCGGAAAACCGGCGCCCGCCACGATCATGAGAAGCACGAGCGCCCAGAGCGGCGCGTGGCCGGGCCACAGAAGCACCAGGGTCCAAATTGCAATGCCGCACACGAGCCATACGCTCGCCAAGGGCAAGCGCGTGCGCGGGGCCCGGCCGACGAGCGCACCCACCATCGGGCCGCCGGCGATTGAAACCACCGTCAGCAGCGTCAGGAGTGTCGCCGCGGTGAGCGCTCCCGTTCCCTGCCCATCGACCAAGTAGGGATAACCCCACAGCAGTATCAGCAGGCTTGGGAAAAACAAGCTGGAACAATAGATCCAGATGCCGAGCCGGGTGTGCGGGCGCGCCCAACAGTCCCGCACACCGCTGAGCATCGCGTTCAGCGTTCTGGCCCGCGTAGTATCCACAGCCGCGCCCGGTTGATCGATCACGACCGCGTACATCACGCCCCCGAGCATCAGCCCGAAGAGCGCGGCGCCGGCATAGGTGATCGACCACCCGAAGTGGTGTAAGGCATCCACAATCGGAATCGCGGCCAGCACCGCACCCAACTGGCCGGCGATCGCGGTGAACTGCGTCAGGAGCGGTTTGCGTGCTTCGGGGAACCACACGGCCACGAGTCGCATTACCGACAGGAAGGTCATGGCATCGCCCAGACCCACCACGCAGCGCGACAGAAGTGCGAGCGGATAAGAGGGCACCACGGCGAACCCGAGTTGGCCGAGTGTCAGCAATCCGATTCCGGTCGCGAGCAAGCGGCGCGAGCCGAAGCGGTCGAGCAGCACCCCGACCGGCAACTGCATCGCGCCATACACCAGCAACTGCAGGCCCATGAAGGTCGCAAGCTGTGTGGCGCTGATGTGAAAGCGCTCGGCGGCGGCGATCCCCGCCACCGACAAGGACGTGCGGTGGAACACGGATACGAAATACACTCCGGCCGCAGCACTCCACACGCCCCAGGCGCGCGCCCGCCCGCCCGGATAGCCCGCGCGCGCCGGGGTTAGCGGCATGGCCGGACCGGAACTGCGTTACCAGCCACGCCGGGCATCCAAGTTATGCTTGGCCGGCTTGAGCTTTAGGCTGCGCGCGCGCACCGCCCGACGCGTCGTGGCCGGTGCGCACAGTCAGGCTTTGCGCGGCGCTACCGACGGGTCCGTCGATGTCGCTCAGCACGGAGAGCGTTTCGCCGAGCCCGGTCGCACCAAAGTTGACGCGCGTGTCAAAGCCCACCCAGCCGGTCCTGGGCTGGCGCAGGAAATGCACGGTGAGATCCACGTTTGCGAAGAACACACTCCCCGGGCGTTCGCGCACCACGATCCCGTTCGCGGCATCGACGAGCTTCAGGAAACCCGCGACCGGCGGGTCAGGCTCGTCGGCCACGAGCGCGCAGCGCGTGCGCAACCAGGTTCGCCCGCGTCCCGGCCGGGCATCGGCGGCTTGGCGCACTTCCAGCGAGCGCACGAAACCGCCGCCCCATACCGCAGACAACGCGAGCGGCTGCATCGCATCCGGCGGTGGCAGCGGCTCCCATTCGATCCCGCGCACACGGGCGGTATCGCTTCCCGCCAGCCGCCAGATGCGCGCACGAATGCTGGTCTGATCGCCATGGCGCATGCTGGCTTCGATGAGCTCGATCGTCCGGCCCGGGCGCACCCGTTGCACATCGATCGTGAACTCTCCCGAGTGGATGACGCCCAGAACATCAAACGCCGCGCGCGCCACCCATTTGTCGCTCGGCAGCCGCCGCTCCACTTCGGCTAGCAACAGGCCCGAGGCCGGAGCCAAGTGTTGTTCACCGGGTTGCCACGCGCCCTGGGAATGCAAAGTCGAGAGAAAGCGCTGCGCTCCAAGACGCAGGTAGTACGCATCCGGGTACGCCTCGCCCGCGTGCCCAAGGTGGAAATTCTCTGCAACCGGCATGCGCGCAGTTTAGCGCAGGTGCGGTCTGCCGGACTTAAACAAGCAATCGATGTACAAGCAAGGGATAAGTGCATCCAGGTTTTGTGTATGGGCGGTGACTGAAGAGCCACGTCCGCTCGCTTGATCGAGTCTGCCCCACGCGTGTGGGGGTGTTTCTGCTCTCATTGTGTCAGCGCACACTTGGCGTCCGTTTCGATAGGACAAGCTCACTATAAGCAGCGCTTTAGCCTCGCTCAAGGCCTTCTCCATGTGCGCATCAATGCCCTGCTCGACGAGACAGTTCGGCTGATCGGCGCGCGGACCGACATGGATGGGACTGACCTGTTCGCGTTGATTGGGGCGCTCGCTTGGCTCCGCGACCAACCGTCACTCGCGCCACGCACCGAGCATCTCTTCGGTGTTATCGCGAGCGCCGCCCCGACGGACCGAGCAAGTAGCGATGTCGCGGGGAGCCCCCCTCCACGGTCCGCTCACACGCGTCACTCTGACGCAGCATTGACGCTGATCCGATCCAGCACGGATACCAACCCACTCAACAGTTCAAGATCTGCCGCCGCCAGGTTTTCGCGAAAATGTTCAAGGGACGAGGTACCGGGGATGAGCAGAATGTTCGGAGACCGTTGCAGCAGCCAGGCAAGTGCTACCTGCATCGGCGATACGCCGAGTTGCCTGGCAACATCGGACAACGTTGTCGACTGCAGCGGCGTGAAACCGCCGAGTGGAAAGTACGGCACGTAGGCGATTCCCTGTGCGGCGAGGGAATCGATCAAGTCGTCATCGCTCCGGTGGGCAACGTTGTAGAGATTCTGCACGCACACAATCGGTGCGATGGACTGCGCCTCGGCAACCTGATCCGCGGAAACGGTGCTGATACCGAGATGTCGGATCAAGCCTTCTTCCTGCATTTCGGCGAGCGCAGTGAACGGTTCGGCGATTGAGCCCGGTTCGGGACTGGCGAGTCCGCCGACGCGCAGGTTGACGACGTCGAGCACGTCGAGGCCGAGGTTGCGCAGGTTGTCGTATACGGCCTGGCGCAACTGCTTGGGTGAGCGCGCATGGGGCCAACCGCCCTCGGCGTCCCGCAACGCCCCGACCTTGGTCACGATGTGCAAGCCGACCGGATAGGGATGCAAGGCTTCCTTGATGATCTGGTTGGTGATGTGTGGTCCGTAAAAGTCGCTGGTATCAATGTGGTTGATGCCTTGCTCGACGACCTCGCGCAGGACCGCGACTGCGGCGTTGCAGTCTTTCGGCGGTCCGAAGACGTGCGGGCCGGCAAGTTGCATCGCACCATAGCCCATGCGCCTCAGGGAAATGGATGTACCTGGCAGCGTGAACTCGCCGCCCAGATTGCTTTGATCGGTTATCACATTGGCTCCTTATATCTGTGTAGTTGAAGGCCAACGGCGCGGCGCGCTGCACCCGCTCATCGGTCGAAGCTTCGTTATCCGCGGCTTGGGCGAGTCTGCGTCCTTCCAAATCTCCCTTCGATCACGCGCCTGAGACCTCATCACCACGGGATCGTTTCGTTTTCCCAGCGCGTGAACATTCCCGTGGGACTGTCCGGAAGCCTTGCCAATGTGCGCGTTGCTCACACACGGGGCCTTGGGGTTTTTACGCCTTTACCTGAGATGAAACGCCGCCTTGCTTCCTTTGGGACGCACTGAGGTTTGCCAAGAAGTTCCACAAGCCGCGACTCGCATGGGGACAGGTCATAACCCCGTCGTTGCGAGATCATGAACGTGAGCGGACCCATGTGCCAGGCGCGGCGTTGAAGTTCGACGAGCTGTCCGCTCGCCAGATCCTCGCCGACGAGGTGCCACGGCAAGTGTCCCCAGCCGAGACCAGCCTTGAGCAGATCACGCTTGGCGCCGAGATCGTTGACCAGCC
>JBOIBB010000091.1:0-5822 GCA_050739335.1 Gammaproteobacteria bacterium
CAGCGGTTTAGCGAAGTGTTCGGCACGGCAGCGCGGGCTTTTGGCGCCGCCGGTTGGCAGATCAATGCACACGTGCTGGCGCTCGAGGAACAAGCGCGCTTCGTCTGGGCAAGCGATACGCGCGGCACGCAACCGTTTCTGCCGGCGATGCAAGGGCACACCTACGGCGTGCCGCAGTTGCCGACCACACTGCCGACGCTGGACGAGCTCGTGGGCATGGATGGCATCACGGCCGAAAACGTGGCGGAGCATCTGCTCAAACGCACGGAACAGGCGCCGGTTCCCGGGCATGTCTATACACTGCACGCGGAACTCGAGGGTGGGGCATTGCTGCCGATATTCGAGAAACTGCTGACCGGTTGGCAGGCGCAAGGCTATGCGCTGATTGCGATGCGCGACATGGCGGCGCAGTTGGATCGCAACTCGCTGGCGGTGCATGAAGTGGTGATGGGTGAAACTTTCGGTCGTTCCGGCATGTTGGCGTTGCAAGGCAACCGCCTGACATCGACTCCGGTATAATTAGCGAACTGAATTTTGCATAGTCCGTGGGAGCGGACTGTCGCGGCCGCAATTCAGCAGGACAATCGCGGCGAGTATCGCCACTCCCACAGAGAAATTGCAGCATCCCGGTTGGATAGCCGATCCAACGGAACTGTTACTTGTGCGTTCCAGAGGGAATCATTCATGGCTTACAAGCACGTGAAACTGCCGGCGGCCGGCCAAAAAATCTCCATCGTCAACGGTCAGCTCGAGGTCCCCGATCAGCCGATACTCGGTTATGTGATGGGCGACGGCATTGGCGTGGACATTACACCGGCCTCACTCAAGATTTGGGATGCGGCGGTCGAAAAGGCTTACCACGGCAAGCGCAGGATCCACTGGTGCGAGATTTACCTGGGGGACAAGGCCAAGAAGCTGTACGGCGGAAATTACTTCCCGGACGAAACCCTGCAAGCCATCAAGGAACTCACGGTCGCCATCAAGGGGCCACTGACCACGCCCGTGGGTGGCGGGTTCCGCTCGCTCAATGTGACGCTGCGCCAGGACCTGGATCTCTACGCCTGCGTGCGCCCGGTGAAGTATTACCCCGGCATACCGTCGCCGCTCAAGAAGCCGGAAGACATCGACGTGGTGATCTTCCGCGAGAATACCGAAGACGTGTACGCCGGCATCGAGTATCAGGCGGGCACGCCCGAGAACCAGAAGGTGGCCAAGTTCCTGCGCGAGGAAATGGGTGCCAAGTTCTTCGAGAACGCGGGGCTGGGCATCAAGCCGATCAGCGCCTTTGGCAGCAAGCGCCTGATACGCAAAGCCATCCATTACACGATCGAGCACGACCGCAGCTCCGTGACCCTGGTGCACAAGGGCAACATCATGAAATACACGGAAGGCGCCTTCCGTCAGTGGGGCTATGATCTCGCGCGCGAAGAATTCGGCGCCACGCTGCTCGAGGGCGGACCGTGGATGGAGTTCAAGAATCCCCAGACCGGCAAGCAGATTGTCATCAAGGACATGATCGCCGACATCATGTTCCAGCAGATGCTGCTGCGGCCGGCCGAGTACAGCGTGCTCGCCACCCCCAACCTGAACGGCGATTACCTTTCGGACGCGGTCGCGGCCGAAGTCGGCGGTGTCGGCATCGCGCCCGGCGCCAACATCGGCGATCACCTGGCGGTATTCGAGGCCACGCACGGCACCGCGCCCAAGCACGCGGGTCTCGACGAAGCCAATCCGGGCTCGCTGTTGTTCTCGGGTGTAATGATGCTCGAATACATCGGCTGGCGCGAAGCCGCGGACCTCATCCAGAAGGCCTATGCGAAAACGGTAGCCAGCGGCGTGGTCACTTACGATTTCGCACGCCAGATGCAAAACGCGACCAAGGTCAAGACCAGCCAATTTGCCGATGCAGTCATCCAGAACCTGTAGACGTTGAGTGTTTTGAGCGGCACGCGTTCGGTCGACTGGCTGACCGCATCGACCGCGACTTGGAGGACTTAGGCATGCAGCTACGCAAACTCGGGAACCTCGAAGTCTCCGCCCTGGGCTACGGTTGCATGGGGCTCAATCACGGCTATGGTACGGGCATCGATCGGCACGCCGCGGTGCAGCTCATCCGCGCGGCGGTCGAACGCGGCGTGACCTTGTTTGACACGGCCGAGGGCTATGGCCCGTTCACCAACGAAGGAATAGTCGGCGAGGCGCTCGCGCCGGTGCGCGAGCGGGTGGTGATCGCCACCAAGTTCGGCTTCAAGGACGCCAACACGCGCCTCGGCCAGGACAGCCGTCCGGAGCACATCCGCGCCGTGGCCGAGGCCTCGCTTAAACGGCTGCGCACCGACCATATCGATCTGTTCTATCAGCATCGCGTGGATCCGGCGGTGCCGATCGAAGACGTGGCCGGCACGGTCAAGGATCTGATCCGTCAGGGCAAGGTCTTGCACTTCGGTTTGTCGGAAGCGGGCGCCGAGACCATTCGGCGTGCACATGCGGTGCAGCCGGTCACCGTGCTGCAGAGCGAGTACTCGCTGTGGTGGCGCGAGCCGGAGCGCGAAATCCTGCCGCTGGTCGTGCGCCTCGGCATCGGTTTCGTGCCCTTCAGTCCGCTTGGCCGCGGCTTTCTGACCGGCACTATCGGTGCGGATACGCACTTCAACGACACGGATTTTCGCAAGCGGCTGCCGCGTTTCACGCCCGCGGCCCGCAAGGCTAATCAGAAATTCGTCGCGCGCCTGGGTGAAATCGCGGCCCGCAAACATGTCACGTGCGCCCAGTTGGCGCTCGCTTGGCTGCTCGCTCAGAAGCCCTGGATCGTACCGATCCCGGGAACCACGAAGATGAGCCGGCTGACGGAGAATCTCGCGGCGGCTGAGCTGACGCTGTCGGCGGAGGACTTGCGGGAACTCGACCAAGCAAGCACACAGACGCCGATCGAAGGCGCGCGCTATCCGGCAGAACTCCAGCGCACCACGGGTCGTTGACCTGCGTGTCCGGGATGCACGCACTCGGTACTCATCCCGCACCGGTGTCGGGCTGAAATGTTACGCGCACGCGCCGTCAATTTTGCATTTGTGGGGATGGTCGTGGCCGCGCTGTACGCGAGTGTGCCGGTGTGCGCAAGGGCGGCACAAGCAGCGCCTGACGCCGCAGCACGGACGGGTCTTTATCAGACGCATTTCGACAGGACTTCGCCGCTCGCCGACTACGGCGAAGTGCTGCAGCGCTGTCTGGCGTCCGCCGTTTACGCAGCCTACGTCGCATCCCACGGTGCGCCCTCGGGCCAGACCATCGATCCTGCCAAGGAAACCTGGCAAGTCTATGTGCCGGCCGCGTATGACGGCCACCGCGCCTACGGTGTGCTCGTATGGGTCGAGCCCTTCGACACGTTGCGATTTCCTTCAGGCTGGCAACGGGTGTTGGACGAACACCGCCTGATCTATGTGGCTGCGGCGCAGTCCGGCAACGACCAGGATGTCTACGCGCGCCGCATTCCGCTCGCTTTAACTGGTCTTGCGAACGTCGAAGCCCGCTACCGGACGGATCCGAACCGCATCTATATCGGCGGGTTCTCCGGCGGTGCCGGCACCGCGAGCCTGATTGCCGCAGCTTATCCGCAGATGTTTACCGGCGGAATCTTCGTCGCCACGAGCTTGAACTTCGGCGGCCAACATGTGCCGGTGCCACCCGCGCCGCGGCTCGCGCGCATGCAGGCGAACGGACGCTACGTGTTTCTGGTGGGCAGTGACGACCCGGTGAATGAAGTCATCACCACCCGCGCCGCGTCTTCCTATCGGGCGTACTGCATCCTGCGCGTGAAGAACGTGACCATGTGGAACAAGGGCCACACCAACGCCGGACCGGCGTACCTTGACTACGCGCTCAACTATCTCGACTCCAACCCGGTCGTGTCGGCGGCGCGTCAAGCAAATTGTGAACGATCTTTAAAGACGGACTCGGCCCGCTAATATTCGGCTTCCGTTTCCGGTGCCACCACATCATTGACCGGGGCTGCAGTCCAGCGTTTGAGCCAGGCAAGCATGGTGGCGCGCCTGGGTGAAATCGCGGGCCGCAAGCATGTCACGTGTGCGCAGTTAGCGCTCGCTTGCCTGCGCCTGTGCGCGGCAGGCCCGCTGGGCGGCGGCCGAGCGTTCCATCGGCTCCGAGCTGTGGCGGCCGCGTGAATATTCGTTGCGCCCGTTCCATCCAGTCCAGGTTCGCGGATCAGTCCCGACCGTTCTCTGAGCGTGCTGCTCGGCCGCGCCTGATCCTCGCTTCGATCTCGGACAAGGCCACGCTGTGCGCGATTCATTAGAATAGGCATGTGGGTCCGACGTGTCGCCGGACCATTCGTCGGCCGTGGAGCCTCCATGTCCCAACCTGCTGCCAAAATGACTGCTTCCCAACCCGGTTTCATCTTCGCGGGCGCGCCGCTCACGCTCGCGCCGCTGCGCGCGGCCATCAATGAGCTGTACCTGGCCGATGAGACCGGGTGCGTGGACGCGCTCCTCAAGCAGGTCAAGCTCGACGCTGCGGCACGCGCGCGCATCCACCAGCGCGCAGCCGGTCTGGTCGAGGCGGTGCGCCGCAACCGCAAGCCCAAGGGCGGCATCGAGGAGTTTCTGCGCGAATACGACCTGTCCTCGCAGGAGGGCATGGTGCTCATGTGTCTCGCGGAAGCGCTGCTGCGCATCCCGGATGGCGAGACCGCCGACAAGCTGATTCGCGACAAGATCGTGACCGGCAACTGGTCGGAGCACCTGGGCGAGAGCCCGTCCACGTTTGTGAATGCCTCCACTTGGGGGCTGATGCTCACCGGCAAGATCATCAAGCTGGATACGCGCGTCGAGCACAACGTCAAGACCTACATGGCGACGCTGGTCGCGCGCCTCGGCGAACCGGTGATCCGCGCGGCCTTCCGTCAGGCGATGCGCATCATGGGGCATCAGTTCGTCATGGGCCGCACCATCCAGGAGGGCCTGAAACGCGCTCACGATGCCGAGTACCGCATGTACCGGCATTCCTACGACATGCTCGGCGAAGCGGCACTCACCGCCGCGGATGCCGCACGCTTTTTTGAGGATTACACCCACGCGATCGACGCCATCGGCGCCACGGTCGAGAAGGGCATGAGCGTGTTCGCGGCGCCCAGCATTTCGGTAAAACTCTCCGCGCTGCATCCGCGTTACGAATTGGCACAGCACGAGCGCGTGCTGCGCGAACTCGTGCCGGCGCTCTTGAAGCTCGCGGAGCGTGCCAAGCAATACGGCATGGGGCTCACGGTGGACGCGGAAGAGACCGAGCGCCTCGATCTCTCCTTCGACGTGATCGAGGCGGTGTATCGCTCACCGTCACTCGCCGGCTGGGAAGGTTTCGGCCTCGCGGTGCAGGCCTACCAGAAGCGCACCATCCGCTCGCTCGACTGGTTGATCGCACTCGCGAAGCAAGGCCAGCGCCGCATTCAGGTGCGCCTCGTGAAGGGTGCCTACTGGGACAGCGAAGTGAAGCGCGCCCAGGAGCGGGGTTTGTCCGGCTACCCGGTGTTTACGCGCAAGCCGAATACCGATGTGTCCTACATCGCCTGCGCGCGCAAGATGCTCGCGAACCGCGACGCGATTTATCCCATGTTCGCGACCCACAACGCGCAGAGCCTGGCGAGCGTGCTGGAGCTTGCGGATGGCAATCTGGACTTCGAGTTCCAGCGCCTGCATGGCATGGGCGAAGAGCTTTACGCCGAGGTGGTCGGCGCAGGCAAGTTGGGAGTGAATTGCCGCGCCTACGCACCGGTCGGCAGCCATGAAGACCTATTGCCTTATCTGGTGCGCCGC
>JBOIBB010000092.1:0-4361 GCA_050739335.1 Gammaproteobacteria bacterium
TGATGCGCGATTCCGCGAGGGCACCGACGCGCAGCAAGACCTGCTAACGGTCAACAGCGCCATTGACCGTGCCCGCGGACAGCTTCCCGCGAGCGTCCAGCCACTGGCTGAGATCATGGGCAACGCCATCAACGAAGTCGCCGATTACACCGCGCAAATTCCCGCCGGTGTTGCGCCGGCGGAAGTGCAGCGCGCGGCCCTTGCCAACGTCGTGCCCGCCCTGCGTGCCGTGCCCGGCGTGCAACTGGTGCAGCTCTACGGGACGGGCGATGAAGCGCTGTGGGTGCAGCCGAATCTCGTCTCGCTTCAGCACTATCGGATTCCCGTCACGACGATCACCCAGGCGTTGAAAGATCAGGTGCTTTTACGTCCCGGCGGCTATGTGACCCAAGGCCATCAGGACGTGCTCATTGAGGCGCGCAGCCTGCCGGTGCACATCGCGCAACTGGAACAAATTCCGGTGCCCGGTCCGAACGGCCCAATTCCGTTGCGCGATCTGGCGCGCATCGTCCGCGCTCCAGTGCCGAAGCACAACGCCGTCCTCCTCGACGGTCGCCCGAGCATCGCGCTGACCATATTCAAACAGCCTGGTGCCTCCACCGTGCCGGTCACGCAGGCAGTGCAGACAGTGCTTCGCGAAACGCGGAATCAACTGCCGGCGGGCGTTCACTGGGTGCGCACCTACAATCAGGGTTACCTCGTCCACGCTGTCGGCGTTGACCTCGGACGGAACTTGATCGTCGGTGGCATCCTCGCCGTCGCCGTGTTGTTCTGGGTGATGGGCGCGGGGCGGGGCATCTGGACGCTGGCGTTTAGCATCCCGCTATCGTTGCTGCTCAGTATCGCCGGGCTCCATGCCGCCGGGCAAAGCCTTGACCTGATGACGCTCGGCGCCTTGACGGTCGCGATCGGCTTGCTCGCGGACGACGCCATCATCGTGCTCGAGAGCATCTATCACCGCTGGGAGCAGGGCGGTGCGCGTTGGGCCGGCGTGTGGCGCGGGCTGAAGGATATCGCGATTCCAGATATCACCGGCACGCTCACGACCGTTGCGGTGTTTGTGCCGCTGCTGTTTCTCGGCGGGTTGGGCGGGCTGTTATTCAAGCCGTTTGCGCTTGCGATGACGCTCGCGCTGCTCGCGTCGCTCGCGGTATCGCTGAGTTTCATTCCCTTGAGCCTGGGGTTTATCGGGGCGCGACCGCGCGCCCAACCGACCGTCGGCGGGGCGCTGCTGGAGCGCTTGCGGCGAGTGAACGCGCGGCTGTTCAACCTGGTCGCGCGCAGCCCGCGGCTGAGCCTCGCGATCACCTTCGGCATTCTGATTCTGAGCCTGGCGGGGCTCGCGCTCGTGACGGTAAATTTTCTGCCGCTGCCGAACGAGGGCGTGCTGCTGGAAAGTTTCACGCTGCCGCCGGGCAGCTCGCTGCTGGATACCGAGGTGGCGGTGCGGGAAATCACCCAACGGCTGCACGCCGATCCGGTCGTGGCCCACGTCTCGGCGCGCATCGGTTCGTCTGGCACTACCTATACTGAACCTGCCTACGCCGGCGAAATCCAGATCGTGCTCAAACCGGGCGTCAGCGTGAACAGCCTGGACGCCATCGGCCGGCGCGTGCTCAGGGAAACGCAGATCACCGGCGTGCAGTTATCACTCGACACGCCGACCATCGAACGGGTGGGCGAAAGCCTGTCCGGACTGCCGCAGCCCTTTGTGCTGCACATCTTCGGCAGCAGCATCGGCGAGTTGCGCACGGTCGCCAACGAGGTGACTGCGCGGCTGCACGCAGTCCCGTCGCTCGCCTCCATTTTCAACGATGACGGTTATCCGATCACACAACTGCAACTGCAACCCAAGACCGCCGCGCTTGCGGTCTATGGCCTGACGCCGACCGCGTTATATGCGCAGGTGAATCCATTGCTGAACGGTGAAGTAGTGGCGCAAGTACCGGAAGGCAACGTGCCGCTCGCGCTTTACGTGCGTCTCGCCGGTGCTCCGGGCAAGACGCTGCCCGAACTGGGCGCACTGCCTATTCGCACGGATCCGCTGAGCGCGACGCAGGGAGGCGGCTGGACGCCACTCCATCAGTTGGCTGAACTCAAATTCGTCACCACACCCAATCAAATCCGGCATGTGGACGGTGCGCGCGCGCTGGACATATCCGCAACGCCCACCGGGCCGCTGGGCAGCACCATCGCGGCCGCCAAACACGCGCTCGCCGGATTGAAGTTGCCACCCGGCTACCGCGTGACGTTCGGGGGCTTGTACCCGCAACTGATCGCGGCGGCAGAAGGCTTGGGTGTGGCAGCTCTGGCAGCGCTGGTACTGATGCTGGGAATTTTGATCTTGCAATTCGAAGGCCTGCTGGTGCCGGGGATTTTGTTGCTGGAAATTCCGCTGGCAGTAATGGGTGGCGCCATCGCGCTGCTGGTCAGTGGCGTCGGCCTGAACGCTGCCGGTATGGTGGCGTTTTTGACCCTGATCGGCATCGGTCTGCGCCACGGCATCGTGTTGCTCGATCGCGTGCGCCACAACGAAGCCGCCGGGATGCCGTTGGAGGAGGCGGTGCGTGAAGGCATCCATGTGCGGTTCCGGCCCATTGCGCTGACGGCGCTGACCGCGATGCTCGGCATGTTGCCGACGGCGCTCGGCTGGGGGCAGGGCGCGGCGCCCGAACAAGGCCTGGCCGTGGTGATTCTGGGTGGCATCCTGTGGAGCGCGATTCGCAGCACCAACCTGATTCCGGCGCTCTATCTCCACTGGCGGCGCAAACAGCTTGCAAAAGTCAAACCTGCATGAGAACTGCGTATCGGTGCAGCGGAGCCGCTCTAAAATTTTGACGGAGACGGTCTCCCGATTCTCGGCATATCGATGTTTGGCCGTCTCTTCGACTTGCCGCGTTTTCTTGGCCTGCAGGGACGCTCGCGCTACCAGAAGTGGCGGTTTCTCGCCGGCGTCACTTCGAAGGGCTTGAGGGTGCAGCGGAAATCCTCGGCGGAGTCTTTGTTCTGCTGGTCAGCCGTGTCGAATTGACCAACATGGTGATTGCCTTCACCGCGCCCGAATTGGCAGAGGCTCCGGGCGATCTGATTGCCAGTTATCTACGGCATCTGACACTTGGTCTTTCAAAGAGTACTCACACCTTCAGTTGTTTGCGCCGCAGATTTGCCGATACCCAGACGTGCCTGTGCATGGTTCGACGTATCCGCCTCGCGCGAATTTAGCATACGCAGCATTGATGCTATCCGTATCCGCTTCGTAATCGCCAGCCTGATTGATCCTGTGTACGAGACTCCGCAACGTCACCGGCATCGGCGTGAACGCAACGCAGTATCGCCCACGACGTGGGGTCTTCTGGGGACTCTCAAGTCGCTCTAATTCTCGCGGCGTCTTGAATAGTTCCAAACAGGAAGTTCCGCGGTCTGTACCGGCACCGTGTCACAGAATTGTCATGCAATTGCAATACGGGCGTCATGGTGTGCCCGTAGTCTTGCGCTACGTCAGGATTGACACGGCCTGACCGAAGCATAGTGAAGTAAACCGTTCATATGGAGAACACCATGACGCGCAAGGCTAACTGGGTTTCTGTGTTGTTGATGTGCGCTCTGCTGTTTGCAGTACAGGCTCGGGCTGACACGTCGCCGGGGACCACCACGATCAGCGCCACGTCCTTCATGGATTTTACCGACGTCACCCAGAATTCGAATGGCTCGGCCACGAATGCTCAAGGGTACGGGATCGACGTTAAACGCTTCTATTTTGGCGTGGATCACAGCTTTGATGACGTCTGGTCGGCAAATTTGACTACCGACATCAATTACACCAAAGCAAGCGGTGAAACGCAGTTGTTCGTCAAGAAAGTCTTTGTACAGGCCAAGTTCAACCAAGCCGCGACGTTCCGATTGGGGTCGGCCGATATGCCATGGATTCCTTTCGATGAGAGTATTTATGGATACCGCTTTGTAGAAAACACGCTGATTGACCGCCTGCATTTCGGCAACTCCGCAGATTGGGGCGTGCATTTCCTGGGCAGCAACGGCTGGAGCAACTATGCCGTGTCGCTGGTGAATGGCGGCGGCTACAAGAACCCGGGACGCACCAAGAGCATGGACTGGGAAGGCCGGTGGGCGTTTTACCCGGTTAGCGGATTGGTGATTGCGCTCGGTGGCTATACCGGTGACTTGGGACAGAACACGGCCACTACCCCGGCCCTGCATACCGCCAATCGGCAAGATGCCTTGATTGCTTACAAAACCTCAGTAGTTACCTTGGGGGCGGAGTATTTCCACGCCAACAATTTCACACCCACTGCGGTTACTACAAATGCCACCGATGCAGCCAGTGGTTATTCGTTGTTCGGCTC
>JBOIBB010000093.1:0-2252 GCA_050739335.1 Gammaproteobacteria bacterium
GAGCGTCTCCGCCGACTGCTATCTGCCGGCCACAGGAAATAGCTACGACCTGACGTTCAACATTTTGGGGCGCGCGCCTTCGGGCAAGAGCCCCTACACGGGCGACGCCAACTGGGAGTACGTCTCGCCCCAGTTTTTCAAAGTGTTCCAGATTCCGCTGCTGCGCGGACGGCTGTTTACAGACCTTGACACTGCTGCGGCCCCGCACGTGGTCATCATCAACCAGGCGTTTGCAAAGCAATACTGGAAGAAGGGAAACCCCGTGGGGCAGCAGTTGCAGATCGGCATTGGCATCGGTCCTGAATTCATCGAGGCGCCGCGCCAGATTATCGGCATTGTGGGCGACGTCCGGGACAACGGCCTGAACCATGATCCTCCGCCCATCATGTACGTGCCGTCGGCCCAAATCAATGATGGCGTTACTGCACTCGGCAACCGCCTTAGCCCGGTCTATTGGACTGTTCGCACGCAAGTGCCGCCTTTTTCGCTGAGCCAGCAGATACAGCAACAACTGCGCATCGCAACCGGCGGGCTGCCCGTGGCGCACATCCGGTCGATGGACCAGGTGCTTGCGGAATCCACCGCGCGCACCGATTTCAACATGGTGTTGTTCACCATCTTTGCCGCGATTGCCCTGTTGCTGGCCGCGATTGGCATCTACGGCCTGATTTCCTATTCGGTGCAACAGCGCACGCAGGAGATTGGCATCCGCATGGCGCTCGGAGCCAGCCCGCGCGCCGTGCGCAATATGGTGGTGAGGCAAGGTATGATTCTGGCAATCATCGGCGTAGCCGCTGGCATCGGCATCGCCCTGGCCGTAACTCGCCTGTTGGCAAGTATGCTTTATGGCGTGAAGGCGCGAGACCCGCTGGTGTTTGTTGCGGTCGCCGTTTTGCTGAGCTTGGTTGCCCTGCTTGCGACTTACTTCCCGGGCCGCCGCGCCTCGCGCGTTGATCCGGTGGTGGCGCTGCGGTATGAATAGACGGCAGGATCACGATTAATTCGTAGCATGAATCATCCGCGGTTCTCGGGGTCGCTAAAAACCCACGTTCAGAAAAACTCGATCGTGGCTACCGCTGCTTCGATTCAATGCGGATCACGGGCAGTGAGTGTACAGCGAGTTGCTGATTGAGCGCTGGAATGTCCACGGTCTTCACTTGTTCCCACTGTGACATCACGCTGGCGAAATCGCGCGCGGTTTTGCTGACCGCACTCGCTTGGGCTAAGGTCGGCGCCGCATCCGCGCGGTCGATCTCTTGATAAAGCGTGGCGACATCGCCATTTACTTGGCTAAGCGTAATTGCGGATGGCATGGCAGCCTGCAATGGCGGCCCGCCAACGATTCTCGCCAGCTTCTTTTCCAGCGCGTTAATTGATCCCCTCGTCGCACCCGTTGTTTGCCCAGCGAGCTTCTGAATCTGTTCCTGCACTGACTTTGCCGCCGCCGCCGCGTCATACCCGCGATCCATCATCGGCGCCAACCGCACTTCCACTGCGCACTGTTCTTTAAGGCCGCTCAGCGGCGTCTTCACGCGCGGGTCCATCTTCACAAGCAATGGAGCGGTGAAAGTGCGGCCGTCCGCCGTGAGCCTCACTGTGTACTCGCCTGGCAAGGCGCGCGGACCGAGCGGCGTGCGCGGCGTATCATGCGGAACCGCCGCGATTGGATAGTCGCGATTGTTGGATTCGGGCGCGGGATAGTGCAGGTCCCACACCCAGCGGTGCATTCCCGCCGCCGCTGAAAGGACCTCCGGCGGCCGCAACCAATACATCGGGATTAAAGTTTTGCTGGCCTCGGCTACCAAGGGGTGGCTCACGCTCGAATAGCGGCGCACCAGCTTACCCTGTGTGTCGAGAATCTCAAGCGTCACCTGCCCGGAGGCGGGCTGCGCGAGGTAGTAGTCGATGATCGCGCCGTCGGGCGGATTCTTCCCCAGGGGTTCATCAGGGGGTAGCGGCGTATCCGTATTCGTATCGCGCCGCACGCGAGTGGCGGCCTCGGGCTTAAAGAGATAGGCGTTTGAACGAACCACCGCATCCGTAAGCTGCTCGAGTGGCGCGATGTCATCGAGAATCCAGAAAGAGCGCCCATGCGTGGCAACGATCAGGTCATGGTCGTGAATCCAAAGGTCGCGCATGGAGGTGTGCGGTAGATTGAGTTGCAACGATTGCCAATGACTGCCATCGTCAAACGAAACCCAGACGCCGGTTTCGGTTCCGGCAAATAGCAAGCCCTTGCGCACAGGGTCTTC
>JBOIBB010000094.1:0-3413 GCA_050739335.1 Gammaproteobacteria bacterium
CTATACTTCTTTGCATGCACAATGCCTGCGATGTACTGCCGAATAACCTCGACACATTGAAGTCGCTGCTGGCTGAACAGGTTGCACGCAATGCGCAACTTGAGACTGACAAAGAAGTTCTCGCACACACCAACGTCCAGCTGCAAACCCGCGTCGTCATCCTCCAGGAACAACTGAACCTGGCACTGGCGCGACGCTATGCCGCGCGCAGTGAGAAGACCTCCCCCGATCAGGTGCGTCTGTTTGACGAGGCCGAAGTGGACGCCAGTAGGGCTGAGGCTAATGTATCCGATGCCCACACGCTGCCGATCGCGGCCCACACACGCATGCGCCGGGGTCGCCAGCCACTGCCCGAGGCGCTGCCGCGCCTGGATATCCTCCACGAGATTCCGGAAAGTGAACGCCACTGCCCACATGACGGGGCGCTACTCGCCGAGATCGGCGCAGTGGTGTCCGAACAGCTCGATATCATTCCGGCCCAGATCCGGGTGCTGCGGCACATTCGCAAACAATACGCTTGCGCCTGCGGCCAGTGCGTCCGAACCGCCCCGCTGCCCGCTCAGCCGATCCCCAAAAGCCTGGCCTCGCCGGGGTTACTCGCGCATATTACGGTCTCAAAGTACCAGGACGCGCTGCCTTTATGTAGATTCCCCCGGCTAAAGCCCTGATCCTTACCCAGAGTCGTCCCGGCTGGACACGTGGGGATGTGTCGCATCGGTCATCTGGATGAACATCGCGGTGATGTCATCGAGGCGTTGCAGGCCACGCCACAGGGTCTGGGTGCCCGGCTCGCCGTCGCTTTTGCGTCCGAGAAAGCCGCCCAGCGCCGCGACCCGGCGGGTGGCTTCGCGCAAGCTCGGCGGTTCAGCGGGTGCGACGCCCTCGGTGAAGATCATCAAGGCGCGCCATTGCGGTTCGGCGAAGTACACGCTGCACGGGGCCTGCGGCACGTCACGCCCGAGTTTGGTCAAGTGTTGGATGCGCCAGGCGACCACGAGGTCGATCGCGAGGCACGCTTGCAGTCGCTCGGCTTGACCCAGTTGCCGATCCTCGATGCGGCAGCCACTCTTCAAAGTGCGGTGGAACACCTCGATGTTCCAGCGCAGGGCATACCACTTTAATTTCTCAACCGCCGCATCGAGGTTGTCAATCGCGACGGTGGTGAGCAGCATCCACTCGAGCGGCTTGACTCCGCAGGGGGCGTTGGCTTCGGTGGCCAGCACCGCCCAGAGGGGGAGCGCGGGCGCGCCCCGCGGGTAGTGAGCAGGCGCTTGCAGGTTGACCTCGGCATAGCGGATCTCGAGTTGCGCTTGACGCGCTTGGCGCGAACCTTGGCGAGGCACGGCGAGTTCGATCTGCCCGGCCACGGGTTGTGCCGTCAGGGTTGGCCACAAGCGTTGTTGTTCGTGCGCCAGCACCCGGTTGTGCGCGGCGCGCACTAACAAGCGCGGACCGTGCGCGCTCTGCGCGGCCAGTTCAAACAGCGCATAGAGGTCCGCTTCGCGATCCCCCACGCTCACGATCTGCGTGCTGCGAGGGTGCGCGGCGACCCCCGCCGTGGCCTGATAGCTCTTCAGCCACTTGGCGCTTTCCTTGTGTGCGATCGGGGTGCGATGACGACGGGCTTTCTTGCCGAAGTCCTCAGCATCGCGCGCCCAGCACTGTACGTCGAGCAAGCCGAGCGGCACGCCGGCCGGGGTGAAGGCGAGCGTGGAATGCAACTCCAGTCCTTGCGGCCCATCAACGCGGTTGTCAATCGGCCCCAGGCCGCTGGTCGCTGCATGCGCGGTGTAGTTCAGGCTGGTGGTGTCTTGCACGGCGAGCACCACCGGCTCGCGCTGCATCCGTTCAGCGGTCGCTTGATAGTGACCGGCCAAGAGGTCTTTCATCGTGATCCCGGCGTGATCGAAGAAACGGTAGGCGGCCTTGGTCTTCGCGCGCGAGCCACAGGCCTGCGGCACATTGGCGCACGGACGCGCATAAAAGTCACGCGCGAGCATCAGCAGCCGCCGCCTCAGGCGTGCGTCGGGCAAGTGCACGGGACCAAACTCGCGTTCGGCCCAATCAACAGGCGCGGGCAACACCGGTACCGCGGCTCCATCCGCTACCACCAACGCGCGTCGCCAGTACCGTGTCAGCGGGCGCACCAAGATGCGCTTGGGCTGGCCACACCTCGTGTGCCCACGGTCCTGCCTACCACGTCCGCAGGTCTGCCCAATCTCGGTCCAGTTGGCCGCCCGGTAGCAGGTACCGCTATGTTCATTGTCGACAAAGGTCTCCAGCAACACCGGCTGCACGCCGTAGCAGGTCTGCCAGTCTTGTACCAAGCATCGCTCGGCCAGCGCCAACACGTGCGAGGCCAAGTTCGCCACCTTCACCGTCGGCAGGATCAGGAAACGGCTGTTGTTGACCACGCGCTGCAAGCCGGCCCGGCGCGCCGCATCGTCCCAGCCAATGAAGCGGTCACGCGCCGCCAGATGCCGCGCCGGGGCACTGAAACTCAACGCCCCCAGGTAGCCCGCACGACTGCCTATCAGATAACGCAACTGCGCCCCACACAACGGCCCCGCCCCCAGCGGATGCTCCGCCATCAATGACCGCCACGTGCGCGACTGGACCTGATCAGTCACCCGCAGCAGTTCCACCGCACCCAACGCCGCGAGCGTCGTGTCGAGCCTCACCCGTTCGACCGCCGCTTTCTCGACGAGCGGTGTAAACGACACCGGCCGCGCCGGCGGCAACTCGACCACTCCGCGCCGTGCCAGCTTCAACAAGGCCACCCGGCAGCTCATCTCCCGTAGTCGGCCCCGCCCATCTCGCCAGTCAAGCCATCCCGCGACTTCCCGCGACAAGCCCGTACGCGTCAGTGCCGCATCCTCGCGCACCCGGCGCCGGATACGTTGCGTGATCTCCTCTCCAATCTCGTGCCCATCGATCTGCATGCGCTGCGAGATTACACTCCACGCGGCCCCGTGTCCAGCAAAATTTGTGGGACATGCTCAGGGCATAGCCGGGGGAACTCCTCCTTCGGATTAGTCAGGACAATCGACGTTTCGATGCTACCGAGCTCGACGATATCCGTGGTTCCCGTCAGCTTGCCGAAGCCGTTAGCGAAGTACACGGCGGCCGGCACCCTGTCCTGGAAGATGTTCCCAGCGTACGGCAGAAAGACGGTGACCCCGGTGCGAACGTCATTACCCTCGATCCGCGTCTTCTCTCCTACCAGTACGCCGGATACATCGGTAATCGCGTTCCATTTCCCGGTGGGTAGTACCCCGATGGCATAACCATAAGTGATCAAGTCCTGATATTGAGCCCACACTGCCATAGCCCGGGGTCGCTAGTGGTCGCAGGACAAAGGCGGTTGTGGCAGTGACGTCGGGCGCCGTTTTGGCACTTGTCTTGTGGCCAAT
>JBOIBB010000095.1:0-14764 GCA_050739335.1 Gammaproteobacteria bacterium
GTTCACCCTGACAGGCGACGACGCCCGCGAAGGTCTTACCGCGATCGTCTCCGTGAAAATGCCAGATCCAAAGTTTTCCTCGCAGACCAAGGACAAACTTGTATCGTCCGAGGCGAAGGTTGCGGTGGAATCGTTGATGGCGGAGAAATTTCAAGCGTTTCTCATTGAGCGCCCCGCCGAAGCGCGGGCTATAGTCGGCAAGATTATCGATGCCGCGCGCGCGCGCGAAGCGGCGCGTAAAGCTCGGGAGATGACGCGTCGCAAGGGTGCGCTGGATATCGCGGGGCTTCCAGGGAAACTCGCGGATTGTCAAGAACGGGATCCCGCGCTTTCCGAGCTCTTCCTCGTCGAGGGCGATTCCGCCGGTGGGTCCGCCAAGCAAGGGCGCGATCGCCGTTATCAGGCGATCCTCCCACTCAAGGGCAAGATACTGAACGTCGAGAAAGCCAGATTCGACAAGATGCTGTCATCAGTCGAGGTCGGCACGCTCATTACCGCGCTCGGCACTGGCATCGGCAAACAGGAATTCAAGCTCGACAAATTGCGTTATCACCGCATCATAATCATGACCGATGCCGACGTAGACGGCTCACATATCCGGACCCTGTTGCTGACGTTCTTTTACCGTCAGATGCAAGAACTCGTCGCACATGGACATATCTACATCGCCCAGCCTCCACTTTACAAAGTCAAACGTGGCAAGAGCGAACGCTACGTGAAAGACGACGGCGAGCTGAATCGTCTACTGCTCGAATCCGCCATCGACGGCGCGCACTTACAGGTGAGTGCAGGTTCAGCCGTACTGGGCGCCACGAGTCTCGAAACCTTGGCTGCCCATTACATGGAAGTCATGAGCATGATCCGACGCTGGGCCCGACGTTACGACGAACGCGTACTGGAAAAGCTCTTGTACGTGCCGGTGGTGACACTGGAATTCTTCGCGGATATTCCCTGGCTGGAACATTGGGTACAACTTCTCGAACAACGGCTCAACGTGGACGATGGCAGCGGGACGCACTACAAGGTATCCCTGCACGAAGATACCGCTCGCGGCGTACCTAGCATAAAAGTGACCCGTAGTCATCACGGCCTGTCCACTGAAAAGCTCCTGCACCGAGAATTCTTTGCTTCGGGTGAGTATCGCAGCATCGCGGAAATGGCGGGGCAGCTGGATGGCCTGATCGGTAACGGCGCGCGCGTAACTCGCGGAGAGCATTCGCTCGACGTTGTCAGCTTCAAGCAAGCCGTCAATTGGTTGATGGACGAAGCCAAGCGCGGCCAGACGATCCAGCGTTACAAGGGCCTCGGGGAGATGAATCCGGAGCAGTTGTGGGAGACGACGATGAATCCGGAAACCCGCCGATTGCTCAAGGTTCGCATTGAGGATGCGCGCAGCGCGGACGACGTCTTCACCATGTTGATGGGTGACGCCGTCGAGCCGCGCCGTGAATTTATCGAAAAAAATGCACTGGCGGTTGCGAACCTCGACATCTAGACGCTTAACCGCTTCGAGCGCTCAGGACTCACCCAGTTGAAAAGCGACTCGCGTGTCGGTCATACATGCGCCGCCGGCTTCTGTGGACGTGGGGCGTCGATTTTGCAGGCCTGGGTTTTGTAGCCAGCGCTGATTTCCCGCATCTCGGCTTCGACCCAAGCCTGGATTTCAGCATTTACCTCCTCAGGCCTGCGGCCGTTGGCGAATACTGGCCGGCCAACGCGCACCTGCACGGTTCCCGGGTGTTTGATGAAGGCGTTACGCTTCCAGAAGTCGCCGGCGTTGTGAGCCACGGGTACGATCGGCCGACCCGTCTGCACCGCGAGCAACGCTCCCGACAAGCCGTAGCGGCGCGTGTGACCGGCTGGCATCCGGGTGCCTTCTGGGAAAATGGAAACCCAGAGGCCTGCTTCGAGCCGTGCCTGTCCCTCGCTGAGCACTTGGCGTACGGCGACGTGGCGTTGTTTGCGGTTGATGGCGATCGGCGCGAGCGCGAGGATGGCCTGGCCGATAAGCGGTAGCCAGAGCAGCTCGCGCTTGAGCACCCAGCTCTGCGCAGGAAATATCAACAGCTGTGCCATCGTTTCCCAGGTGGATTCGTGTTTCCAGTAGGTAATGGCGTTCTCGTGGGGGATGTTCTCCGCGCCGCTCACTACATAGGTGAGATGACAGACGTGACGCAGAACGAAAAACTGCCAGATCACCCAACGACGTGCGAGGCGATGGCCATCACGTTGCCCGCGCGGGAAGAATGCGCTCAAGGCTACAGGCACGCTGAATAGCAAGGCCGTACTCACCATGAACACGTTGTAGATGAGTGAGCGCAGCCAGATCATCCGCGCACCTCATGCAGCAGTTGCTCACTCGCCGCCGCGAGATCCTTGAACACTTCCACACCAGCGCCCGCCATCCGGCGCGCGACGGCACGTTCCCCGAAACCCGTGCGCACCAGAATTGGCCGTGCGCCGACACGTACGGCCGCCTGAACATCACGCCAGGAATCGCCGATTACCGGAACACTCCCAAGCCCCACCGCAAACCGAGCTGCGATTTGCAGAAGCAGCCCGGGCTCGGGTTTGCGGCAGCTGCAATGATCCTCGGGACGGTGTGGGCAGACGCAGATGGCGTCGAGGCGCCCGCCAACCTGCTCGACCGCCGCCTGCATTTTCGCGTGAATTTTGTCCAGTGCTTCGCGGGTAAACAAGCCGCGTCCGACGCCCGCCTGGTTGGTGGCCACCGCCACCATGAACCCGGCACGATGCAACTGTCCGATGGCTTCGAGGCTTCCGGGAATCGGCCGCCATTCGTCTGGCGATTTGATGTACGCCTCAGACTCTTGGTTGATGACGCCATCGCGGTCCAGGATCACAAGCCGCATGCGTCGCTCAGCTTTGAATGAGCGCCAGGTCCGCCGTGTGCAGGAACAGGCTCGACAGATGTGCCAACAGCGTGAGGCGGTGCGCGCGCACTTTTGGGTCCGGATCCAACACCAACACCTCCTCGAAAAAAGTGTCGACGGGTGCTCGGAGCGCGGCGAGTCTGCTCAGCGCTGCGGCGTAATCGCCGGCCGCCAGCTGCGGCTGGATGTCACGATCCAGCGCCTCCACCTGCGCCTGCAGCGCACTTTCCGCCGGAGTCCGCAAGCTCACTGAATCGAGCGGTGTCGGGTCCAGTGCGCCCGCCTGCTTCAGTATGTTAGCGATACGCTTGTTCGCAGCCGCAAGACTGGCGGCCTCCGGCAGATGCATAAACTCATTCACCGCGAGCACGCGGCGGTGAAAGTCTAGCGGCCGTTGCGGCCGGCGCGCGCGCACCGCTTCGAAGACATCGCCGCGTACCCCGCGTTCGAGGTAGTAAGACCGCAGCCGTTCCACCAGGAAGTCGAAAATCTCCCCGGCGATCGCCGGCGGCGCCTGTCTCACGGCTTGGCGCCCGAGCGCGGCACCGATCAGTGCCGCCAAATCAAGATTGCGTTGGCCCTCTACGAGGATCCGCATCACACCGAGACCCGCGCGCCGCAGCCCGTAGGGATCCTTGTCGCCACTCGGCTTGGCGCCAATGGCGAAGATACCGGCCAGCGTATCGAGCTTGTCGGCGATAGCGAGCGCCTGGCCGGTCGGATCCGTGGGTAGTGCGTCACCGGAGTGACGCGGTCGATAATGTTCCGCAATGGCACGCGCGACTTCCGCGGTTTCCCCGTCGTGGCGTGCGTAATACCCGCCCATGACTCCTTGGAGTTCCGGAAATTCACCGACCATGCCGGTCACGAGGTCTGTCTTGCAGAGCTCCCCGGCGCGGCGCGCACGCTGCGCGTCGCTTCCCATGGCCGCCGCGATGTCCGCAGCGAGCGCCGCGACGCGCTGCGATTTATCGGCGTAGGAGCCCAGTTCCTTCTGGAAGACGACGCGCGCGAGCTCCGCGCGGCGCGCTTCGAGCGCAAGCTTGCGATCACTGTTCCAGAAAAACATGGCATCATCGAGACGCGGCACGATCACACGTTCATTACCGCGCCTTACCTCGTCCGGCCGTTTGCTGCGAATGTTGCAAATGAGGACAAACTTGGGTAGCAGGTGGCCCTGGGGATCCCGCAGCGGGAAATAACGCTGCTGGGTTTGCAGCACCGCCTCGACGACCTCGCCTGGCAAGGCGAGGAACCCGGCTGCGAAACTGGCGCTGAGCGCCACTGGCCATTCGACCAACGCCGCAGTTTCTGCGAGCAGGTCTGCGTCGATCTGCGCTATGCCCTGTGCACGCCGTGCCGCTGCCTCGACTAGGCGACGGATTCGTGCGGCGAGCGTTCCGTCCAGATCTTCCACCAAAACTTTGCCGCGCGTCGCGAGCGTGCGGCGATAGTCTTGCGGGCGTTCGAGCGTAATCGCGCCGGGATGCTGATAGCGGTGTCCATAAGTTACCCCACCGCTGTGCACGCCGAGGATCTCGGTGTGCAGTACCTGTGAGCCGAAGCGCATGAGGACCCAATGCACCGGACGCACGAATTCCGCGTCGCCCGTGCCCCAACGCATGCGCTTTGGAATTGGCAGCTTGGCGAGTGCCGCACGCACGATTTGCGGCAAGAGCTCGCTGGCATCCTCGCCGGCAATTTTCAACCGGTATGCCAGCCGCTCGCCCTTCGGGGTTTGCCGGCGCTCCAGGTCTCCGACTTTCACGCCGCAGGATTTTGCGAAGCCTTCCGCCGCGCGGGTAGGCTGCCCCGACTGGTCAAACGCAGCCTGCACGGCGGGGCCGAGGCGCTCTTCGGTACGCGGAGGCTGACGTTTGTGCAGTCCGGGTGCCAGTATTGCCAGACGCCGCGGCGAAAAAAACACACGGTTCTTGGTACTCGCTGCTGGGTCCTGCAAGGCTTGGGCGAGCACGAGATCATTGAACTGCTCGAGCAGGGCGCGCGCCAGACCGGCTAGATTTTTCGGGGGCAGCTCTTCGGTGCCGACTTCCAGCAGAAAAGTCTCGGTGTCAGGCATGTACAGGCTTTGCGCGGGTGGGCATGGGTTTGAGCATCGGGAAACCGAGCGCCTCGCGACTGTTGAAGTACGCCCGGGCGACGCCGCTCGCGAGTGCCCGTACCCTGAGAATGTAACGCTGGCGTTCGGTCGCCGAGATTGCACGGCGTGCGTCCAGCAGGTTGAAGGTGTGCGAGGCTTGTAGCACTTGCTCATAAGCTGGCAGCGGCAACGCCTGGTCGAGCAGGTGCTGACACTCCTTTTCGCAGGCGTCGAAGCGTGAGAACAGCACCTCGGTGTTCGCCTCTTCAAAGTTGTAGCGCGACTGTTCCACCTCGTTCTGCAGGAATACGTCGCCGTAAGTCACCGCGCCCCGCGCGCCACGGGTCCACAAGAGCTTAAACACGCTCTCCACGCGTTGAAGGTACATGGCTATACGTTCGATGCCATACGTGATCTCGCCTGCGACCGGACGGCACTCAAGCCCCCCCACTTGCTGGAAATAGGTGAATTGGGTGACTTCCATCCCGTTTAACCACACTTCCCAACCAAGCCCCCAGGCGCCCAGAGTCGGCGACTCCCAGTTGTCTTCTACGAAGCGGATATCGTGCACCAAGGGATCCAGACCAAGCACGCGCAGTGAGCCCAGGTACAACTCCTGCATATTGTCCGGGGAGGGTTTCAGGATGACTTGAAACTGGTAATAGTGTTGGAGTCGATTCGGGTTTTCACCGTAACGGCCGTCGGTTGGTCGGCGGCTCGGCTGAACATAGGCTGCAGACCAGGGCTCCGGTCCGATCGCACGGAGGAACGTGGCGGGGTGGAAGGTTCCTGCGCCCACTGGCATATCCAGCGGCTGCAAAAGTGCACAACCTTGGCTTGACCAGTAATCTTGCAACTCGAGGATCAGGTCTTGGAGCGTCTGGGGGCTCTTTGCAGCCATTTAAGCTCCAGGCCAGCAATTAAAGGGTGGCAAGTATAACGGCTTCTTCTCTGATCGTCAGTCGAAGAATGCAACCTCTCGTTGGATCACGCACCAAGATGGTGCTCTTTGCTCTAACAATGAGCAGTGCAGCCACTAAAAATATGCATTGAGGTCCGCAAATTCCCGAATCCCCGAGCCGGCACGTAAATTGCTGATATTCCAAATCGTTCGAATGTTTTTGAGGAGACGATGATGGCCGCCAAGACGCCTGCAGACATACTCGAGATGATCGCCCAGGACAAGATCCAGTTCGTGGATTTCCGTTTCACCGATACCCGTGGCAAGGAACAGCACGTCACATTCCCGGCGCACGCCATTGATGTGGAGCTCTTTGAGGACGGCAAGATGTTCGACGGCTCTTCGATCGCAGGATGGAAAGGCATCAACGAGTCCGACATGATCCTGCTGCCGCAAGCGGAAACAGCCGTGCTCGATCCGTTTTTCGAAGCTCCGACGGTAAATTTGCGCTGCGACGTTATCGAGCCGGCCACCATGCAGGGCTACGGCCGTGATCCGCGCTCGCTTGCCAAACGTGCCGAAGCCTACCTCAAGTCGACCGGCATTGCCGATACCGCCTATTTCGGACCGGAAAACGAGTTCTTCGTGTTTGACAGTGTGCGCTGGGCTACCGAGATCAGCGGAGCGTTCTACGCGATCAATTCGCGAGAAGCCGGCTGGAACTCCGCCACCGCATACCCGGACGGCAACCTGGGACACCGCCCGGGAGTGAAAGGCGGATATTTCCCGGTGCCGCCTGTGGATGCTCTGCAGGACATCCGCTCGGCCATGTGCCTCACGCTGGAAGCCATGGGTCTCAAGAGTGAAGTGCATCATCACGAGGTCGCGACGGCTGGGCAGTGCGAAATCGGCGTCGGCTTCGGGCACCTGGTGCAGAAAGCCGACGAAGTGCAGATCCTCAAATACGTAGTCATGAACGTGGCGCAGTCTTGTGGCAAGACCGCGACCTTCATGCCGAAGCCTCTGGTGGGTGACAATGGCAGCGGCATGCATGTGCATCAGTCGCTTGCCAAGGACGGCAAGAACCTGTTCAGTGGCAATCTCTACGCTGGCTTGTCCGAGCTCGCGTTGTATTACATCGGCGGCATCATCAAACACGCACGCGCGCTGAATGCCCTGACGAACGCCGGCACCAACAGCTACAAACGTTTGGTGCCGCATTTCGAGGCCCCCGTGATGCTCGCCTACTCGGCGCGTAACCGCTCGGCGTCGATCCGGATCCCTTACGTCCCGAGCCCCAAGGCACGGCGCATCGAAGTGCGGTTTCCGGATTCCACCGCCAATCCCTACTTCGCGTTCAGCGCCATGCTCATGGCCGGTCTGGACGGGATTCAGAACAAGATTCATCCCGGCGAGGCCATGGATAAGGATCTCTACAACCTGCCTCCCGAGGAGGAAAAGAACATTCCGCAGGTGTGTTTCTCTCTCGAAGCCGCCCTCGAGCATCTCGACAAGGACCGCGAGTTTCTGAAACGTGGTGGCGTATTCAGCGACGACGCTATCGATGCCTATATCGCGCTCAAGCAGCAGGATGTAATGCGCCTGCGGATGGCAACGCATCCACTCGAGTTTGAAATGTACTACAGCCTGTAGCGTTGCTGCGCTGAGGAAGTGGCCGGCATGTATGGCCCGTGGCGTTTGGGCTTTCAAATCATCGGATCCGCAAAGCTGCTTGCCAACATACGCCGTAACCACGGCGCGGAAGCGAAGTTGGGCTCTCTGCCGGCGCCACGTGATGGCGTTACCGACTTGCCGGTCAGTGGTCGCCGTAACTCCGTTGTCCTGTGCGTCCGCTCCGCGCATTGCTTCACGTGAACCGTGCATTAGGTGGCGGAACGCTCAAAGTCCGCGCTCGCGGCCTGGTGCGATGCGTCTCTTTGCTGGTGTTGCGCGCCTGCATCGACGCCACTTGACGTGGGAAGTTCCGGCGCATAAAAAAGCCGGCGTACCGGGGGATGGGAATCGGTACGCCGGCAAGACTCCAGGCGTTGGGGAGACGCCTGGTCCGGCCCCGAAAGGGAGGGACGGGGCCGGCAGCGCACTGGGGTAGTGCGCTGTTGAAATCGAATGCTGTTCGCAGCACTCAGGCTACTTTTGAAGCTTACTCCAGAGATCGGCACGAGTTCCGCGAATTCAAGGTGGTAGACTAGACGGTCCAGTCCATTTTTGCAAATCAACCAAGCGCCTGTACGCCGTTCTAGTTGTGCGCATAGCTTTGGCAGGGGCTGGTCAACGCCCCGCCCTGCCTGCGCGTTGGACATGGTGTGTGCAAAGCTTGCCCCAGTGTGGGGATACGCATAGGCTTTAAAGCATGAAAACTTGGTTGCTGGTCTTGTTGCTGGTGGTCATTTTCGGCGTCGGGTTTGCACAGGCGCAGACGGTGTACCGCTGGGTGGATCCGCAGGGCAACGTCCACTATAGCGATCATCCGCACCCGGGCGCTGACAAGGTGACTCTGCCCAAGACCCAGACGTATGCGGCGCCTTCCACCGCGGGAATTGCACCAACGCAGCCACTACCGGCGGCAGCGCCGAGCGCCGGTTATCACTCGTTTACCCTAGCATCGCCTGGAAATGAAGCCACTCTCTGGTATACCCACGAAGTCACCGTATCCGTGGCGCTCAATCCAGCCTTGAAACCCGGAGATAGCATCACCTACCGCCTGGATGGCAAGAGCATCGGCCCGACAGTGGCATCCGCCGTTACTTTTAAGGACATCGATCGCGGCGAGCACAAGGCCTCCGCAACTCTTACTGCTGCAAACGGCATGACAATGACCGCTGGACCAGTCACGTTTTATGTCCGGCAGAAATCGATACTTTCACCCAAGCCTCACCATACCGGACCTCCTGCACTAAACTAGTGCAGATGCCGGCCGAGAAATTCAGCGACCATAAGGCGAGGCTTGTGCTTGAGGCGCAGAGCTCCGGGATCCTGTGGTTGGATGCTAGCCTGAATGTCCGCTACATAAACCCGGCGGCGAAGGACCTCTTTGAGATCGGGTTCGAGCATGTCACCACCGATTCTGCGGCAGGCTTGTTGCAAGGTAACGTTACCTTGTCCCGTGCCATGCAGCGTGTGAAGCAGAGCGGCGAAACCATCACCCTGCGAGAACTTGTGTTGAAAGCCGGCACCGGCATGGGGCAGTCCTCGCTAACCGTCGATTGCACGGTGTCGGCGCTGGCGCTCGCGTCAGAAGATCCCGGGTTGCTGCTCGAATTCACCGCACTCGATCGCCACCTGCGTATCCGCCGGGAATCCTCGCTGGGCACGCGCCACCAACTTAATCGCGATTTCGCCAGCCGTCTTGCGCATGAACTAAAAAACCCCTTCGGTAGCATCCGGGGTGCGGCGCAACTGCTCGAGAGAAAGCTCCCAACGCCCGGGCTTGCTGATTACACCCGCCTCATCGTCAATGAAACCGACCGCTTGACTGCGCTCGTGGATGCGCTGCTTGGCCCCTGGCAGCCGGCCGAAAGCCACGTGCTCAACGTGCACGAAGCCGTCGACCATGTGATCGGCTTGACGCAGGCCGCTGCATCCGGGGTGACCGTAGTGCGCGATTACGATCCAAGCCTGCCGGAACTCGTGGCGAACCGCGACCAACTCGTTCAGGCGTTGCTCAATCTCGCCAAGAATGCCCGCGAGGCGGCCGGCGCTAGCGGCCGTCTGGTGTTTCGTACGCGCGTTCTGCGTCAGTTCACGCTCAAGGCGCGGCGTTACCGGCTGGCGGCGTGTATCGACTTGGAAGACAACGGTCCGGGGATATCTCCGGAAGCCGAGGCCCATCTGTTTACGCCGCTCGTGAGCCGCAAGCCGGGGGGCTCGGGTCTCGGTCTCAGCATTGCGCAGGAGCTCGTGAGTCGCAACGGTGGCCTCATCGAATACCGGAGCGCACCCGGATGTACGGTATTTTCCCTGATCCTGCCCGTGGAGCCGGAACGTGAACGCGTCTGCGCCTGAAGTCTGGGTCGTAGACGACGACTCGGCATTGCGCTGGGTTATCCAACAGGCGCTGACGGGCGCGGGCTACCGCTCGCGAAATTTCGCCGACGCCGAAGAAGTCACGCGCGCGCTCGCCGCCGGCCGGCCGGATTGTCTGATCGCCGATCTGCAGCTTCCTGGAGAGGGCGGCCTCGAGTTACTCGGATCTCTGCACGCCGAACAGCCGACGCTTCCGGTGATCGTGGTCACCGCGCACAGCGACCTACAGAGCGCGGTGGCGGCTTACCAGGGCGGCGCCTTTGAGTATCTTCCCAAGCCCTTTGACGTGGATGAACTGCTCGCGATGCTGGCGCGCGCCCTGCAGCACGCGGTTCCGCCGCCGGTTCTGGCGCAAACTGCTCTCGATGACGACCGCTTGCTTGGCGATGCCCCGGCCATGCAGGCGGTGTTCCGCATGATCGGCCGTCTCGCGGGCACCCAGTTGAACGTGCTGATCACCGGCGAAACCGGCACCGGCAAGGAACTCGTGGCCCGCGCGCTGCATCGTCACAGCCCGCGGCAAGCGGCACCCTTCGTGGCGATCAACACCGCCGCTATTCCGGCGGAGCTCCTCGAATCCGAACTCTTTGGGCACGAACGCGGCGCCTTCACGGGCGCCAATACGCGCCGCCGTGGGCGCTTCGAGCAGGCCGACGGCGGCAGCCTGTTTCTCGACGAAATCGGCGACATGCCGCTCGACCTGCAGACCCGACTGCTGCGGGTGCTGGCGGAAGGCGAGTTCTATCGCGTGGGCGGGCACGAAACCCTGCGCGTCGATGTGCGCGTGATCGCCGCCACGCACCAAAATCTTGAGGGGCTGGTCGCACGCGGACGCTTCCGCGAGGATCTCTATTACCGCTTGAATGTGGTGCGCTTGCAGATGCCGCCACTGCGCGAACGCCGCGCCGACATACCGCTGCTGCTCGCACATTTCATGGATAGCGCAGCACGCGAACTCGGTCTCGAACCCAAGCGCCTCACCACCGATGCCATGCAGGCGTTGCAGGCGCGACCCTGGCCGGGGAACGTGCGCGAACTGCGCAACGTTTGCCGGCGCCTGACACTCATGGCGGCCGGACGTATCGTGCACAAGAGCGACGTGCAGGAAATCTCCGCGGTGTCCGAGGATGCGCGCCATCCGGGCGACACCTCGTGGCAGGCCGGTCTGCGTGCCTGGGTGGAACGCGAGCTGGAAGTGCAGGCGAGCGATATCGCGGAGCGGGCTCAAACCCTGCTTGAGCGCACGCTCATCGATGCCGCACTGGCAAGTTCCGGGGGGAAACGCCAGGCAGCGGCCAAGCGTCTGGGTATCGGCCGCAACACCCTGAGTCGTAAACTCGCGGGTAAATGAGACGTGCCACCGCACGTCAATTGACTGCGCGTTGACGCGGATCAGCAGCGTTACTTGTGACGGCGGCGGGCAGTGCTACCTCGATATGCGTGCCCTGCCCGGGATGCGACTGTACGCGTATGCGGCCGCCCGCCGCGTGTACCCGTTCTTCGATGCCGAGAAGCCCGAAGCTTTTTCCGGCAAGCGTGCGCGCGTGCGCCTCGGCAACGTCAAAACCCCGGCCATCGTCCGTGACCGCCAGCTTCAACTCCTGGGCTTCAATACGCACGCTCACGTGCACGTTATGCGCGCCGGCATGCTTGGCGGCGTTGGTGAGTGTCACCTGCAGTACGCGAAAGCACGCGAGCTCAGCTTCCGCGCCGGCACGCGGCAAGTTGTCGTCCATGTCCAGGTGAATTTTGAAACTCGCGAGCGCCATCCGCTCGCGCAGGAACCAGCGTACCGTGGCCGCGAGCCCCAAGTCATCGAGCATCGAAGGCCGCAGATCGAGCGAGAGTTTGCGCACCTCCTCGGAGAGTTGACCGGCCAGGCCGCCGACTTTTTCGAGCGCATTCGCCCGCGCGGTGGGTAGATCCTCGCCGATTTCCTTGAGCGACAGCATGATCGCAAGCAGGCCCTGGCCGAGCTCGTCGTGCAGTTCCGCGGCCATGTGGCGGCGTTCTTCTTCCTGGGCGCTTACCAGGCGATGCGAAAGCTGCCGGACTTCCTCCACGTAGTTTTCCAGAAGCTCCTGCGCACGTTGCTGCTCACTGACGTCCACGGCCACGCCGATGAGGGTCGGTTTTCCGTCCCAGTCGAGGCGCCGCGCTGTGAAGTGATGGGGAATTTGCCGTCCATCGCGGCACAGGAAGTTCGCGTTGATGCTGCCCGCGCCCTGTTTGAATACCTGAGCGATCACGCGTGCGATCCGCTCGCGGTCTTCGGGAACTATCAAATCGAGGGGCGGGAGATTGCGGAATTCGTCGGCCGAGTAGCCGGACAGTTCCTCCAACCGCCGGTTCCACTTGAGAAACCGGCCCTCGCTGCTGCATAGGGTAAACAGCCCGGGCAGACTGTTGACGACCTCATGCAGCAGTAGCTGCTGGGCTTGCAACTCGTTTTGCGCGTGTACTCGGGCGCTGATGTCCACGCCCATGCCAACCATGCAATCCGTGCCACGCCAGCGGAACGCGCGCGCCGCTAAGTAGTAGGGAATGCGTCTGCCTGCCTTTGTATAGAGCTCCCTGTCACCCTCCAGGCGGCCACCACCCCGCACGAACTCGGCGAAAGTATGCCGGTGGTGGCTGCGCTGCTCCGGCGGACTTAGGTCGGTAACATGCAGCGCGCGCAGCTCCTCGTTGCTGTAACCGCTCACTTCCTGCAGCCCGCGATTCCAACGCAGGAATTTGCCCGCGGCATCGGCCACGTAGAGCACCCCAGGCAAGGTGGCGAGCGCCTGCAGCACAAACTGGCGCTCGTCGGCAAGGTCACGTTCGGCCGCTTCGCGCACGCTGAGATCCTGCTGCACGGATTGAATGTCGCCGTTCGGCAGCCGCACGCTGCTCACGTCCACCGGAATGCGGTGGCCGTCTTTGTGGATCATCCAGGAATTGAACTGGATCGAAGCGTCCGGCTTGAGCAGGTGGCCGCGCTCTTCGGTTGGTTCGATCACATCGGTAATGCGCATGCGCAGCAATTCTTGCCGGGTATAGCCCAGCATGCGGCACATGGCATCATTCACCAGTATGTATTCCCCGTTCTGGTGGCGCACGCAGATGGCGACGTCGGCCTGTTCAATCAGATCCTGATACACCTGCTGGCTCAGTTCGCGCTGTTGTTCCGAAGAGCGGTGCGCGAGCGTCTGGGCCTGCAGATGCATGGCCATGCTGTCTATCCCCTGGCCGAGCTGCCCAAGTTCATCACTGCCCGGCGCTGTGCCGGTGCGCGCGCCCGCGTCGCCTTCCCCGATGCGCTGCAGCGTGTCGAGGAGGCTTTGCACCCGCCGTGTGACCAAGCGCGTGGTTCCCCACCAGGCCCAGAGCATGATGAACACCGCGACCGCGACTACAAGCGCCAAGTCCGCGGCGAGCGGCAGGAATGCGAGCTTGCGTACCGCAGCGCGATCCACACCGCTCGCGATGAGCAGTGGCGCGCCGCTGACCGGGGTGTTGAGATGCCGCAGCACGTAGAAGCGTGACTGTCCGTCGATGCCCGGCAGCAACTGCCGTGAGTTGTTTGCGGCCGCGAGCAGTGCGCCGAAGAGCCGGCTCCGCGTTTGATCGCTGTTGTTAAGCCCGGCCACGCGCGGGAAGCGCATTAACAGTGTGCCGTCGCGCGCGAACACCGTGATCTCGGCGTAGCGCGCCAGCGTGGTTTCATTGGACGGCGGCGCCAGCGCCTGCGGCGAAATCGACACGTTCAGGGTCCCCACGAGCTCGCCCTGGCGGTCTAAGCGCGGGACGGTAAATATCAGCAGACTTCGCCCGCTAATGAGCCCGCGTGAAATAACGCCCGCGGTGAACTGCCGTGTGGCGAGCACCTGTTGGAACCAGCCGCGCCCACGTGCGTTGTCGGCACTCGCGAACGGAATGGCGCTGCAGCGAAACTCGCCATTCAGCGTGACCACGGTGATGTTCACCACCGCTGGCATCTGCACGCGCAGTGCCTTGAGCGTCTGGTCACACTGGGCTTTCGGAGCATTGATTGCCGGCAACGCGGCCAACACGGTGAGCAGCTCACGGCTGTTGGATTCGAGATCGCGATAGCGCACTTGGACCGTATTGGCGGCCACATTGGCAATGCCGTAGGCGGTATCAAGCGCCGTGTGATAGCGGTTGAAGGCTGTGACCACCATGACGACGATGGCCGGCAGCGTGCATAGCGCTACCAACATCACCAGACGCACCCGCAGGCTCGCGTGCGGGAAGAGTCGCAGGGTACTCGCAAGCTTGCTGCGCAGCCCAGCGGGCCAAGTTGGCTTCAACATGGCGCCCTCTTTACCCGGGTAAGCCGGAGCGCACACTCAGGCGCCGCTGGAGCAGATTCCGGTTTGGCCTGACTTAAAAATCCCGTACTGCGATGCATTATGTCTGTATGAATCGAGTTCGAACCAGGCTGCATGCTGACCGGCGAGCACCACGTTTGGCGTGCCGAGCTGCGATAGGCTGGATCGCGGGCTTGGTGGCCGTAACGGTGCTGGTGATGCTTCCGGCCGTCAATGGGTACGCGGGCAACCGCAGTGCGCAATTCAACGTCTCCGTGCGGGTGATTGCCAGTTGCCACTGGAGCCTACCCAATGTCCGGCCGTCCGCCGCGAAACTCGTGATGTCCTGTTCCCGGGGAAGTGGCTATCAGATACGCGTCGATCAACGCTTGCTGACCACGGGTGTTGGCAGTGACGTCGTGCCGGTCTCGCCGCAAGGAAATAGCCACGGGCCCGCGCTCTTGCCGGGCCAGACTCCGCAAGTGCACTGGCTCACGATCCTTTTTTGAGG
>JBOIBB010000096.1:0-3922 GCA_050739335.1 Gammaproteobacteria bacterium
ATGGCCGACCGCGTGGGCGTGATCAACAAGGGTGAGCTGGTCGTGGTCGAAGACACGGCCACCTTGATGCAGAAACTCGGCAAGAAACAATTGCGTCTGCAATTGCAGGAACCGCTACGCGCACTGCCTGCGGCCTTGTCCGCGTACCGGCTGGAACTCAACGGCAGGGGCGATGAATTGATTTATACCTACGACACCCAGGGAGAACGCACCGGTATCACCGCGCTGCTGCGGGACCTCGCGTCGGCGGGCATCGGTTTCAAGGACCTCAGCACGCATCAGGACACGCTCGAGAAAATCTTTCTGGATCTGGTGAGGGAAACCACATGAACCTCTACGGCATCCGCGCCATCTACAAATTCGAAATGGCGCGCACCGGACGCACGCTGATGCAAAGCATCCTGTCGCCGGTAGTTTCCACGTCCTTGTACTTCGTGGTGTTCGGCTCGGCCATCGGCTCGCGCATCACCAGCGTGGAAGGCGTGAGCTACGCGGCCTTCATTATTCCGGGCCTGGTGATGCTATCGCTGCTGATGCAAAGCGTATCCAACGCCTCCTTCGGGATTTATTTTCCGAAGTTCGTCGGCACCATCTACGAAGTACACTCGGCGCCGCTCTCCTATCTCGAAATCGTGACCGGCTACGTGGGCGCCGCGGCCACCAAGGCCATTATCGTGGGCGTGATCATCATGGTCACCGCGCGCGTGTTCGTGGATTACTCGATCGCACACCCGGCCGTGATGATCCTGTTCCTGATCCTGACTACGCTGAGCTTCAGCCTGTTCGGTTTCATCCTCGGCATCTGGGCGGACAACTTTGAGAAGCTGCAGGTGGTGCCGCTGATGATCATCACACCCTTGACCTTCCTGGGCGGGAGCTTCTACTCGATCCACATGTTGCCGCCGCTGTGGCAGAAGATTTCGCTCTTCAACCCGGTGCTGTATCTGGTCTCAGGCTTTCGCTGGAGTTTCTACGGACTCGCGGATGTCAACGTCGGCATCAGCATTGCCGCAACGCTCGCATTCCTCGCGCTCTGCCTCGCGTTTGTCTGGTGGATTTTCCGTAGTGGCTGGCGGCTCAAGACCTGAGAACCACTGCGTTTCGGCCTGGACACTACAATAGGAGCATGAACCGCACCGAAAGCGTCCATCTGCAGTGCCCTTACTGCGGCGAAACCATCGAAATCGTGGTGGACTGTTCGATCGAGCATCAAATCTACATCGAAGACTGCGAGGTCTGCTGTCAACCCTTGCGCCTGGAAGTCAGCGTGGACCCGGATGGCACACCATCCGTTGCCGCCACCCGCGAAGACGATGCCTGACGCAGCTATTCCGAGCTTGGCGAGCGCGCCCGCCACCGGGTAAAGTGCGGCTGCGCGTTGGCCCCTTCTGGCCCAACCACAAAAAGGCGGTAGCCGCGCAGCAGTTCAACATCAAGCCTTTACCGCAAGCGCAGCTTGCAAGATTGCGCGCCGCAGACTGCACTCAGGCTGTCCGGTGTGCGCATCAATGGACGGCATGCACCCCGATCACAACGGCGGCAATGATCCCGCCGATGATGAACAAAATGTACAAGGCCAGAACCACGATGCTAGGATGCCGATGTATTTCCAGAAGGATTTCTGTTTGGACAGGGCTTCTTCCATGGCCGTCTGACCATCCCCCGTGACGATGCGTCCTATGGCCGTGCCGTAGCGAAACAGGATCAGGCACGGCAGCAGGTAGATGAATACCGCCATGACGAGATACAACACTCCAAACACAGCGACGACGCCCGGCCCAAAGAAAGGCGGCACCCCGGGCTGATGCGGGAGGTTCTTGAGTATCCCACCGGCCGAAAACATCACGAGCGCGACGAGCGCAAGCAAACCGGTACCTACGAAACCAAGAATCGAGAGAAACGTCACCCACGGCTTGGTTTGCCTCAGTACGTCGAGCATGCGGTCGGTCACGGTAATCGGGTTGACGGACATGAGAACCTCCCCAAGTTGTACACGCGCGGTATAAAAAAACCCGCCGTTATCCTCGCGGATAACGGCGGTCGTAGGCAATAGCCGGGCTTTACTTGACGGGTTCGGTCTTCCAGACCACCGGCTCCCACGCGCCTTTCGCGTCAAACTTGGCGCCGATGTAATAGGACTTGCCAGCCTCGACCTTGAGCTGCAGATCGTGCATCTGCTGGGCATCCATCTTGTTCATGGTCAAGCCCGGCACGTAGTCCATGTTGACGACTTTGGTGAGCTTGATCCTGAGCTTGTAGTCGCCGGGCTTCATCCACACCACCATCTGATTCGAGCGGTTGGTGAGCTTGCCGTCCACCATCCACACGCGTACCGGATATATCCGGCTAGGGACCATTTTGTAATTCAAGTAAAGAACCCCGTGCGGTTCACTACGGGAATTCACGAACGGCCCATTGGCGGCAAATGCCGCACCACAGACCACGGCCAGCAATAACCCGGCCAGCCACGCCTGTTTGTTTGGAAATGATGCTTTCATAAGTACTCCTTCAGCCAAGGGAAAGGCCTTGGCCTTTGCTCAATATTTAGACGGTTCGGTTTTCCACACGACCGGTTCCCAGTCGCCCGAGGCCGCAAACTTGGCGCCGATGAAATACGTCGTGCCAGCCTGCACCGCGAGTTTGAGAGCATGCGTCGTGTCACCAAAGCGCGCCGAGCGCATGAGTCCCGGAACATCGGCCATGTTCACCTTGCCAGTCTTGAATTTGAAAGTGTATTCACCCGGTTTGATCCACAGGGTGAACTGGCCGGCGCGGTTGGTGAGATCGCCGTCCACCGCCCAGATCTTGACGGGCCAGATCTGCTGGGCGCGCTGATATTCGCCAAGTTGCAGCACGCCATGCGGTTCACTGCGCGAGCCGACAAACGGCGAAGCCGCCAACACCGAAACACATGCGGCCGCCAGCGCCGCGCCCGTCAACCAAGCGTAATATCGCGTCTTCATGCTCCACCTCCGTGAGTGCAACTGTGAGAAGACTCTAGCCCATAGACCTGCCGAAAAGCTGAATAATTCCTTAAAGTTAACTGCATTTAAGCTTGCGCGCGTACCACCGGCCGCGAGGGGTCGCGAATCCATTCGCTCCAGGAGCCCGCGTACAGCTTGGCCCCTTTGAGACCGGCCACCTCCATGGCCAGCAGGTTATGGCAAGCCGTCACGCCGGACCCGCACATGCAGGCGGCCTCGGCCGCCGGTACACCGGCAAGCGCGGAGTTGAAACGCTCCCGCAACATCGCCGGCGATTTAAAATGCCCATCCTCAGAAACGTTTCCCGCATACGGCAGGTTGACCGCGCCCGGCACGTGACCCGCCACCGGATCAATAGGTTCGACCTTGCCTTGATAGCGCTCCGGGGCACGGGCATCCAGCAAGCGTCCGGTCTTTGATCGCACACGCGCCAGCACGACCGTTGCGCTTAACCATAAAGTGTCGTCCGGCTGCGCGCGAAAATCCCCAGTCTCCGATACGGGCGGCGTACCCGTGCTGACCTCGCGGTTTTCCTGGCGCCACAGTGTCCAGCCGCCATCCAGCACTGCGACCTGCACGTGACCCAGCCAGCGCAACAGCCACCACAAGCGCGCCGCGAATGCGCCGGCGGCATCGTCATAGGCCACGACTTGCGTATCCCGGCTCACACCGGCGGCCGCCAGTTTTTCTGCAAGGACGTGCGGGTCAGGCAACGGATGACGTCCACTCGTGGGTGTAACCGGACCCGCCAAATCCTGGTTTAGATCCAGATAACGCGCACCGGGAATATGACCATCGGCATAGGCGCGTAGACCCGCTCGCGGATCGCTCAGCACGCAACGGCAGTCGAATACACGCCAATCGGAATCGAGCTGGGCCGCCAGCGTTGCACAATCAACCAGTGTTCCGTAGTACATGCCGTATCCTCGTACCTCGAC
>JBOIBB010000097.1:0-4600 GCA_050739335.1 Gammaproteobacteria bacterium
TCGGCACGGTTGTTGATGAAGTACGTGCGAAACACCCGCTCGCCGTCGCGCAAGAACACGTTGTGACCGTGCCATTGATCTACCCCGAAGTCGCTGTCGAAGCTGTCGATGATGCTGTACCAAGGCATCTCCCAGCCCATCCGTGCTTTCAAACGCGCGATGTCCGCCTGCGGCGCACGTGAAGCGTAGGCAAGCGTGGTGTCGCGGGCGTTCAAATGGGTCAGGTTGCCGACCTGATCGGCACCCAGGGAGCAGCCGCGGCAGGCATGCTCGGGCCAGCCGAACACGCCCGGCTCAAAGAAAGCGCGGTAAACGATCAGCTGGCGGCGGCCCTCGAACAGGTCGAGCAGACTTGCCTTGCCGTTGGGCCTTTCAAATTCGTAGGCCTTTTCGACAATCATCCACGGCATCCGCCGGCGTTCGGCGGCCAGCGCATCACGAGAGCGGGTCAAGGCCTTCTCCTTCACTAGAAGTTGCTGGCGCGCAGCGTCCCAGGCCTCCGCCGACACGATGGAAGGAAAGTTCATTCGGAAATGCTCTTTCCCGCGTTCATTGTCATTCCCCTTGCTCGTTGTAATCCTGTGTTTTGTCATTGCGGTTTTCTCCTCTTTCGTAGCTACCTGCAATTCAATGCTTGGAGCCTTAATCCCGGATGTCCCAACACGCAGAGTATAAGTATTTCGGGCTTCTGGCCGTCATAGTCAATATCTTGTTTCCTTCAGTAAGTGCAAATCGTTTGAGAAAGCAATTTATTCCCGACTGTCAGCAAGGTGAATCGGATCGGCGGCATGCCATCACGCCGACGAGGGCAGACGCGTGATCTGCGCGGACACGACTTTTCATTCGCCTTCGTTATGCACATAGACATCGATGTAACGGCTGACGTCCGCAATGGCCGCCTTGTTTGTCCACGAACCCGACGCACGCACCAGCGCGGCTTCGCGGTAAAACCGGACGTCCACGTAATACAGCCAGTACTCGGCAATATCCCAGCTTGCCGCAGCCATTCGCAGGAACGCGTCCTTGAAGTACACCGAACCATCGGACTCGATTCATACGAAATGCGTGCGCCGGGTGCGCCCGATACCACTTGACGTCGCCCGTCGGCGACGCATGCACGTAGTCTTCGTTCGACGGTCGCAGTTTCCGCTCGCGTGGCGTCATGACGCCCTCCTTGGCAGACAGCGTGGCCAAAGGCATGGGTTGCCGCCGCCTGGAGGCCGTGTCTCCCTCGCAGACGCGGCCACGAACTCGCTCAATGATGTTAATCACGCATCAGCGCGACGACTGGCTGGTTGGATAAGTCACGATGCTGCCGCAGCTTGCCCGCTCAGCTAGTTAAGAGTTGCTGCACCCTTGACGTGCGCACCTACTTGGGCGAACACGTAAAGCCAGCCGTGCGGTGTGCACACATAGGTATCGCTAAACCACACGTGATATTTGAACGGCTTGCCGTTTTCCTTGCCTGCAGCAGTGAGCAACGCGGTAAGCACGGCAGTATTGCCCCAAGTGCGCACCGTCTGCCGAGTGTCGTTCTGACGTGTATAGACATACTTGCCGCTACGGGCCTCGTTGAGTAAATCCGCTTTTGTTTGTACGGCACCTTGGCTCGATACTAAGACATAATCAGTCGCCAGCAGACGATTCATGGTAGCGACGTCGTTCTTTGCCACGGCGGCCTGGAATTGAGTATCCAGCGCAGCGACGTTGTTGGTGCATGTCAAAGTCTCATTTGCCAAGGCGGAAAAACTCAATCCAAGGAGCGCGAACAGAAGTGCGTATTTAGTCATGATGGGTTCTCCTGATGATGTTGCCAAGACAAGCTAAGCTTGTCAGTGCTGGGTGCTGGCAGTTGTGGGACGCGATTGGTGGCGCCGGCGCATCGCCACGAGAAGTGGGCCTTATGTGTATTGCGGTCAGAAACTGCAGCACCTGGACCGAACCGGTCGTGATTGCAATGTGGATCGTGATAACTGGCTTCGACCCAGCCAGACCGTCTGGAAACGATCGTTGGTGTCGATGGTGAAACCGTTGTAGCCGCCAGCTAGCGGCTGCAACGGTTTCATCTTGCCGAACTCCCGGACGAAGCCGAGACAGGTGTGGACGTCGGCCGGTGTGAATACGGAACAACTCCAGTCTTCGCCGAGCTCTTGGGGTTTGCCTGTTTCAGAGATCCCCGAGATCACGCCGAAATCGTTCTTCACCGGCCATTCCACGGCACTGCTTGCGCCGCCCAGCGTCCTCCGATCGATTGTGGTCCCGTACCACCACGCGGCGGCATGCGTGGTTTGATTTCCGGAGGTATTGGAATAGCCGCAAAATCGACACGAAACTGTTGATACTGTTACCGTCGTTACTGGTTCCGCCGAGCGATGTCAGGTGGTTCACGGTGTAATCCGGCGGAGCACCGGCCGCGAATGCGGAATGCCACAAGCGGCGCAGACCCGCGCCGCCGCGATGCAGGACGCAAAAAGCTGCTTCTTCATGACATCCTCCGTCGGCAACGAGCGGTCCAGACTTGCACCAAACAGGCTCGCGCGGAAGCTCCACTTTCGAGATTGAGGCTGGTCCGGTGGCCGCAGCGGCGGGACTAAAATGCACGCATGAGGTGTTGGGAATTGACCGTTGCGCTGGACCCCGCTCGCGGGCAACCGCTGTACCTGCAACTGGCGTCTGCGATCGCCGAGGACATCCGGCGCGGACGCCTGAAACCGGGCGAGGCATTGCCGGGCTCGCGCGAGCTCGCTGACTCTTTGAACGTCAGTCGCAACACCGTTGTCGCGGCCTACGGCGAACTGGCGGCGGAAGGGCTCGTGAATACACGCATCGGCGGCGGGACCTTTGTCGCGCGGCTGCCGTCCGTACCGACCTCTCCGCGCACGCCGGCGGGAACGCGCCCCACCTACGCGCTGCCCCCCTCGGCGCTACCGCCGATTTCAGTCGATCCCCCGCCGCCCGGTGCGCTGGTTTTTTCGCGCAGTATGCCCGATGTGCGCCTGCTGCCCGCGCGTCAACTGGCGCGGGCGGTCCGGCGCGCAATCAGCGAGCGCGGTCTCAGCGTCCTGAGCTACACCGATCCGCGCGGCCACGTACGGTTACGCACCGAGTTGGCGGCGATGCTGACGCGCACGCGCGGCATGCTGTGCGCGACCGACGACGTGCTGATCACGCGCAGCATCGAACAGGGGCTGGATATGGTCGCGCGCACGCTGATCGCGCCCGGCGATACGGTCGTCGTTGAAGCGTTCGGTTATCCGCCCGGCCGCCGTGTATTCAGGCTTGCTGGCGCGCGACTGCTGCCGGTCGCAGTCGACGAGGACGGCCTCGACGTGGATGCGCTGGAATCCCTGGTGGCACACGAGCACATCCGCGCGGTGCTACTGAGCCCACATCACCAGTTTCCGACCACCGTGGTGATGAGCGCCGCGCGGCGCGAGCGGCTGGCGAAGCTTGCGCTCGCGTACCGCTTTGCGATCATCGAGGACGATTACGACCACGAATTCCACTACGAAGGCAAACCGGTGTTGCCGATTGCGGCCGGCTCCGCGCGCGCCAACGTCATCTATGTCGCCTCGATGTCGAACCTGCTGGCACCCGGGCTAAGCACTGGTTTCATTGCCGCACCGCGACAGGTGATGCAGCGATTGATCGCGTTACGCGCTGCCAGCGACACGCAGGGCGACGCTGCGGTGGAATGTGCGCTCGCGGAATTGTTCGAGGATGGCGAATTGTTGCGTCACGTGCGCCGAATGCGGCGCCTGTATGCCGTCCGGCGCGACGCACTGGCTGCTGCGCTGGTGAAACACCTGGGCAGCGCCGTCGATTTTCATTTGCCCGAGGGCGGCATGGCGCTCTGGGTGCGCGCCGCCGAGGACATCGACGTGGCCGCATGGGCGCGCGCCGGTGAACATGAGGGCGTGCTGTTCAAGGATGCGCGCGCCTACGATTTCTTCCACGGTGAGCAGCCATTTCTCCGTCTCGGCTTCAGCTATCACGATCCCGCGGAACTCGAGGAAGGCGTGCGGCGTATGTCACGTGCGCTGGTCCGGACGCGGACGTCGAGCGCGCCCATGCAAACGGCCGATGCCGCGAAACCGGGCAAGCGACACGAAGCCGATCTCGACGGCAACCGGCATGGGCATCATCGACAGTCGAGTGAATCTCGCGGCTAGGCCATTCGTGGTGCCGCTCGCGCTAACGCACCCAAGTCTGTAGCCCTACTGCTCTCAATGCCAAATCGCATTTTGCCACCACCGTGTACGACCCAAATCCGGTTACGCGGATGGGCTCTGAGCGTCGCGTGGCCGCCAACAACTATCTCCTTACGGTTAACGCTTTCCTTGTCACCCTGTACGGCTTAGTGGCCACCAGCCGTTCCGACGCATTTTGGACTGTGCATGCCCCTCAGACGCTACCAGGGCATAAGTAGAGACGGATGTTGCTGCCAACGTTGTTTGAATACTCTCGGTGGCAGATGGCGCTGTGAGCCCGTTGCTCGTTGTAGATTGTTCGCCAAGCTTCGCTGACGTGACGCGCTGCGGCGATGGTTTCAAACTGGTACGCATCCAGCACTTCGCTGCGATAGGTGCCGTTGAAGCGT
>JBOIBB010000098.1:0-5232 GCA_050739335.1 Gammaproteobacteria bacterium
GCCATGAATGCCGCGGCATCGGTGGCCTGTTCTTCGACGATCTCAACGCATGGGGTTTCGAGAAATGCCTGGCTTTCGTCGAGAGCGTCGCAGAGCATTTTCTGCCGGCCTACACGCCCATCGTGGAAAAGCGCCGGCGCCTGCAATACGACGAGCGTGAACGCCAGTTCCAGCTCTACCGCCGCGGGCGCTACGTGGAATTCAACCTGGTGTACGACCGCGGCACGCTCTTCGGCTTGCAATCCGGCGGACGCACCGAATCGATCCTCATGTCGCTGCCGCCCGAAGTGCGCTGGGAGTACGATTGGAAGCCGGAGCCGGGCTCGCGCGAAGCGAAATTGACAGAACAGTTTCTCAAACCCAGAGATTGGGTCTGACAGCTACCCGCAGGTTGGGGGTGAGCGCAGCGAACCCCAACACCCTACATCAAGAGAGGCAAGCAATGAAAGAAAACCAGCCGTTGTTTCATATGGCTTTCCCGGTGCGCGATCTGGAAGAAGCGCGGCGCTTCTATGCCGGGCTGCTCGGCTGTTCGACGGGGCGCGAATCCGATCGCTGGATTGATTTCAATTTCTTCGGCCACCAGATCGTGGCGCACCTTGCGAACACCACCGCCGCCCGCGCCACCAACCCGGTGGACGGCGAAGACGTGCCGGTGCCGCACTTCGGTCTGATTCTCGAGTGGCAGGCCTGGGAGACGCTCGCCCAACGCCTCACCGCCGCAGGCGTGCAGTTCGTAATCAAGCCTGGCATCCGGTTCCAGGGCAAGGTCGGCGAACAGGCCACCATGTTTTTCAAGGATCCGAGCGGCAACGCGCTCGAATTCAAGACCTTCCGCGACCCTACGCAGCTGTTCGCACGCTGGACGTGACTCGCGGTACAACCGTCAGGCTCGATCGCTCTCCTGCAGGTATTGATCCTTGAGTCGTACGTAGTGCGCCGCGGAGTAGCGCAGCATTTCGCGCTCGGTGTCCGTGAGCGGCCGGACTTTGTGCGCAGGACTGCCGCCATACAAACATCCCGCCTGCAGACGCTTGCCCGGACTCACGAGGCTCCCGGCGGCGAGCAACACTTCGTCTTCGATGACCGCGCCATCCATGACGATACTGCCCATGCCGATGAGGCAACGGTCGCCGACCGTGCAAGCATGCAACGTACAGCGATGGCCGACGGTTACGTCCGCGCCGATCACGAGCGCCATGCCCCCTTTGGTATACGGTCCGTCGTGGGTCACGTGCAGCATGCTGAGATCCTGGATGTTGCTGCGCACGCCGATACGGATGCTGTTCACGTCACCCCGCGCCACCGCGTAGGGCCAGAACGAAACGTCATCCCCGAGTGTCACGTGCCCGATGACGAGCGCCGTCGGGTCGAGGTACACGCGCTCGCCGAGCAGCGGCCGCGACGCTTGAAACCCCCTCAGCGGCATGCCGTTAAGCCTGCACCATTGCGCGTCGCTGCGGCATGCACCGCACGCCGACCTGGCCGCCCTGAATAGCCCGCATGCCGCAGGCGCTGGGTCTGGCCACAAAAAGACCAGCTGAGGAGATTCTCATGGGAGTCATCGGTTACGTGATCCTCGCGATCAGAGTGGTTCTTGTGTATGCCTTGGTACTCTACAACAACCCGGTGCTCCTCAAGCAGCGCAACGACGGCGGGTGTTCGTGGTGGCTGGTGTGACCGTGGGCCACCTACTTTCGACGCATCACCGCGCCGTCACCGCGCTCAGCAACCCGCCGCCTTAGTGCCCGGATCGGAGTTGCTCTGGACGGGCGTGTTAACATGCGCGCCAGACCGATTCCGTTTCCCCCACAACCCATGAGCAACAATCCACTGCTGGCACCGGCCGGCCTGCCGCGGTTCGCGGAAATCCGGGCCGCCCATATCGAGCCCGCCGTCGATGCCGTGCTCGCCGAGAACCGCGCGCGCATCGGCGGATTGCAGACGCTCACCGCACCCACCTGGGACAGCTTCGTCGAACCCATGGAAACGCTCGACGAGCGGCTGCACCGCGCCTGGTCGCCCGCCGCACACCTCAACGCCGTGATGAACTCGCCCGAGATACGCGCGGCCTACAACGCCTGCCTGCCGAAGCTCAGCGACTACAACACGGAACTCGGCCAGAACGCGGAGCTGCAGCGCCGCTATGCGGCGCTCAAGAAGGCGCCGGCCTGGAACGAGTACCGACCGGCGCAGCGCAAGCTGGTCGAAGATGCGTTGCGCGACTTCCGCCTGGCGGGCGTGGATCTGCCGGCCGGCAAGAAAGCCGAGTTCCGCCAGCTCATGCAGGAGCTCTCCAAGCTCGAAGCCAAATTCGAAGAGAATCTGCTGGACGCCACGCAAGGCTGGTGCAAGCAGGTCACCGATAAAACCCGGCTCGCGGGGATTCCCGAATCCGCCGTCGAACGCGCGCGCGCGGAGGCCATCAAACGCAAGCTCGAGGGCTGGGTGTTCACACTCGACTACCCAAGCTACTCGGCCGTGCTCACGCACGCCGAGGAGCGAGCGCTGCGCGCCGAGCTCTATCGCGCCTACGCGACGCGCGCCTCGGATCAGGGCCCGCACGCGGGTAAATGGGACAACAGTCAGGCCATGCGCGGCATTCTCGACTTGCGCCAGCAGGCAGCGCGTCTCGTGGGATTCAAGGACTATACCGGTTACTCGCTCGCCACCAAGATGCTGCACCGGCCGGAACAGGTACGCGAGTTTCTCGGTGATCTAGTGCATCGCTGCCGACCGGCCGGACAGCGCGAGTATCGCGAGCTCGAGGACTACGCGCGCGCGCGCGACGGTCTCGACGCGCTCGCGGCCTGGGACACCGGTTATTACTCGGAAAAGCTCCGCGAGGAGCGCTATGCAATCTCGGACGAGATCTTGAAGCCGTACTTCCCGGTCGCGCGCGTCCGCGACGGTCTGTTCTCGGTCGCGCAGGCGCTCTACGGCATTCGTCTCGCGCCGGTGCCGGGCGCCGAGGTGTGGCATCCGGACGTAAAGCTATACGCCATCCACGACGAGCACGGCGCGCTGCGCGGGCAACTGTATCTCGACTTGTACACGCGTCAGGGCAAACGCGGCGGCGCCTGGATGGACGAGTGCCTGAGCCGGCGCGTCACGGCCCACAGCCTGCAGAAGCCGGTCGCCTATCTCGCCTGCAACTTCCCGCCGCCCGTCGGCAGTACGCCCTCCCTGCTGACGCACGATGAAGTGGTGACGCTGTTTCACGAATTCGGCCACTGCCTGCAGCACATCCTGACGCAGGTGGATTACCCGGCCGTCGCCGGTATCAACGGCGTCGCCTGGGATGCCGTCGAACTGCCGAGCCAGTTCCATGAAAACTTCGCCTGGACGCGCGAGGGACTCGCGCTCGTCTCCGGTCACTGGCAGAGCGGCGAGCCTTTGCCCGAAGCGCTGTTTCAGAAAATGCTCGCCGCGCGCAATTTCCAGAGCGCCATGTTCATGTTGCGGCAACTCGAGTTCGGGCTGTTCGACTTTCGTCTGCACACCGAAGGCGGTGACAACCCGGACGCGGATTTCATCGCCCGCACCTTGGCCGAAGTGCGCCAGGAAGTAAGCGTGGTGCCGGTGCCGGAATGGAACCGCTTCGCGCACAGCTTCTCGCACATATTTGCCGGCAGTTACGCCGCGGGCTATTACAGTTACCTCTGGGCCGAAGTCATGGCGGCGGACGCCTACAGCGCCTTCGAAGAAGCCGGAGTGTTCGACCGCGCGACCGGCCGGCGTTTCATGAATACCATTCTCGGTGAGGGCGGCAGCCGCGAAGCCATGGACATCTTCGTGGAGTTCCGCGGCCGCGAACCGCGACTCGATGCGTTCTTGCGCCTGAACGGCATCGCCGCGTAACCTGCGCGGTGCATGCAGAAAGCACCCGCTTCCACCGCCCTGATTGTCGTCGATCTGCAGCCCGACTTCATGCCAGGCGGAGCGCTCCCCTGTCCTGAAGGCGACGCCATTGTGCCGTCAATCGCAGCGCTCGTCGCGAGTCGCCGCTACGCAACCGTGATCGCGACGCAGGACTGGCACCCGCATGGACATGCTTCCTTTGCGAGCCAGCATCCCGCCAAAAAACCCTTCGAGCAGATCACGCTGTACGGCCACCCGCAGGTCTTGTGGCCCGATCACTGCGTGCAGGGCAGCGCCGGTGCTGAGTTGCACCCGGGCGTGAACTGGAACGCCGCCGATTTGATTCTGCGCAAGGGCACGCGCGCCGACGTGGATTCCTACAGCGGCTTTCGCGAAAACCACGGTCCGGACGGCACGCGTCCAAGCACCGGCTTGGCCGGGTGGCTCCGCGAGCGCGGCATTACCGAGGTCCACGTCTGCGGCCTTGCCCGGGATTACTGCGTGCTCTGGACCGCCGAGGACGCCGCCAGCGCGGGCTTCAAAGTGACGTTTCTCTGGGACCTGACGCGTCCGGTGAGTGCAGACAACGACGGCACGGTGCACCAAACTCTGGAGAGCATCGGCGCATCCATCGTGGGCGCCAGCGCCGGTACGCGCGTCGAAGTTCCGTGAAGCTTGCGACCTGGAACATCAACAGCCTGCGCGTGCGCCTGCCGCACGTATTGCGTTGGCTCGAAACCAACCAGCCGGACGTTCTCGGATTACAAGAAACCAAGTGCGAGGACCGCAATTTCCCGGTTGGTGAATTTGAACGTGCCGGATATCACGTGACGTTCTCGGGCCAGCCCACCTACAACGGCGTGGCGCTCGTGAGCCGCGTGGCACCCGAAGTCTTGGCGACGGCGCTGCCGGATTTCGAAGATGCGCAGAAACGCGTGCTGCTCGCGCGTTGCGGCGACGTCGCGGTGCTCGATCTCTATGTGCCCAACGGGCAGGTGGTGGATTCGGACAAATACCGCTACAAGCTCGACTGGCTCGCGCAGCTCGAACTCTGGCTCAAGGAACTCCTCGCGGCCCACCCGCAGCTCGCGCTCATGGGCGACTTGAACATTGCGCCCGAGGACCGCGACGTCTACGATCCGGTCGCCTGGCAAGGCCAGGTGATGGTGAGCGAACCCGAGCGCGCGGTGTTTCGCAAGCTCTTGGCCAACGGATTGGCCGACAGTTTCCGCCTGCATACCGAGGGCACGGGACATTACAGTTGGTGGGACTACCGCGCCGGCGCGTTCCGCCGCAACCAGGGCCTGCGCATCGACCATATCCTCTTGTCGCCAGCGCTCGCCGAGCGTTCCTCCGGCACCAGCATTGACC
>JBOIBB010000099.1:0-1619 GCA_050739335.1 Gammaproteobacteria bacterium
AGTATAAACAACCGTTGGAATTGAGTCTCTATGTTGAGCAATTGGAAAGTGCTTGAGCGCTTATGTGTACCGGGTAAAGGGTGCAGAGGGCTACCACTCTGGGCAGTAAGTGCGGCGCCTCTATACATTCAATACGCCACGGCAGGAGGCGTTTGTGCGCCTGACCAGGCACCAGGTTGAAGTTACCCGCGAGGAAGTGGCGCTGGCCTTCGGCGGCGCGGCCGTTGTGCGCCTGTTCGGCTCGCGCGTGGATGATGGTGCGCGCGGGGGCGATATTGATCTGCACAATAGACTGGCAAATCGTCTACACGATTGCGCATATATATTCGAACGATTTCACCGAGTTTGCCAAGAAGGTGCATGTCTGCCCGACATAGACCTATGAACACCCTTGGCCTTTACAGAGTGTGCCGCAAGAGCGGTGTGAGGAAAATGTAGGGATAATTGCAATCAGGCGCTGTATCCGGGTTATCGAGCCAGCCCCAGCGGAATTACGCAGAAGCTTTCCTTGATTGACCGGGTCACAGGCGCTTGCATACAATGCGGCCTGACTGCATTGAAGTCAAAGTTTGTATGGTGATAGCAGATGTCAGTTGTTACGGTTCGCAACCTGCCCGAGGAGACGCATCGCGCACTGAAGCTGCGTGCGGCCCGGAATGGGCGCAGTACAGAAGCTGAGATCCGGGAGATCCTGGAGCAGGCCGTTCATCCTGAGGATCGAGTGAAAATTGGTTCTGCGCTGGCGGCTTTTGGACAAAATTTCGGCGGGCTGGAGCTGGATGTCGAGCGCGACCGAAGCCCGTCCAGGCCGGCTTCGTTTGAATGATCATTCTCGATACCAATGTTGTGTCGGAGCCCATGCGGCGGAACGGTGACCCCGCAGTGCTGGAATGGCTCGATCGGCAAGCAAGTGAGTCTTTGTATCTGACCGCTACCAGTTTCGCTAAGCTGTTGCTGGGTGTTGAAATTTTGCCGCAGGGCAATCGTAAGAAAGGCTTGGCCGCGGCGTTGGCTAAACTGATTACTGAGTTGTTCGGGTCGCGGATACTGCCGTTCGATGAGCCGGCGGCGAAACTCTACGCTTCTCTCGTGAGCGGCGCGCGCTCAGCCGGTCGGGTGGTGGGCGTTGCCAATGGGCAGATTGCGGCCATTGCGGCCGCTCATGATTTCGCGGTCGCCACGCGTGATGCATTGCCCTTCCAGGCAGTCGGCGTGCCGGTTATCAATCCCTGGGAGGAGTGAATCGCCGGTGGATCGTGATCAAGCGAGAGTCGAGCTGCATTTAGCCCGGGTAAGTCAGACATCCGTGGTTGCGACTGGCCGTCCTGAGTGCTGCGCAACTAGCCGGTGCACTGTATCAAGCAGCAGCTTTGTCCGCGCGCGTACCGTGGGGTGCTGGACACTGAGGCTAAGGTCTCCGACTTGACTGCCATTGTCGGTTATCGCCCACGGTTAGCAGCAGAAGAGGGCGTGAAGAAATTTGTGGATTGGTACCGGCAATATTATGCACAGTAGCAACGTCGCTGCGATCTGCGTCAGAGAGGACGGGCGACCATGACTGGTGATTTGGCGTACAAGGGCATCATCTTGGCTGGCGGCTCCGGGACACGGCTTTATCC
>JBOIBB010000100.1:0-8340 GCA_050739335.1 Gammaproteobacteria bacterium
GATCTCAGGTGTGCGTCAACGCGTAGTCGATGGCTGCGCAGGCGGTCGCAACCTGAGCACGATTGCACTGCTCCGGCGTGGCGCGTGGGCTGTCCGGGTACACCTCGGTCGTCGTACGGTAGCGCGCGCTCGTAATTCCGGCACACAGTCTCCAAGCGACGTACGGATATTCGATCACGTCCGGCTCCACCACCGGTGAGGCAATGATAGTGCCGTCGGGGTCGGCGGGCGCGATGTGCGTCACCTTGACGACCGCCGCGAGAATAGCCTGCTGAAACTCCGGTTGCGGGTTTTCCCGGTCAGCGCACAGATAGAAGCCGTCCGGAATGGTTCCCGGCACAAAGGTTTCACCATCGCGTGCGGCGAGCGCCGGACGGAACTCGGATTCGTCCGTGTCGGTGGTTTCGTGCAGGTCGATGTGCAGGAGTACGTGTTCGCGCGACGGCGCCACGAATTGCATCAGTGCGGCACATTCGGCCGCCGGGCTGCCGGCGACGAAATTGCGGTTGGGATCGAGCGCCAGCGGATTCCAGCGCTGGATGTGTTCGTAGCCCGAGGGGCTCACGCAGGGCACGATCAGCAGGTTGGCGCGGCCGCCGAAATCCTTGGCGCGCTCCGTGGCGAACCGCAATGCGCCCTGCACGCCGCTCGTTTCATAACCGTGCACCCCGCCCGTCACCAGCACGGTTGGTCGCGTGGCATCCGGGTTGCGGCTTGGCAATGCGAACAGCGGATAGCGGTCCGGTGAATAATCCAGCTCGCCGTATTGCGTAACATCGAAGCGTGCACGCAGCGCATCTATCTGGCGTAATACATCGTGCGTATAACTGCGTTGTTTGCGCTGACGTGCACGCCACGCTGATGTCTCCGCAGGACCCCAGGGCTTTCCCGGAGTACCGATCGGGTAGGGCATGCCCGCGTTGATTCTGCCATGTGGCATCAAGAATCAGCGCTTTGCGAGCCGCCAGATGTCGAGTACTCCTGAAGCCCTGTGTCGATTGGCGTTGCCTTCGGGCAGCAGGATCATGCCATCTACCACGATCGGACTGTTCCAGTGGCCCGAACCGCAGGCGAGCTCCGCAAGTTCGTGGCCGCTGGTCGCGTCATAAATATACAGACCTCCCTGCGGGTCGTAGATGAACACCATGCCGTCCGCAACCACGGGGCTTGTGCCGGCGTGATCGTTATGCCACTGCGAGTGTAGCGTTCCGTCCGCGAGCGTCCAGGCCTCGGTGCCGTCATTGTCGGCGACGAACAGCCAGGTTTGGCCGGCGTGGTGCCAGAGCGCCGGCGCGGTAAACAGGCGGTCACCGCCCGGCGTGTGCACCCTGGAGGTGGCGCCGCCGCGGTGCGGCGTCGTGCCCTGCATTTTGCGCCAGTCGAGCACGCGCAAATAACCGTCCTTGCCGCCTTGCACGATGTACGGCCCGCCCGTGAGCACCGGCGAGGTCGAGCCCAAGTCGCCGTCGGTTTCGTTGAGTTCCTCGGTGTTGCTGGGCGTGTAATTGCCGAGGATTTTGGTGGCATCCGGATTGAGTTCAATCACCGAATCGCCGAAGTACTTGGTGCCGTTCCAAAGGGCGTTTCCGGTGGCGACGAAGATATTGCCGTTCGCCGCGTCAATCACGGCGCCCGCGCGTCCCCAGATGCCGGCATCGCTTTGCGGACACGACGCCGGGTTCAGCAATCCGGTTCTGCGGCTGCAGAGTGCATTCCATACGTGCAGCAGTGTTCCGCTGCGCGCGTCGAGTACCGCGACGTGACCCTGGTAGGGCGGTTCATCGCCAACGTAACCATCCGTGGTCGCGATCAGGTGGCCCTGGGAGAACGCCAGCGGCGAAGCGATTTTCTCGCGCTCCGGCAGACGTGTGATTGAGGTCGCCCATTCGACCCTGCCGTCCGCGATCGAGAGCTTGCGGATCATGCCGTCGGGCGCGGCAGCATAAATGGCAAGGTGATCCGGATCCGCAACCGGGGTCGAGTTCGTGATCCGGTAGGTGCCTGCCAGGGATTCATAGCTGGGTGGCGTGAATTCCCACAATACGGTGCCGCGGTTGGCGTCAATCGCGAGCGTCTTGCCGTAAGTGGTCGTGACGAAGAAGACGTTGTGAGTAGCGCCCTTGACCTGCACGTCGCGCAAGTAGATCACCGAGCCGTCCACGGTGCCGTCGAGTTTTACCTGTTGGCGCCGCAGGTTTTTGAGTTGGACGGCGCCAACGCCCATCGAGACCGTCGGCGCACTGCTGCGCGCGAGATTCCATCCGTACATCGGCCAGTCCGCCTGGCTGGCCGCCGCGTGCGCGGGCTGGACGAGCAAAGCCGTGGCGAGCGCGCAGCCCGCGAGCGTCGCGATGCAATGTTGTGGGATAGTCATGGTGAGTGCCTCCAGAGTTCGTGCGGACCAAACCATGTTACGCCGTGCCAGCGAGCATGGAGCGGCGCGGCGGCGGTTGTGCGGATGGCAGGCGTTCTGTTGTACTCAAACTCTTTCGTGGAAACGTTTCGTCCCCATATGCAAGGCAAGGCCGAGCGCAGGTCATCCAGCCTTGAAGGAACATCATGAGCGAACCGTTGAATATCGTTTGCCCACATTGCGCCGCGGTAAACCGGGTGCCGGCGCAGCGCCTGCAGGCCGCCCCAAAATGTGGAAGCTGTCATCAGCCGTTGTTTTCGGCGCATCCGGTCGAGGCCGATGCCGAAAGGTTCCAACAGCACCTGACGCGCAACGATATTCCCTTGCTGGTGGACTTCTGGGCGCCCTGGTGTGGCCCGTGCAAGATGATGGCGCCGCATTTCATTGCGGCCGCGGCCGAACTCGAACCCGAAATACGTTTGCTCAAAGTGGACGTCGAGGCCGAGCAGGCGCTTGGCGCGCGCTACAACATCCGCAGCATTCCGACGCTCGCCTTGTTCCGTGGCGGCCAGGAAGTCGCGCGCCAAGGCGGGGCCATGGACTGTGTCGGAATTATTCGCTGGGTACGGGCGCAGGCTGCCTGACGAGGTGGCACTCCGGCATATGCCACAATCCGCGGTCGCGAGATATTGACATGGCGGCAGTCAGTTCCATATCTGAGGCCGCACACACAGGCTTGTCAGGAATAACCATGAACGCTCCCGTCTCTGTCCGAATTGATTTTGTTTCCGATATTGCCTGCCCGTGGTGTGCGATCGGTCTGGCGAGCCTGCAGCAGGCGCTGACCAGGCTCGAGGGCAGCGTGCGGGCAGATATCCACGTGCAGCCTTTCGAGCTTGAGCCGGAGCTGCCGGCCGAGGGCGTGGAATCAAATGCGCACTTGATACGCAAATACAATATTGATGAGACCCAGCTTGAAGCTAATCGCAAGATCGTACGAAATCGCGCTGCGGCACTCGGAGTCGTCATCAACACCGGCCGCGGCAGCCGCGACTACAACACCTTCGATGCCCACCGCTTGTTGCACTGGGCCGAAGTGCAGAATCCGGAACGTGTGCTGCCCCTGAAACAGGCACTGTTCCGCGCGTATTTTGCCGATGATGAGAATGTTGCCGACCGGGGAGTGCTGGTGCGCATTGCAGAAAGCGTGGGGCTCGATAGCGACGCGGCCCGTGAGGCGCTCGCGAGCGGCGCCTACGGCGACGAAGTGCGCGCGCAGGAACGCTACTATCAGCAGGCCGGCATCCACGCCGTGCCTGCGACCATCGTCAATAACAAGCATGTGATTTCCGGAGGTCAGCCCCCGGAGGTGTTCGAGCGTGCGCTGCGGCAGATTGTGACTGACAGACCGCACGCCACCTAAATCCATTGATTACATACACGCTTGCGCAGCTTGGTGCGCGCCGGGAACGGCGTTCAACGCAATTGGCCGACGAAGGTCAGCACCAATCCCACGAGCGAAGTCAGGAACACGAGTCCCAACAGGATGCGATAGCCGATCAGCCACCGTATGTGTGTGCGCGCGCGCGTGTGAACCAAGAACAGTGCAACGCCAATGATGAAGAGAACCGTTCCTACCACCACCAGCGACGGCAAGTCCGCCAGAGTGCCGGCAATGACGCCCGCGTTGCCGAGGTTATAGATAATCCACTCACTCGCCCGCCACGCAGGCCGTAGTGTGTCGGCGGATAACCATGCCTGCCCGCCGCCGAACACCATCTGCGCCACGCCCACGATCAGTACCAGGTAGGCCGCCATCCACACCAGGTGTTGTGTCGGCTGATGGGCCACCGCCGCGGCGACCAGCCCGCCCACGATGATCGCCAGGCCTCCGGTGATTAGGAACGGATCAGAAAAGAACTGACGTTGGGGTGTGTCAGTCATCAGCTAGCACCGGCGCACGGAAACCAGTACATGAAGATACCGCATCGAGCATGCGGATGCGCACTAGGCCGATGCCGACAGGAACAGCCGAATCACGCCCCAGATTGCGAGCAGGATCAGTAGCACCAATGCCAGCAGCGTCAGTAGGAATGGCCGCTCGCGCTTTGCCGGGTCGTGCATGTAGGCGGGCACGTACCACACGCGGCCGAGAATCCAGATCAATCCCAGAATACCTGCCGCGGGTGCATTGCCGAACCTGGCCGCGAGCCACAGTGCCGGCAGGAAAATCACCGTATGCTCGAGCGTATTCATCTGGATGCGGTAGGCGCGTTCGAACAGCGGGTGGCCGCTGGTGGCGGGCGCCTGGATGCCGTACTTGCGGCGCGCACGGCCGGTCATGAGTGTCACCACGAACAGCAGTAACACGGTCAGCAGAACCACCAAAACAGGCAAGTGGGTCATGTATTGTTCCTTCGAAGCATAGTGGAAGCTGGGCGGAGGGGCCGCCGTGCTTCGCGTCCGCGCGGATTGTCTTCCGTATATCAATGCGCAGCGAATTCATTGTCCAGTGGGTGCGGCCCGCGCCACAGGTTTGCGTAGTTCACGCCGGTACATCACTACGCGCGCCCGGCAAGCCCGCCGTCAGTGAGCGGCGTCATGATGTCACGCGTACGTGTTCCGGATCGGACGATGCGGAATTCGTGTCAGTGACACCGAACATTTTGTCGGCATGCTACGCCGATTCCATTACGGCGTAGCTGGGTGCTCGCTGCGAGTGTGTCGTTCTCCGCGTGGTGACGGTAGCCGCGATCTTGTGGTCGGCGGTGCTGGTCATGGTCTTGCGTCCTGAATATTCAAACGTTTACGTCGTGGCGGCTTAGGGCGTCTGTTGTTGGCGATGAGCTGTCGCTTGCCGACGGTGTGGATGTATGATGAATGTCTCACCGACGGGAAGGGGTCGAGCATGCGCATGTACCGGTATGCGGGCATTGGGTTGTTGGTGTGCTTTCTGTGCGCTTGCAGTTCCGCGCCACACCGACCTGCCACGGCGCCTGTCTATCCCGCTGAGCTTCCGTACTGGACGAATATTACCTGGCAGGCTGAACTGCTCACGGCGCTCCAGTCTGTGGCAGTTCTGCCGGTGAACGTTCCGGCATCAAGGGTAGCCGGGGTTCAGGGGACGATAAAGCTCGCCTACGACCAAGGCGTGATCAGGAACCCTGTAGTCGTCGTGAGCACGGGCAGCCCCCAACTCGATGAGTTGTTGTTGCGGCAGGTAGTTACCGCGAAGGTTCCAAAGCCCTTTGGTCTGGATCTCGGCGAAGCCCACCAATTCGAGCTGCCGCTCAGGATGCTTACGCCCGACGACTCCTTCCGCTACAAGGTTTACGCTGCCATTGGCCGCCAGAGATTCTATGGGCGCGAGGGCATACTCGCCGGCGACACGGGAATCAGTACGGTAAATTTTGATTACCGGGATGGCAGAGTGGCCAATGTCGTGATCACCGAATCAAGCGGCCACAGCGAATTGGACAAATATTCATTGCAAGCCGTTTCCCGTGCGGATATGCCGGTTGCGCCGCCCGCTTATGCCGGCCAGACGCTGCACCTGCAGGCGCGCTTTTGCTATGACCTCAACTTCGCAAAAAAATGTCCAACCGGGAATGACGTTATCGATGTGGAGGGTACCCGGATCGTGCGCCGCACTTTCATAACGTACTGATGCCGTACTTCGGGACAGTGTTACGGTAGGCATCGGCCGGTTGATTACAAGTCGTTTCGCTTTTTTTACACGTTGGGTCGATAGGCCTTGTCGACGAGGAATCTGAAGCCATGACCTCGAACTCACGCCGACACGAGAAGTTTCCCGGCATCAGCGGCATGAGCGTGTACCTGCCGCCGTACCGCGTGGACCTCGCACAGTGGTGTGCCTGGACCGGCAACGATCCGGACAAGACCCACGCGGTCGTCGGCAACGCGTTCCGCATGCCCGGTCCGGACCAGGACGTGTACGTGCTGGCGGCGAATGCCGTGCTGCGGCTGATCCGGCAGTACGGCATCGATCCGCGGCGCGTGGGTTACCTCGCGCTCGGCACCGAGTCGAGCACCGACAACGCGGCTGGTGCGGTGACCGTGCGCGGTCTCGTCGATATGGCGCTCTTGGCTGAAGGCCAGACGGCGCTTGCGCGCGACTGCGAGGTGCCGGAATTCAAGCACGCCTGTCTTGGCGGCATCTATGCACTTAAGGGCGGGCTGCGTTACCTCGCCTGCGACGGCCGCGAACGCCAAGCCATCGCGGTGAGCGCGGATATTGCCGAGTACGCGCGTGGCAGCACCGGCGAGCCAACCCAGGGTGCGGGCGCGGTCGCGATGCTTCTCGAACCCGACCCGCGACTCCTCGAGTTGGATCTCGCCGCAGGCGGCAGCGCTTCGGCGTATCGTGGGCTGGATTTCCGCAAGCCCTTCCTGCGTTTCGCGGGTCAAACCGCCGGCAGCCACGGACGCCTGCGCGATCTGCCGGTATTCAACGGCAAATACTCGACGGACTGTTACACCGACGCGATGCTGCGTGCGCTCGAGGCGCTGTTTGCGCGCCGCGCCGGGCCGCATGCACCATGGCTGCGTGGTCTCGCTGCAGTGTTCATGCACCGCCCATACCATCGCATGCCGCATAGCGCTTGGGCCATGGCTTATCTGGCGGCGCTCGGCCACGACGCCGTGCGGGGCGACACTGTGGCCGCACGCGAGCTTGACGGTTACTGTGCAGTCGCCGGGGTGCCGCGCGATGTCGTGGTCACGGAGTGGCGTGCAGGCGCGCAGACTTCCATGGCCGAGAGCTTGCCGGGTCCGGCTTTCCCCAACGCTTCCGCAGTCCTCAAGGCGTTCCGCAAAACCGAAACCTGCCGACAGATTGTCGAGGCGCAGCTCGAGCTTGGATCGGCGCCGATGCTGGAGCTCGGCAATCTGTATACGGCAGCGCTGCCGGCCTGGCTCGCGGCCGGCTTCGACGAGGCTGCGCGCGACGGCGCGGTACTCAACGATCGCGATCTGCTGATACTGGGTTACGGCAGCGGCGATGCGGCCGAAGCCATTCCGGCGCGCAGCGCGGCGGGCTGGCGTGAATCTGCCCGCGCCATCGTCTTCGGCGCGGCACTTGCAGGCTCCATCGACCTCGATCGCGACCAATATGACGCACTGCACGAAAGCGGTGCACTCGACGGACAACGCACACGTTCAGGCCTGGTAATCGATCACGTGGGCGCACGGCGTAGCGGCGACATCCAAGATTTCGGGGTCGCCTACTATGGTTACTGCGGGCAGCCCTGAAGTGCGCTCAAAAGGTGTCCGGCAGGTAACGTCAACCGTGCGCCTGTATCTTTGCGCTCGGAGCGTCCCGATGCAGCGGTGGACCACCACGATTTGGTGACCAGATTGCCGAAACGCGTGACGAGGCGGCGCGATCGCTGTGGCAAATAATCCCGGAACATTTGCGTGCAGTAATGGGTTATCGGTGCGCGGGCGCAGACGGAGCGCGCAAGTCTCTGTCAGGCTATATAAAATCGAACGGCTCTGCGCGCGCCAATTCGCGGGGCAAACTTTTGTACTCTTGCTCTTTCGACCCACCCAAAAATGTGTGTTGGCAAAACGCAAAAAACGAAAAACTGGACTATAGTTATTGCCGACACGGCCGTTACCAGTGACTTCTACTACAAGGAGGTGCGACACGTAATCCACACATGTTGAGTCGGGAGGCTTCGTCACATGCCATCTACCCATTCTCTCCACACAGTTCACAATCAACGCTTGCAAAAGGCCGTCCGGCAAGTCCTTGCCGGGGGATTGACCGCCATAGTCGGGTGCGGCGCTTTCGCGGTGACCGCGGTTGCCGCCGAACAACAGGATCAGGCCGGTACCGCACAGACCAGTCAGACCTCGAATTCCGCGACCCCGACCCAGCTCAACATGGTCGAGGTCACCGGAACGCGCATCAAGCGCACCAGCGTCGAGACCGCACAGCCGATCGTGGTCATCACGGCCAAGCA
>JBOIBB010000101.1:0-24343 GCA_050739335.1 Gammaproteobacteria bacterium
CGCGAGAGGATCTTGAAGCAGGGTTCCAGCTGGTCCTGCTGGATGTGGCGGATGGCGGCCGCGAGCTCGTGCAGCACCAGCTTGATCCAGAGCTCGGAGGTCTGGTGCTGGATGATGAACAGCATCTCGTCGTGGTGCGGCGGATTGCTGAGCGGCTTCTGAGCGGAGAGCAACTGCTCGAGACTGAGGTAAGTCGAATAGGTGAGGCGGTTCGACAGGTTGAGATGAATTCCCTGTTCAAGCTCACGCTGGTTGGGCGGCATGCTGGTACTCCGAGGCTGGACGCGACGTGGTGCCGCCATTCTAGCCACCGGCACCCCGGCCTCCCAGTGATGGGCTCCGCTATAATGAGCCACTCGCCGTGCGCGGCCGCCCGCGTTCCGAGGTGCCGTGCTTGTTCTTCCCCGGGCTTGAGGAGGATTCGGTTTGAAAACGGTCGCCAGCTTCGAAATCAAATATCAGCAGTATCTCGGGCCCGACGGCAAACCGGTGCAGGCCAAACTCCCGAAGTTCGCCGCGGACCGCGCCGAGCTTCTCAAGATGTACCGCATGATGTCGCTGGTGCGGGTGTTCGACACCAAGTCGATCGCACTGCAGCGTACCGGGCAGCTCGGCACGTTCGCTTCCTGCCTCGGACACGAAGCTGCACACGTGGGCGTGGGTGCGGCGATGCGCCCGGAGGACGCGTTTTTCCCCACCTATCGCGAGTACGGCGCTCAATTTTGGCGCGGCGTAAAGCCCCACGAAGTGTTGCTCTTCTGGGGCGGTGACGAGCGCGGCAGCAATTTCGAGGGCCCCAAACACGATTTCGCCTGGGCGGTGCCGATCGGGACGCAAATGCATCACGCGACCGGCGCGGCCATGGCCTTCAAGCTGCGCAAGGAAAAACGTGTCGCGGTCGCCGTCATCGGCGACGGCGGCACCTCGCAGGGCGACTTCTACGAATCCCTGAACGCCGCGGGTGCCTACCAGCTGCCGGCCGTGTACGTGGTGACCAATAACAAGTGGGCGATCTCGGTGCCGGTCGCGGCGCAGACGCATTGCCAGACGCTCGCCCAAAAGGCGATTGCCGGGGGCCTCGAGGGCCTCCAGGTCGACGGCAACGACATCATCGCGGTGCGCGATGTGATGGAGAACGCACTCGACAAGGCCCGCGGTGGCGGGGGACCGACACTGGTCGAAGCGCTCACCTACCGGCTTGGTGATCACACGACTGCGGATGATGCCAAGCGTTACCGGCCCAAGGAAGAAGTCGAAGATGCGCGCCACAAGGAGCCGCTGATCCGCATGCGCAAGTATCTGATGGATACCGGCGCCTGGAACCAGAAACAGGAAGACCAGATGCTCGCGGAGCTGGCCGCGCAGGTGGACGCCGAGGTGCAGATTTACAAGGATATCGGCAAGCCGCCGGTCGAGGCGATGTTCGATTACGTGTTCGCCAAGCTGCCGGAAAATCTCGCCGCGCAACGTGCCGCCGCGATCGCGGAGGGCAAGCGTCATGGCTAAGCTCGCGATGGTCGAGGCCATTACCCAGGCGATGGCCTATGAACTCGAACACGATCCCGCCGTGGTGGTGCTGGGCGAAGACGTGGGCGGCAACGGCGGCGTGTTCCGCGCGACGCTCGGCTTGCAGCAGCGTTTCGGCAAGGACCGGGTCATGGATACGCCGCTCGCGGAGGCCCTGATCGCGGGCATGTCGATCGGCATGGCCGCCATGGGCCTCAAGCCGGTCGCCGAAATCCAGTTCTCCGGATTCATTTACCCAACGGTGGACCAGATGATCAATCATGCGGGCCGCCTGCGTAACCGCACGCGTGGCCGTCTACACGTGCCCATGGTGCTGCGTGCGCCCGCGGGCGGCGGCATCCGCTCGCCCGAGCATCATTCCGAATCGAATGAGGCCCTGTTCGCGCACATGCCTGGCATCCGTACCGTGATGCCATCGTCGGCGACCCGGGCCTACGGCCTGCTGCTCGCCTCGATCCGCGATCCCGATCCCGTGGTGTTTCTCGAGCCGACACGGCTTTACCGCATGAACAAGCAGGAAGTCCCCGACAACGGCGAAGCGCTGCCGCTCGACACCTGTTTCGTATTGCATGAGGGCGCCGACGTCACCCTGGTTTCTTGGGGCGCGATGATTCACGAAAGTCTGCAGGCCGCGGCCAAGCTTGCCGAAGAGGGCGTGGGTTGCGAGGTGATTGACCTCGCCACGATCAGCCCGATCGATTTCGAGACTATCCTCGAATCGGTGGAAAAAACCGGTCGGCTCGTGATTGTGCACGAGGCGCCGCGCAACGGTGGCGTGGGCGCCGAAATCGCGGCCACGGTGGCGGAAAAGGCCATCTATGCACTCAAGGCGCCGATTGAACGCGTGACCGGCTACGACGTGCCCATGCCGCTTTTCAAGCTCGAGCACGATTACATGCCGAGCGTCGAACGCGTGCTGGCCGGCGTCAGAAAAGTGCTGGAGACCTGAGATGCGTACCTTCAAACTTCCGGATCTCGGCGAAGGACTGCAGGAAGCCGAGCTGGTCAACTGGCTCATCAAGGAAGGTGACACGGTCAAGGTCGATCAGCCGATCGCGTCCGTGGAAACCGCGAAAGCGGTGGTGGACGTGCCTGCGCCCTGGGCCGGCAAGATCACGAAGCTGCACGGCAAGGCGGGTGACATTATTCCGACCGGCGCCGCACTCGTGGAATTCGATCTCGAAGGTGAGAGCGCAACGGCGCCAGCCGCGAAGAGGTCCGACGCCCAACCTGCGACCGCGCCAGCCCAGAGTGCGAAACCGGCGCCCGTGGCCGAGGATAGCGGCACGGTGGTCGGCAGCATGCCGACCAGTACCTCGGTGGTCGAAGAAACCGCCATCATTCGCAAGCAGCGCAAGACCGCGCCGGCGCCTGTCAAGGCGCTGCCTTCGGTGCGAATTCTGGCGAGGCAGCTCGGTGTGGATTTGGCCACATGTCAGGCGAGCGGCAGGAATGGAAACGTCACGGCCGACGACGTGCGCGCCATTGCGCCGGGAACTACGAGTGCGGCGTCTGACGTGCCCGCACCGGCAAGCTATGCAGCGACGGTACCCTGGACGCTACCGGCAGTGCGCACCGACATCCAGTATGGCGCTGCCGAACCGCTGCACGGTCCGCGCCGCGCCATGCACGCGAGCATGGCGAAGTCGCGCAGCGAAGTCGCGGCCTGTACGCTCTTCGATGACGCCGATATCCACAAATGGATGCCCGGCCAGGACATCACCGCCCGCATCATCCGCGCGATCGTGGCCGGCTGCCGCGTCGAGCCCGAACTCAACGCCTGGTACGACGGTGCGAAACTCGAGCGCACGCTGCACCGGCGTGTGGATCTCGGCATGGCCGTGGATACGCCGGACGGCCTGATCGTGCCGGTACTGCGCAGCGTAGACACCAAGAGCGCGGCGGCGCTGCGTGCCGATCTGAATCGCATGAAGCAGGCCACGCGCAATCGCAGTGTCGCGCCCGCCGACATGAAGAACGCCACCTTCACGCTCTCCAATTTCGGCATGCTGGCCGGGCGTTATGCCACGCCCGTGGTGGTGCCGCCGCAGGTCGCGATTCTCGGCACCGGCGGGTTGCGCTACGACGTGGTGCCGGTGATGGGCGGCATCGAGGTGCATCAGCGGATTCCGCTGTCGGTGACCTTCGATCACCGCTGCGTAACCGGCGGCACCGCCTGCCGCTGGCTCGCCGCCGTGATTTCCGATCTGCAGAAAACCCAGTAAGCGCACCGCCGTTTTCAAGCGCCGCGGCGCATGCGCGCCGTGCCGCTCACGCGCGCCCAAAAGCCTGAGAGAAAAGCATAAAATGTGTGCCTAAACCCCTCACTACTTATGCAGGCTCATTGCCGTTATGCCGCAACGCCGCAGCGATTCCAAAAACAAGCTCCTCGACAAAGTTCTCAGTTTCAGTCAAAACCCGCCGGACTCCGCTGATTTCGATACTTTTCTGAAACACTACTACGGCGGTATCGCCGCGGAAGACCTGCAGCAGTACAGCCCGCCCTATCTGCAGGGTGCGGCGCGCAGTCATTGGAAGTTTGGCGACACGCGCGCGCCGGGTACGGTGCTGGTGCGTGTCTACAACCCCTCCGTCAAGCAAGACGGCTGGAAGAGCCCGCACACGGTGATCGAATTGGTGAACGACGACATGCCGTTCCTGGTCGACACCGCCGTCATGACGCTCACGCGTAACGGCATCGGTGTGCACCTCACGGTGCATCCGATCCTGTATCTGGCACGCGATGCTGCGGGCAAGATTACGCACCTGGACGCCGGCGAAGCGGAGCATCGCGCGGGGCGTGCCGAATCCTGGATACACATCGAGATCGATCACCAGAGCGATGCCGGCACCATGCAGAAGCTCGAAGCGGAGCTGAGCGCGGCGATGTTCGACGTGCGTATGGTGGTGATCGATTGGCAGGTCATGCGCGACAAAGTCGTGGACGTGCGCCGGCGCGTGGAGCAGTATCGCGAGGTGCTCGGCGCGGACCAGGTACGGGAGGGAGGTGAGTTCCTCGAGTGGCTGGCCGCGGATCACTTCACCTTCATGGGTTTTCGCGAGTACAACCTGATCGAGGAAAACGGCGAAGACGTGCTGCGCATGGTGCCGGAATCCGGGCTCGGCATCCTGCGCGAGAGCAACGCCAGGCAATCGGTGAGCTCCCTGGTGTTGCCCGCAAACGTGCGCGTGCGGGCCCGCGCGCGCGAGTTCATGATCGTGACCAAGGCCAACTCGGTGGCGACCGTGCACCGCCCGGGCTACCTCGATTACGTGGGCGTGAAACGCTACAACGCCGCGGGCAAGGTCGACGGTGAATGGCGCTTCCTTGGGCTCTTTACTTCGAGTGCCTACAGTTGCAGCCCACGCGAGATCCCGGTGCTGCGCCAGAAATTCGCCGAGGTAGTGCGCCGCTCCGGCTTTGCCGCGGGCAGTCACGACCTCAAGGCACTGATCCACGTGCTCGAGACCTTCCCGCGCGATGAGTTGCAGCAATCCACGACCGATGAGCTGGCGGCGACCGCCCTGGGTGTGGTGCAACTGCAGGAGCGCCAGCGCGTCAAGCTTTTCGTTCGTCGTGACAGCTTCGGGCGGTTCTTTTCCTGCCTGGTATTTGTGCCACGCGACCGCTACAACAGCCAGGTGCGTACGCGGATCGAGGCAATCCTGATGCGCGTACTCAACGGCAAGAGTGTCGAGCACGAGGTGTTCCTCTCGGAATCGGCACTCGCGCGTATCCAGTTCATCGTGCACACCACGCCCTGGAAGCTGCCGCAGTACGAACACGCGGCACTCGAGGCCGAGATCGGCCTGACCGTGCGCTCCTGGCAGGACGAGCTCAAGGATGCGCTGCTCGAGGATCTGGGCGAAGAGCGCGGCCTGAAACTGTACAGCCAGTACGGTGTGCATCTGCCGGGTGGCTATCAGGATGACGTCAAGGCGCGGGCCGCGGTGTTTGACGTCGAGCAGATCGAAGCCGTGCACGATGGCGCAAGCCTGCGCATGAGCCTGTACCGCCCAAAGCACCAGCCGGCCGGCTGCCTGCGCTTCAAGATTTTTCACCGCGAGCAGGAGATCTCGATTTCCGATGCGCTGCCGATGCTCGAGAACATGGGCGTGCGCGTCATGGGCGAGCGTCCCTACGAAATCCATCTGGGTGACGACAGCCGCGTGTGGATCCAGGATTTCGAGCTCGTGTGTGCAACCGATCTCGATCTTGACAAGGTGCGCGAGAATTTTCATGAGCAGTTCGCGCACGTCTGGCGCGGCGAGGCCGAGAACGATGGTTTCAATCGCCTGGTGCTCGGCGCGGGACTCAACTGGCGCCAGACCATGCTGTTGCGCGCGTTCTGCAAGTACCTGCTGCAGACCAGCCTGAGCTTCAGTCCAGCCTACATGGAACGCACGCTGGCCGGCAATCCGGCCATCGCGGCGCTGCTGGTGAAATATTTCGAAGCCCAGCACGATCCGCGCGGCGACCGGGAGCGCGCCACGCTGGCGGCGCGTTATTCAGGCGAGATCGCCAAGGCTTTGGAATCGGTGGCGAGCCTCGATGATGACCGCATCCTGCGCAGTTTCCTCAACGTCGTGCGCGCCACACTGCGCACCAATTATTTCCAGACCGATGCGCAGGGCACGCCCAAGCCCTATGTGTCCTTCAAGTTCGACCCGGCGCAGATTCCCGAACTGCCGTTGCCGCGCCCAATGTTTGAAATCTGGGTGTATTCACCGCGCGTCGAGGCCGTGCATCTGCGCGGCGGCAAGGTAGCGCGTGGTGGCATCCGCTGGTCGGACCGGCGCGAGGATTTCCGCACCGAGGTGCTCGGCCTCATGAAGGCCCAGCAGGTGAAGAACACCGTGATCGTGCCGGTCGGTTCCAAGGGCGGCTTTTACGTGAAACGGCCGCCGGCGAACAGTAATCGCGAGGATCTGCTCAAGGAGGGCATTGCCTGTTACCAGACCTTCATGCGCGGCATGCTGGACCTGACGGATAACCTCCTGGATGGCAAAGTGGTGCCGCCGCCGCAAGTGGTGCGCCATGATCCGGACGATCCCTATCTCGTGGTCGCCGCCGACAAGGGCACCGCGAGTTTCTCCGACATCGCGAACGGCGTGGCCCGCGAATATCACTACTGGCTGGACGATGCCTTCGCCTCGGGCGGCTCGGCCGGATACGACCACAAGGAAATGGGCATTACCTCACGCGGTGCCTGGGAGTCCGTCAAGCGTCATTTCCGCGAGATGGGCGTGGACATTCAAACCACGGATTTCACCGTGGCCGGTATCGGCGACATGTCGGGCGATGTGTTCGGCAACGGCATGCTGCGCTCGCCGCGTATCAAACTAGTCGCGGCTTTCGACCATCGCCACATTTTCCTGGATCCATCGCCGGACCCGGCGGCGAGTTTCAAGGAACGCGAGCGCATGTTTCATCTGCCGCGGTCCTCGTGGGCGGATTACAACAGCACGCTGATTTCACGGGGCGGCGGGGTGTACGCACGCACGCTGAAGAGCATCAAGTTGAGCCCCGAAGTCCGCCAGGTGCTCGGCATCGATGCCGAGGAACTTCCCCCCAATCAACTGATTCATGCGATTCTGCTCGCGCCGGTGGATCTGCTGTTCAACGGCGGCATCGGCACCTATGTCAAGGCCAGTCAACAGACCAACGCCGAGGTCGGCGACCGCAACAACGATGCGGTACGCGTGAACGGCAAGGAACTGCGCTGCAAGGTCGTGGGCGAGGGCGGCAACCTGGGATTCACGCAACTTGGGCGTATCGAATGCGCACTCAACGGCGGGCGGCTGAATACCGACTTTATCGACAACTCGGCGGGCGTCGATACCTCGGACCACGAAGTCAACATCAAGATCCTGCTGCGCGTGGTCTCCGGAGAGACCAGCCTCAGCGAAGCGCAGCGCAACGCGCTGCTCGCGTCGATGACCGAAGAAGTCGGGCACCTGGTGCTGCGTGACAATTACATGCAGACGCAGGCATTGTCGATTGCCGAGTCGCAGGCCCCGGCGCGTATCACCGAGCACGCCGAGCTGATGCACGACCTCGAGCGCAGCGGCCTGTTGAACCGGGCCATTGAGTTTCTGCCGAATGACGCTCAGCTCAAGGAGCGGCGTGCGGCCAAGCGCGGGCTCACGCGCCCCGAGCTCTGCGTGCTGCTCGCGTACAGCAAAATCTCCATCTACAACGCTTTACTCGGCTCGGATGTGGCCGAAGATGCCTACCTCGCGAACGAGCTCGTGAATTACTTCCCCACGCCGCTGCGCAAGAAATACCGCCCGGCGATGAGCAAGCACCGCTTGCAGCGCGAAATCATCTGTACCGCCATCACCAACAGCCTGGTGAACCGCATGGGCCCTACTTTCGCGCAACGCATGCAGAACCAAGCCGGAGTCGGTGTGGCGTCGGTGGCGCGCGCCTACACCATCGCGCGTGAAAGCTTCGGCATGGTAGCGACTTGGTCCGCGGTCGAGGCGCTCGACAACAAGGTGCCGGCCAATGTGCAGATCGCACTGGCAGTGCAAAGTTCACGGCTGCTGCGCCACGCGACGCGCTGGCTGCTGGATCATCTGCACGGGCAGCTCGACATCGCGGCCGTGGTGCCGCAGTACCGTCCGGGCATCGAGTTGCTGAGCGCGCACGTGGCGGCCATCCTCAACGAGTCACAACTCGAGACCTTCCATGCGCAGCGGCAGCAATACGAGGACGTGGGTGTACCCGCGGATCTCGCCCAGCGCATGGCGGGCCTGTTTGCCCTGTATCCGGCCCTGGATCTCATCAACGTGGCGCGCCAACACCAGTTGCCGGTGGACGTCACCGCACGGGCGTTTTATCACCTCGGCCGCGAACTCAAGCTCGATTGGCTGCGTCATCAGATCGACGCACTCACGGTGGACGGTCATTGGCAGGCGCAGGCGCGCACCACCTTGCGCGAGGCGCTCTACGAACAGCAACGGACCTTGACCGCGCAGGCGCTCGAGAAAGCCCGCGATGCGCGCTCGGCGCTCGACGAACTCGACGCCTGGTTCACGCGTCACAAGAGCCGCGTGCTGCATGTGCAACGCCTGCTTACCGACATGCAGGCCGAGGAGATCGCGGATTTCCCGAGTCTCTCGGTGGCGCTGCAGGAAGTGCGCAAGCTCGCCACCTTGCAGACCGGCTGACCCCGCCGGCTTCGCGCGGCGGCCACACCGCGCAAGCCTGAGCGCCTCAGGCCGCCGCCGCGATCCGGCTACGCAAGGCGCGTGTGGCCTGTACGAGTGTCGTCAGTGCCGGTTCGACTTCTTCCCAGCGACGGGTTTTCAGTCCGCAATCCGGATTCACCCAGAGTTGCTCGGGCTTCAGAACCTTGAGTGCCTTGTCGAGCAGCACGGTGATTTCATCGGCGCTCGGCACGCGCGGGGAGTGGATGTCGTACACGCCCGGGCCGATGCCGTTGGGATAATCGAAACGCGTGAAGGCATCCAGCAACTCCATGCGCGAGCGGCTGGTCTCGATGGAAATCACGTCGGCGTCCATCGCCGCCACAGCCTCGATGATGTCATTGAACTCCGAATAGCACATGTGGGTGTGGATCTGGGTGGTGTCGCGCGCCCCGCCGGTCGCGAGGTGGAAACATTCCACGGCCCAGTCGAGATAGGCTTGCCAGCCGGCGCGGCGCAGTGGCAGTGCCTCGCGAAACGCCGGCTCGTCGATCTGGATGAACTCGATGCCGGCCGCTTCGAGATCCTGGACCTCATCGCGCAGCGCAAGCGCGATCTGCCGGCATACGCTTGCGCGCGGCAGGTCGTCGCGCACAAACGACCACTGGGTCATGGTGACCGGTCCAGTGAGCATGCCCTTGACGGGTTTTGCGGTGAGCGATTGCGCGTACTTCGACCAGCGCACTGTCATCGCGTGCGGCCGGGCCACGTCTCCGTATATTAAAGGCGGCTTGACGCAGCGCGAGCCATAGCTTTGCACCCAACCGAAATGCGTGAAGGCGAAGCCGTCGAGCTGTTCGCCGAAGTATTCCACCATGTCGTTGCGTTCGGCTTCGCCGTGCACCAGCACGTCGAGCCCGGCTTGTTCCTGGAAACGGATGCAGTGCTCGATTTCCCCGGCGATCACCTGTTCGTAGCCCTGTTGGTTCAGGCGCCCGGCGCGGTGCGCGGCACGCGCCTTGCGGATGGTGTCGGTTTGCGGGAACGAGCCGATGGTCGTGGTCGGAAGGAGCGGCAAGGGATGCGCGCGCTCTTGCGCGACGCGCCGTGCGCTGTAAGCGGCGTGCCGGTGCGCCGCCTCGCGGCCGATGCTGGCGAGACGGGCGCGCACCTCGGCACGGGTTACTCCGGGCGCATTGGCGCGTCCCGCGAGTGTCGCTTCCTGGGCGCGGAGCGTCGAACGGGCGCCGGGTTTGCCGTCGAGCGCATCGGCGTACATGCGCAGCTCCCCGATTTTCTGGTGCGCAAAAGCGAGCCAAGAACGCAGGCTGTCTTCGAGGCCGGTCTCGGCCGATACGTCCATGGGTACGTGCAGCAGTGAGCATGAGGTGGAAAGCCACAGCCGTTCGTTGCCAAGCCGCGCCTGGATTTCTTCGATCACCGGTAATACCTGTCCGGGCTGACTGCGCCAGATATTGCGGCCGTCCACCACGCCCGCGCTGAGGATCGCCCCTGCGGGGAGAATCTCGAGCAGCCGGTCGAGTTCGTCCCGGCCACGCACGAGATCGGCGTGCACTCCCTGCACCGGGAGCTTTGCGAGTACTGCGAGGTTGTCGCCGAAGCCGCCGAAATAGTTGGCGAGCAGCAGGTGGGGTGCCTGAGCCCCGGCAAGCTGCGTGTACGCATGCAGCAGTGCGTCGCGTGTGCGCGCATCCAGGTCGGTAGCGAGCACCGGTTCGTCCAGTTGCACCCAGTCGGCCCCGGCGTCACGAAGCGCTGCGAGCAGTTCGCCATAAGCGGGAAGCAGCGCGTCGAGGAGGTCGAGCGCAACGCTGCCGTCGGTGGTTTTGGACAGATACAGGAAGGTGACCGGGCCGACCAGCACCGGGCGCGCGGCATAACCCAAGGCACGTGCTTCCCGGTACTCATCGAGCGGTTTGCGTCCGCACAGCGCAAATTTTTGCCCGCGGTGCAATTCCGGGACCAGGTAGTGGTAGTTGGTATCGAACCACTTGGTCATCTCGAGTGCGTGCAGGTCGAAGCCGGTGCGGCGCGCGCCGCGCGCCATGGCGAAGTAACCGGCGAGCGGGTCGCGCGCACCAAGCTCGCGATAGCGTTCCGGGATCGCGTCGAACAGCACGGCGGTATCGAGCATGTGATCGTAGAGGCTGAAATCGTTGACTGGCACGCTGTCCGCCCCCGCCGCGCGTGCAAGTTGCCAGTGCCGCGCGCGCAGCGCCTGAGCTTGCTTGAGCAATCCGCTGGCATCGAGTTCACCGCGCCAGTGGCTTTCCAGAGCTTGTTTGAGTTCGCGTTGTGCGCCGATGCGGGGGAAACCAGGAAACGTAACTTGCGTCATGTAGAACCCTCTCTGGGAAACATTATGCGGAAATTATGTGGCCGCGGTCAGTGGTTCGCCGGTCACTCAGGCATGCGCCGAGCCGGGTCCCGTATGCATGCCGGCGGAGTTCCGTGACACACGTCTGCCCCGAGCGGGGCGTAGCCCGCGACCAATCAGAAGCCTGTGCGTGGCCGGCAAGCTAAACGTCGTGCGGGTCCGAGTCAATGATACGCATCATCCGGGTCCGGCCTTGGCCAAGAAAAAGCCGGCGCGTGGCCGGCTTTTTGCGATCGGTACTTGCGCGTGCGGCTCAGGCCTGCATGGCCCGGATGTGGGCGTTCAGGCGGCTCTTGTGGCGTGCCGCCTTGTTGCGGTGGATCAGCCCCTTGTTTGTCATGCTGTCGATAATGGGCACGGCCGCCTTGTAGGCAGCCTCCGCCCCGGGCTTTTTGCCGGTGGCGATGAGTTTCGAAACTTTTTTGATGGAACTGCGCAGCATCGAACGTTGCGGGGCGTTGTGATCACGGTGCACAAGCGCCTGACGTGCACGCTTTTTCGACTGCCGGGTATTGGCCAAGTTCGGAGCTCCTGCTGAATCGCCGGCTCGCAAGTTACGGGCCGTAAAAAGGTTGTGCACTATACCGGTTCCACTGGCGGCGCGCAAAACTCCGGGGCCACCGTGACAGCGCGCGCGCGGGGCCGGTATCATGCGGGCCTCCCGGTGCCCGGTTCCAGGACTTCCGCCGCATGTCTCGCGCCCTGTTCAAGGCCACTTCCCTCGTCGGCGGCATGACGCTGCTTTCCCGCATCTTGGGCTTTGCCCGCGACATGGTGCTGGCGCGATATTTCGGCGCGGGCGAGGTCATGGACGCGTTCTTTGTAGCCTTCAAGATCCCGAATTTTTTCCGCCGCAGCTTCGGCGAAGGTGCATTCTCGCTCGCGTTCGTGCCGGTGATCTCGGAGTACAAGACTACCCGCGAGCATGCCGAGGTCCAGGAACTGGCCGATCGTGTCGCCGGGAGCCTGGGGCTTCTGCTGCTCGCGGTCACGGTGGTCGGCGTCATGGCCGCGCCGGTGTTGGTGTGGATCTTCGCGCCCGGTTTCAGTGTCGACCAGGGCAAGTACGACCTCACGGTCGCGATGGTGCGCCTCACCTTTCCGTACTTGCTGTTCATCTCGCTCACGGCATTTGCCGGCGGCATTCTCAACACCTATGGGCGCTTCGGCGTGCCGGCGTTCACGCCGGCGCTGCTCAACGTCGTGGTGATTTCGGCCGCCATCTGGTGGGCGCCGCATTTCCGGCAACCGGGCATGGCGCTCGCCTGGGGCGTATTGATTGCGGGCGCGGTGCAACTCGCTTTCCAGGTGCCGTGGCTGCGCCGCCTGCATCTGTTACCGCGCCCGCGGCTGGCACAGGCGCATGAAGGTGTGCGGCGGATCCTGAAGTTGATGCTGCCGGCACTGTTCGGGTCGTCCGTCACACAAATCAATCTGGTGGTGGACACCATCATCGCGTCGTTCCTCGCCACCGGCAGCGTGAGCTGGCTGTATTATTCCGACCGCCTGATGGAATTTCCCCTCGGCGTGTTCTCGATCGCCCTTGGCACGGTGATTCTGCCGGCGCTTGCGCAGGAGTACGCCGCCAAATCGACGGCGGGTCTTTCGGCCACGCTCGACTGGGCGCTGCGGCTCGCGCTGGTAGTGGCCTTGCCGGCGGCCGTCGGTCTGTTTTTCCTCGCCGGGCCGCTGCTGGTCACGTTGTTCAACTATGGCCATTTCAACGCCTACGATGCGCGCATGTCGGAGGTGAGCCTCATGGCCTACGCGGTGGGCCTCGTGGGCTTCACGCTCGTGAAGGTGCTGTCACCGGGTTTTTATGCGCGCCAGGAAACCCGGGTGCCGGTTAAAATCGGAGTGATTTCGGTAATTGCCAATATAATTCTCAACGTGCTGATCACGATTCCCTGGGCGATGTCCGGCCTCGCCGCGCCGCATGCCGGTTTGGCGCTCGCGACTTCGCTGGCCGCGTTTCTCAACGCCGCGCTCCTGTACCGGGGATTGCGCCGCGGTGATATTTATCATCCGTCGGCCGGTTGGCGTCCGCTCCTGCGTCGCGTGTTGCTTGCCAGCGTGGCGATGGCGCTGCTGCTCTGGGGTTTGGTGGGTCATCTGGCGGTATGGGTGGCGCGGCCGACGGCTGACAGAATCTTGTGGCTCGCCATCTGGATTATTGCCGCGGCCGTGCTCTATTTCGGCGTGTTATTCGGCACCGGTTTCCGGCTGCGGCATTTGCGCAGGATGCAGACCGCCTGAAATGCACCGCGTCCTTATATATGCATGCTCGGCCGGAGTACCGGCATGGAGTTGATTCGGGGTCTCGAGGGTTTGAGGCCGCGGCATCGCGGCTGTGTGGCGACCATCGGCAACTACGACGGCGTGCATCTCGGCCATCGCCGCGTGCTCACCGATCTCGTGAAGCGCGCACGGCGGCAGGACTTGCCGGCGGTCGCCGTGGTGTTCGAGCCCGCACCGCAGGAGTATCTTGCGCCCGCGAGTGCGCCCGCGCGGCTCATGACCTTGCGCGAGAAATTCGTGGCGCTTGCCGCTTGCGGCCTCGACCGTTTGCTGTGTCTGCGCTTCAATGCCGCGCTCGCCGCGCTGCCAGGCGCGAGCTTCATCGAGCGCGTGCTGGTGCGCGGGCTCGCGGTGAAATATCTGGCGGTCGGCGATGATTTCCGCTTCGGCCACGACCGGCACGGCGATTTCACCATGCTGCAGACCGCGGGAGCGCAATACGGATTCGAGGTGCGCGCCACGCCCGGAGTCTCGCTCGGCGGTGAGCGCGTGAGCAGCACCCGCATTCGCGCCTGCCTTGATGCGGGCGAGATGCGGGCGGCGGCGGCCATGCTCGGCACGTCGTTCACGCTCAGCGGCCGGGTGATGTACGGCGAGCGTCTCGGGCGCAGACTCGGGTTTCCCACCGCGAACATCGCGCTCAAGCGACGCGTGGTACCGGTCGAAGGGATTTTCGTTGCCGCCGTGCAGGGCGCAAGTGAGGGCATGCGGCACGGGGCCGCCTACGTGGGACGGCGCCCGGCGTTGCAAGGCAGCGAAGCGCGGCTGGAAGTCTTCGTGTTTGATTTTGACGGCGACATTTATGGCCGGCGCCTGCGCGTTGAGCTCTTGCACCGCTTGCGATCCGACCGGGCGTTCGCAAGCCTCGATGCGCTCAAGACGCAGATAGCGCACGACGTGAGTGCGGCGCGTGAGTGGCTGCGTGGGCGAGCCGCGGCCCGTCAGCCGGGCCAGCAAAGGACAGGAAAGTGAGCGACTACAAAAATACCCTGAATTTGCCGCATACCGAGTTCCCCATGAAGGCCAATCTACCGGCGCGCGAGCCCGGAATGGTGCAGCGCTGGCAGGACGAAGAAGTCTACGCCGAGCTGCGCAAGGCGCGGCATGGGCGCCCGCGTTTTATCCTGCAGGACGGTCCGCCCTATGCCAACGGCAACATTCACATCGGTCACGCCGTCAACAAGATTCTCAAGGACTTCGTGGTCAAGTCTCGCAGCCTGGATGGACTGGACGTTCCCTATATACCGGGCTGGGATTGCCATGGCCTGCCGATCGAGCAGCAGGTCGAGAAGAAAATCGGCAAGGCCGGGCACAAGGTGGACGCCAAGGCGTTCCGCACCGCCTGCCGGGCCTATGCGGCCGAGCAGGTCGACAAGCAACGTGCGGATTTCGTGCGGCTCGGCGTGCTCGGCGACTGGGCGCACCCCTATCTCACCATGGATCCGCACTACGAAGGCAATGAACTGCGGGCATTCGCCGAGGTCATCCGACGCGGCCACTTATATAAAGGTATGAAGCCGGTGCACTGGTGTATGGATTGCACCTCGGCCCTGGCCGAGGCCGAGGTTGAATACGCGGATATCGCATCGCCTGCGATCGATGTGCGCTTCCCGGTTGTGGAGCCTGCGGATTTGCAGGCGCGCATGGGACTTGGAGATACGCGCCTGCCGGCATCGGTGGCGATCTGGACCACCACGCCCTGGACGCTGCCCGCCAATCAAGCGGTGGCCTTGCACCCAGAGTTTGAATACGCGCTTGTGGAGTGCGACGCCGGCCGGGCTCCCGAACGACTGCTGCTTGCCAAGGAACTGGCGGCCAGCGCCATGCAACGCTACGGCATCGCGACCTGGCGGATTGTTGCTGGGGTTCGCGGCGCGCAACTCGAAGGCTTGAAGCTGCATCATCCGTTTTACGCGCGCCAAGTGCCGGTGATTCTGGGTGAGCACGTCACGCTCGATGCCGGTACCGGTGCCGTGCACACGTCGCCTGCCCATGGCCAGGAAGACTTTGTCGCGGGTCTTGCCTACAAGCTGCCGGTGGAGAATCCCGTGGATGCCCACGGCGTATTCCTGCCCGGCACCGAACTCTTTGCTGGCGAGCATGTTTTCAAGGCTAACGCCCACATTATCCGCGTGCTCGCGGAGCACGGCGCCTTGCTGCACCGCGAGGAAATCCGCCACAGCTATCCGCATTGTTGGCGGCACAAGACGCCGGTGATCTTCCGCGCTACGCCGCAGTGGTTCATCGGCATGGATGCGGCGGGCCTGCGCCAACAAACGCTCGCGGAGATCCCGCGGGTGCGCTGGGTGCCGGACTGGGGCGAGTCGCGTATCGCACGCATGGTCGAGGGCCGGCCCGATTGGTGCATTTCCCGCCAGCGTACCTGGGGCGTGCCGATCGCGCTCTTCGTGCACAAGCAGAGCGGCGCGCTGCATCCGCGTACCGCGGAATTGCTCGAGGCCGTGGCGCAGCGCGTGGACCAGGCCGGCATCGAGGCTTGGTTCGATCTCGAACCGGCCGAACTCCTCAGCGCCGACGCCGGGGAGTACGAGAAGGTCACCGACATCCTGGACGTATGGTTCGATTCCGGTGTGGTGCACTACTGCGTGGGTGAAAAACGTCTGGGGCTCGCCGCCGAGGCCAAGGCCGATCTTTATCTCGAGGGCTCCGATCAGCACCGCGGCTGGTTCATGTCATCGCTCCTCACCTCCGTCGCGATCCGCGGGCAAGCACCCTACAAAGACGTGCTGACTCATGGATTCACCGTGGACGAGCAGGGCCACAAAATGTCGAAGTCGCTCGGCAACGTGGTGGCGCCGCAAGCGGTCATCCAGCGCCTCGGCGCCGACGTGTTGCGTCTCTGGGTCGCGGCTACCGATTACAGTGGCGAGCTCTCGGTATCCCGCGCGATCTTGGATCACGTCGCCGAAGCCTACCGCAAGATGCGCAACACCCTGCGTTATCTTCTCGCCAATCTTTACGATTTTGATCCAGACGAGGACCGCGTGGCACCGGCGGATATGCTGCTGCTGGATCAGTGGCTGCTCGAGCGTACCCGGCGCCTGCAGGCCGAGATCCGACAGGCGTACGCCGACTATCAGTTTCACTTGATCTACCAGAAGATCTACAACTTCTGCGTGCTGGATTTGTCCGGCTTTTATCTCGACGTCATCAAGGACCGCGAATACACCACGCGAGCCGACAGCCGCGCGCGCCGCTCCTGCCAGACCGCGCTCTGGCACGTGGCCGAAGCCATGTTGCGCTGGCTCGCGCCGGTGCTGAGCTTTACCGCCGAGGAAGCCTGGGGTTTCCTGCCGGGAAAGCGTGTACCCACGGTGTTTCTTGCCGAGTGGTATCAGATCGCGGAAGGCGGGACAGTCGACGTGCCGCTCTGGGATGCACTGCTCGCCATGCGTACCACCGTCAAGCGCGAGCTTGAGCGGCTGCGGATCGAGGGACGCATCGGCTCGCCCCTCGACGCTGAAGTCGATCTCTGGTGTGAGCCAGCCCTGTTGCGCCGCGTCGAGCCCGTGGCCGATGAGTTGCGGTTTATCTTCATTACTTCCGATGCGCGCCTGCATCCGGCCGTGGCACGCGCGCAGGGTGCGGTCGAGTCGCCAGAGTTGCCGGGCCTGTGGGTGCTCGCACAGCCGTCTACGCACCCGAAGTGCGTTCGCTGCTGGCATCACCGTGCCGACATCGGGGCGAATCCGCACTACCCCGATATTTGTGCGCGCTGTGCGGAAAACGTGGCCGGCGCGGGCGAAATGCGGCGGCTCGCGTGAGTGGCCCCGCACGTGGTCACGGATGGTTGCAGGGGAGTGCCGCGCCGTGGCTCTGGCTGAGCGTGTTGGTCATCGTCCTCGACCAACTGAGCAAGTACTTGGTTGCAAGCCACCTCGAGCTCTATCGGCCGGTGCGCGTACTCCCGGTTTTCAATCTGGTGCTGATCTATAACAGCGGCGCCGCCTGGAATTTCCTTTCCGGTGCCTCCGGTTGGCAGCGCTGGTTCTTTGTGGGGCTCGCGCTTGCGGTGAGTGTGGCCATTGTCGTCTGGATCGTGCGGCTGCCGCGTCATGTCCAGCGCTGGCGCGCGGCGGCGCTCGCGCTGGTTTTGGGCGGTGCGCTCGGCAACGTCATCGATCGCCTTTGGCACGGTTACGTGACTGATTTCCTGCAGTTCCACTGGCGGGCGCTGTATTACCCGACGTTTAATCTTGCGGATTCCGCCATCACCATCGGCGCCGCCATGCTGATTATCGAAGGGTTGTTTTTCGCGCGCCGCAGCGGCGGTCGAGCGTAGCGCTGGAAACCGCGCACACCGCCTTCAGCAACGCAGCGTCGTGTCGCGGTTCGGTTGGTCCGAGATGCGTACGCGTCCCATGACGTTCACGATGAGTGCCTGGTTGTAGCGGCTGTTTTCCGCGCAGTAGAGAAAGGTGCCGTTCACGCTGCGCAGCGGCAACGGCCGAAAGGTGAAGGAGTCCCGGTTGCTGATGATGCGGGCCTTGCGTCTGGTGGGGCCGTGCACTTGCAGGATAGGCGCGCCGCCGCTGACCTGTACGGCACTGTCGCGATTGAGATTGTCGAAAATCAGCCAGCCGCTGTTCCAGTCGGGGAGGCTGTGGTTGCAGCGGCGGCCGTCGGCGCTTTTGCAGAGCGCCACGTAACTGTTGCGCGTGATGGCGCTTTGGCGCGCGAAATTGATGGCTGTGTGCAGTTCGTTGACCGTGGCGAGCGCACGGTTCTTTTGCACCAGAAAGTTAAAGCTCGGAACAGCGAGACCACCCAGAATCGCCACGATGGCCAAGGTGGTCAACAGCTCGACGACAGTGAAACCGCATTCCTTGCGCATGGCCTGACTCCTTGCGAACAGTCCGGCACCTCCGTGGATAGTGCCCGTAGTAAACGACAGTCGCGGGGACATATCAATAGGTACGCCGTCGCGGCGCCGGCCGAGCGTAGACAGCGATTGATTCTCCTGTTTATACTGAATCCGTACTGGTTTATGTAACGATGGATATGGGCGATCACGTGTTCTCGGGAAGCGGTGCGGATCTGGCAGCACAGTTGTCGGCACATGGAATCATTTCCACCCCGCAGCGTTTGCAGATCGCCGAACTGTTGTTCAAGAAACCCCAACATCTCTCGGCGGACCAGATTTTGGCGGTCCTGAACCGCGATAGCGCGTGCGTGTCCAAGGCAACCGTGTACAACACCTTGCGGCTGTTTTCCGCCAAGGGCTTGGTGCGCGAGGTCATCGTGGACCCGGAACGCGTGTTTTACGATCCGACCACCGGCGCACATCATCATTTTTACAATGCGGATACCGGCGAGCTCGCCGATATCCCGCTCGAACAAGTCAGCTTTGCGCATCTGCCACCGGCACCGCCTGGCATGGAACGGGCGGGCGTCGAGGTAATCGTGCGCCTGCGGAACGCGAAGAAATCCACCTGACTGGTTTACCGCGCGAATGGGCGCCGGTATACTCGCGCGCCTTTGATCCATCTGCCGGCGTAGCTCAGTTGGTAGAGCAACGCATTCGTAATGCGTGGGTCGGGAGTTCGATTCTCTCCGCCGGCACCATAAAATCAATAACTTAGCACTTCACTTCACTAGCCTGAGTCGCGGGTGTGTCAATTTTGTGTCACGACTATGTTCAATCGGCACCGCCACAATCCGCTCAGCATGCTCACGGAGATGAGCTACACCCAGATGGGCGTAACGTTGCACCATCTCCGCACTCGCCCAGCCACCGAGCACCTGCAGCACGTTCAAGGGCGTTCCCGCCTGCGCGTGCCACGAAGCCCAAGTGTGCCGCAGATCGTGCCAGCGGAAGTTTTCTAACCCCGCTTTCCTGAGTGCGGCTCGCCAGGCTTTCGTATTCACCTGCCTGATCGGCTTACCTTCATAGGTGAATACGAATAGCTCATGCTGTCCCAGGCAACCACGCAATACCGAGAGTGCCTCTGCGTTCAGTGGAACCCCGATGGCTTTCCCGGCTTTGGCCTGATCTGGATGAATCCAGGCTAGCTTTTGCCGTAAATCCACTTGATTCCATTCGAGGCCGCTCACATTGCGTTGTCTCAGACCCGTCGCGAGGGCGAAACGTGCCATCGCGGCTTGATGAGGCGGCAGGTAATAGAGCAGCCGTTCGGCCTGTTCCCGGGTGATCCACCGGACACGCTTGTTCTTTAGCGTATACAGGTGGATCTTCGGGATCCGCTCCAACCATTCCCACTCGTCTCGGGCTCTGCGTAGGATCGCCCGTATGAGTGCGAGATGGCGGTTGGCGGTCGCCGGACTGGACTCTTTTACCTTGGCCTCACTGATCTTGAGTAGCAGGTCCCGGTTGATATCACCGAGGTCTTTGCCACCCAAGTACGGGTCCAACCATCGCAACACGCTTTTGTCCTGCTCGTGCGTGGCTTTGTGGGTCGTTTCCTCAAGCCATTTGACCGCCGCTTCGTTCCAGGTATGGCGCGGACGTTCGCCTAGCTCTTCGACTCGCCAGAGTTCCGCTTTGAGGCGGTCGTGGAATTCCTGTGCCGCTTGCCGGTTGGCAGTCCCAGTAGAGCGGCGTAGGCGTTGTCCACGAGGCGAGGTGAAACAGATCCACCAGTGTTCGCCGCGTTTGTAGAGTGACATGACTGAACCTCCTTAGGTATGCAGTCACTCAGCGGCGCTTGCCCGGAAAGAGCGTAGAGCGAACGCAGATAACCCGCAAGCTCCGTCTCCAGGAACACCCAGCGTTTGCCGGGTTTGGCGCCGGGGATAATTCCGCGTTTGGCGTTCTGGCGCAGCGTGGCCGGGGACATCCGTAGAAACGCAGCTGCTTCGTTGAGGTCGAGTGTACGCAGGGTAGAGAGGGGTTCAGAGGCAGGAGAAGCATGGGTCACAGCAATATCCAGATCGCGCGTTATGGCGCAGGCCCTTTGTACTTGAGTGGAATACGCGTGGATAGATCGTGAGCCGGCTCACGTAGTACGTCAGCAGGCAGACGTACAAAAGTTGTAGCAGTGGCGGTCAAGGATAAGGTTACAAAAACCCTTCCCCGTGTAAGGTTTCCGTATGGGCAAAGGGTAGACTTTGAGGCAACCTAAGTTATCCCCCAACATTGCTGCACGATTGTCCCGAGGATTGCCGCACGATATCCGACGATATCTGAGGATCTGTGTGGAGCGTCCCAGGAAGATTGTTCAATGCAGCCAGTGGGTAAATTTAACTGGGAGCCATATAAAGCTGCTGAGTTGCCAAGCCGCCGTCATTTTGGGGCTTAACCCGGAACTTTTTTGTGCTTTAACCCTAATTGCCGGTTCCGGAGGCGATAGTAATCGGTCAGCGTGCGGATACGGTTTTCCTCACTCATCCCTTGGACGATCTCGGCATGTTCGCGGCAAAATTTCCTCGCGGCCTCAGAGGTGCTCCGGAAGGTCCGTTTCTGACAATAGTCCCAGAAGGCTTCCTTGGCGGCAGTGGTATTGGCGTGTCGGGCGATGCCGCCCCGCTGAGACCTCAGACTAATCTGTTTTTTGACTTCAATCGGAATGCGTTCCTGGGCATGTGCGAAGGCTAGGGCTTCGACCGCTGCCATGAAGCAGGCGAAACTATAAGCGTCGACCGGAGGAATCAACTCCTGGATCATCGGATCGCTTTCTATGGGGGAGCTGGGATACCAGATCGGCGGGGGCACTGTGGGCCAGCCCCGGAATGTCTGTGCGGCCTCCTCTAGCAAGCCCAAGGCCAGCACGGCGAACAGTTCAGTCCATGTCGCTCGTGGGAATTCGGGGATCTCGCCGATATCGTAGCGTGCGGCATAACGGTGCAGCTGCACGGCAAGGAAGGGAGAATCCTCTGGAGCAAGTGGGGCGTTGGAAGAAACGCCATTATTCTCGGGATCATCGAGAATGAAATTGACGGCGTCCAGGGCATAGTGGATCTGATCGGGAGTGCGATCTTGCAGCAGTGCTCTGGCACGCCGGACCAAGTCACCGAAGCCCGGCCACAGACTACGCTGCTCAAGCGAGTCGAGATGATTCAGAGTGAGAGCGGTGTACATGGTGTATTCCGATGGGCACAATTGTTGCGTATCCGGGTGAAAGTTGCACCCATTCCGCCGTTTCTTTGCCGCACCGGCAGCTTCGCCAGGTCACCGACGGGATGACGTGCAAGGGGAAATGACTGAATGTGCGGACGCTATACAGCACGGTTCACGGATAAGCGGCATCTGCCAGAGAGTGTGGGCGAGATTCCGACCTTTGCGCCGCGCTACAACATTGCCCCGCAGCAGAAGGCGCCCATCATCCGTCTGCTTGAAGGCCAGCCCAAGTTCGAGGAACTGCGCTGGGGGTTTCGACCGTCCTGGCTCAAGGACAGGAACAAAGCCCAGATCAATGCCCGGGCGGAGACGCTCTTCAGCAAGCCCATGTTCAAACACGCGGCGCTTAATCTGCGCTGCCTGGTGCTCGCGAGCGGCTGGTATGAATGGCAGAAGCGAGAGGAAGGCAAGCAGCCGTTTGCATTTCACTTGACTGACGATGCGCTGTTTGCCTTTGCCGGAATCTGGACACGCGGACCCGAAGAAAGTGGCGCAGCCGAGGACACGTACGCCATCATCACCACCGATGCGAACCCGGTCGCCGCACCGATCCACAACCGGATGCCGGCTATCCTGAACGAGAACACATGTAAAATCTGGCTCGATTCGGAGAACAAGGATGCGGGGCTACTGGAAAAGCTGCTGGCTCCCTACAAGGGTCAAGACCTTGGCGCCTATCCGGTCAGCACTTACGTGAACAGTCCGAAAAATATGGGGAAAGAATGTTTGAAACCATTCAATATTGATACCCTTTCATAATTCGGAGATTCCATGTACACACTTTATTATTCTCCCGGGTCAGCGAGCATGGCCGTACATGTGGCACTGCTGGAGATCGGTGCTCGACATGAACTGCACCAGGTTGATCTGGATGCCAAGGAGCAAAAGACCGCCGAGTACCTGAAGCTCAATCCCAACGGCGTGGTGCCGACTCTGATCGTTGATGGTAAGCCCTATTACGAATGTGCGGCACTTCTGCTGCTGCTGGCCGAACGCCATCCGGACGCAAAACTTGCGCCGGCGCCTGGTTCGGAACTGCGCGCGCTCTATCTGCAATGGATGCTGCATTTCTCCAATACCGTACAAACGGCCTACAACCGGTGGTTCCACCCGGAAGGATATGGGGCAACGGAGCACGCAGCCGAGATCAAAGACATGGCACGTGAACGTATCGAAGCTGCCTGGGACCGGGTTGAGGCACATCTCGCGGCCCACGGCCCGCACATGCTCGGCAGCCAGTTCAGCGCGGTGGATCTCTTCGCCGTCATGCTTATGCGCTGGTCGAGGAGCATGCCGAAACCGGCTACCGAGTGGCCTGCGTTGAAGAAGCTTGCGGCCATCGTAAAAGCACGGCCAAGCTGGAAGCAGGTATATGAGTTGGAAGGATTAACGGAGTGGGCGTAAGAATAATTAACCGGGCGCCGCCGTGTTGAATCTATATCACACAAAGCCGTTGCAGCACATGACCGAATGTCGGCCAGACATGCACGTCTGTCGGATCTTTGACACTGTTTGTGTCCAGCCCTATTAATCTCACTTAATCTCGGCAACTGCGGAATAAAAATAAAGATGGATCAGCCTCAACTAAATTGGATAGTCGGTTTTCTCTGGAGCATCGCGGACGATGTGCTCCGCGACGTATATGTGCGCGGTAAATATCGCGATGTGATTCTGCCCATGACCGTGTTACGCCGCTTGGACGCGGTGCTGGAGCCGACCAAGCAAGCTGTGCTGGATATGAAGGCCTCACTCGATAAGCAGCACATTACCAATCAAGATGCGGCCCTTCGATCAGTGTCGGGTCATGCCTTCTATAACACCTCGAAGTTCACGCTCCGGGATTTGCGCTCACGCGGCAGTCAACAGCAACTCAAGGCTGATTTCGAAGCCTATCTCGATGGCTTCTCACCGAATGTTCAGGACATTCTCAACAACTTCGAGTTTCGCAACCAGATTCCGCGCTTGTCCAAGGGCGATTTGATCGGCACGCTGATTGAGAAATACCTTGACCCATCCATCAACCTCAGTCCCGGCCCGATCCTGAATGCCGATAAGTCTGTGAGGCACGCAGGGCTTGATAATCATGGCATGGGTACAATCTTTGAGGAATTGGTGCGTCGCTTCAATGAGGAGAACAACGAAGAAGCTGGCGAGCACTGGACGCCACGCGATGCGGTGAAACTGATGGCGCGGCTCGTATTCCTGCCTATCGCAGACCGGATTGAATCGGGCACATATCTACTCTATGACGGCGCTTGCGGTACGGGCGGAATGCTCACCGTGGCGGAAGAGACTTTGCAGCAACTCGCCAAAGAACACGGAAAACAAGTTGCTACGCACCTGTACGGCCAGGAGATAAACGCAGAGACCTATGCCATATGCAAGGCCGATCTGCTTTTCAAAGGTGAGGGTGAAGCAGCCGACAATATCGTGGGTGGGTCTGATTATTCGACACTCTCGAACGATGCTTTCCGATCTCACGAATTCGATTTCATGCTGTCCAACCCACCGTACGGCAAAAGCTGCAAGACTGATCTGGAGCGCATGGGCGGCAAGGGCGGCATCAAGGACCCACGCTTCACGACCCAGCATGCAGGCGATCCTGACTATTCGCTGGTGACGCGCTCTAGCGATGGCCAGATGCTCTTTCTGGCCAACATGCTCTCCAAGATGAAGCACGCCACCAAGCTCGGCAGCCGTATCGCAGAAGTCCATAACGGCTCCAGCCTCTCCACCGGCGACGCGGGCCAAGGCGAAAGCAACATTCGGCGCTGGGTCATCGAGAACGACTGGCTCGAGGCCATCGTGGCACTTCCGCTCAACATGTTCTACAACACCGGGATCGCTACCTACATCTGGGTGCTTAC
>JBOIBB010000102.1:0-7763 GCA_050739335.1 Gammaproteobacteria bacterium
CGGCTGGATGCGCGTGATCAAGCACTGGCACCAAATTGGCGACGTTCTGGTGCCCGCCTATCTGTTCTTGCATGTGGGCGGCACGTTGGTACACAGCTTCCGTGGTCAGCATGTATGGAAAAAGATGTTGTTTCTCGAATGAGGCATAAATTTTCGCGTTGGTTGGGCCAAGCCGGCCTGGAATTAATTGAATCTTTTACCAAGGAGACGGTCATGAAATTGCGTGATCTTTACAGGGCTCGCTCTGCTTCGATAGTAAGTGTCAGCTTGTCGTTGGGAGCATTGGCATTCGGTGCGGCAGGCCTTCCTGGCTCCGCGTTTGCAAACCCGGCTGTTACCTCCATGACCGTCAAACAGATGCCGGTCAAATTTCCCATCCCGACGTCGGTGACCGAGGAGCACGCAGAGCTGCGTGCCGAATTGACCCAAGTGATTCAGTCTGGCGGCGCGACCGGCCAAGCCGCGCAGGCCGTTGCCAAGGTGCTGAATCCACACTTCCTGCAGGAAGAAGAGTATGCGCTGCCGGCGCTCGGCCTGCTGCCGGAGCTCGCGCAGGGGCAGGTGACGCCGCAGATGAATGCTGTGCTGCCTGTGACCGAACAACTGAAGCGCAGTCTTCCCGGAATGCTCGCTGAACACAAGGAAATCCAGGCAGCACTTGTGCGTCTTGAAGCCGCGGCGCAGGCGGAGCGCAAGCCCGAGGCCGAGCGCTTCGCGCAGCAACTGATGCACCATGCGCTCACCGAGGAACAGGTCACCTATCCGGCGGCGTTGTTGGTCGGCGAATATCTGAAGCTCAAGCTGCAGACGCCGGCCACGGCGCCAGGGCAATGATGATCTGAACGCATCAGGCGGCCCCAAGGATCGGTGTATTGCCTATCGCTTTCGTTCGCGTTGGAGGCACACATGACGTTCGATATCGTAGTTATTGGCGCCGGGCCTGCCGGCTTGTGTTTTGCGCGCGCACTTGCGGGGACCGGGTTGCGCATCGCGCTCATCGAGCGGCAGGCGCAAGCCGCGCTCGCCGAGCCTGAGGATGACGGCCGGGAGATCGCGATCACCCACGCGACGCGACACCGCATGCGCGAGCTTGGGCTTTGGCGGCATTTGCGCGCTGAGGAAATCGGCGTGCTGCGCGATGCCAGGGTGATGGATGGCGACAGCCGGCGCAACCTGATGTTCCGCCACGCAGGCTCCCGCAAGGAGCAGCTCGGTTGGCTGGTGTCGAATCACGCGATCCGCCGCGCGGCGTATGCCGAGGTCGCGGACTTGCCGGAAGTGGAACTCATGGCGGATCTGCGCGCGACTGCGGTGCGTACGAATGCCGAGGGCGCAACGGTCCAGTTGGACCATGGCCCGTGCCTCGAGGCCAATCTCGTAGTGGCGGCAGACAATCGGCACTCGCACATGCGCCAGAGCATGGGCATCTGGGCGAGCAAACACGATTTCGGCAAGGTGATGCTGGTCGCGCGCATGCGTCACGCGGTGGCGCATGCGAGCGTCGCTTGGGAATGGTTCGGCTACGGCCAGACGCTGGCGCTCCTGCCGCTGCACGAGGCGCACACTTCGTCGGTCGTCGTCACGCTCGCGCCACCGGAGATGCAGCGGCTGCTCGCGCACGACGATGCGGCGTTCGGTGCGGCGATCGCGGAGCGCTTTCAGCAGCGGCTCGGTGCGATGCAGGTCGCAGGACCGCGCTGCGCCTACCCTCTGGTCGGCGTGTACGCGGACCGCTTCGCGGCCGAGCGGTTTGCTCTCATCGGCGATGCCGCGGTTGGCATGCACCCCGTCACCGCGCACGGCTTCAATTTCGGCTTGCTGGGTGTCACGACGCTCGCGCGTGAACTGCGCGCGGCGCAGGCTTCTGGCCGGCCCTTCTGGGGTGCAGATGCACTCGAACGCTACGCGCGCATCCACCGGCTTGCCACGCGGCCGTTGTATTTGCTCACCCAGATGTTGGCGAGTCTGTATACCGACGATCACGGACCGGCCGTAGTGTTGCGCAAGCTCGCGCTTGAGGCGGGCAGCCGGCTGCCGCCCTTCCGGCACGCGGTCGTCGCGCGGCTCACGCGCGCCCGCCCACGCTACAGGCTGCCGAAGCTGCACCGCATGCCGGTAGAGGATCGCGCGGTCTAGGACGCCCCCACGCGCCGCTGCCAGGCGAGATACACCAGTGGTATCACGAACAGCGTCAGTACGGTCGAGGCGAAGGCGCCAAACATGAGCGCAATCGCGAGCCCCCCAAAGACCGGGTCGCTGAGCATCACGGCGGAGCCCAGCATGATCGCGAGCGCGGTCAAAAGGATCGGCCGCAGGCGCACCGCGCCGGCCTCGAGCACCGCCTGTTCCAGGGACTCGCCGTGGCGACGCCGCTCGAGGATGAAATCAATGAGCAGCAGCGAGTTGCGCACCACGATACCGGCGAGCGCGATCACGCCGATCATCGAGGTGGCGGTGAAGGGCTGCTGCAGCAGCCAGTGCCCGGGGAATACGCCGATGAGCGTCAGCGGGATCGCGCCCATCACCACGAGCGGCAGCACGAACGAGCGGTAATAGCCGACCAGCAGAAGATAAATCAGCACCAGAGCCACGATAAAGGCGGTGCCGAGGTCGCGGAATACGTCGAGGGTCAGGCGCATCTCGCCTTCCCAGAACAACTGGTAGTGCTGCAGGTCTTCGGGTTGCGCGGGTGTGAAGCCGAGGTTGCCGACCTTGAGGCGGCTGCCATCCGGCAAGGCAAGTCCGCCGAGCCAATGCGTGAGGCTCACGACGGCGTACACCGGGCTCGAGTGCAGCATCTCGCCGCTCAGGTAGACGACCGGGTACTGGTCGCGCGTGAAGATCGGCTTGTCCATGATGTCGGGCACGAGGCGCGCCACGCTTGAGAGCACGACCGGCTGATCCTGGTTGTTCAATAGATACATATTGTCGAGCGCGGCCGGATCTGTGCGTGCAGTGACCGGCAGGCGCAGCACGATGTCCTCGGGCGTGAGCGCGCCGGGTGCATGTACGCTGCCCGCCTTGATCCCGGCAAAGTAGGCCTGCACTTGGCGCGCGATGCCTGCCGGATCGAGACCGGCGAGCGCCGCGGCACTCGGGTTTACCACCACGCGGTACCCCGGCACGTCGGCGGGCACCGAGTCGTCCACGTTGATCATGCCGTAAACCTTCGGGTAGTAATCGTCGCGCATGCGGTCCGCGATCTTCTCGAGTTGTGTATAGCTCGGGCCATAGAGCGCGGCTTCCATCTGTGAGCGGACAGGAGGCCCGGGCGGGGTCTCGAGAATCTTGATGCGTGTCGCGGGAAACGCACTGCGCACCGGGGCAAGCTCGGCATAGAGTGCTTGGGCAATGCGATGCGAGCCGCGCCAGCGGTCATGTTTGTTGACCAGGTTCACTCGGATCTGAGCGAAATCGCCAGCACGGCGCGCAGGATCACCGCGCACCAGCGCGGCAAAGTCCTCCGGTGCGGCCGTGCCAAGAAAGATCTGGTAATCGGTCACGTCGCGGTTCTGCGCGAGCACTGCAGCGACCGCCGCCGCCACGCGCCCGGTCGCGGCAAGTGCCGTGCCCGCAGGGGTGTCCACTTCAATCAGCAGTGTATTCACGTTGTCGTCGGGCAGCATTTTGAGCCCGACACCGAAGGTCGCAAGCGGACGGTTGGCGCCGCCCGGCCGCACAAGCTGCCACAAGGGCTGCAACATGGCGAGCAGTAGCAGCACGACCACCACGGCGAAGAACCCGTGGCGCCGCCGTCTCGAATCCGCAAGCGCACGAAACAGTTTTATGTAGGTACGGTGCAGCCAGTCTTCGGGGTGGGCACCGCGTTCATCGAGGGGCATGCCAGCCGTTTTGAGCCACACTGAGCGCGCCTTGGTCTTCAACCAACGGTAGGCCACGAAGGGCACGATCGTGTAGGCGACGAGCAACGAGGTGAGCATCGCAATCGGCGCATTGAAGGGAATCGGCGCCATGAACGGCCCCATCATGCCGGTCACGAAGGCCATCGGAATCAGGGCGAGAATCACGGTGAAGGTCGCGACGATCGTGGGCTTGCCGATCTCGTTCGCGGCAGCGACCACCAGCCGCCCGAAATTACGCTCGCGCGTATGGTGCAGATGGCGGTGGATGTTCTCGATGACCACGATGCTGTCGTCCACCAGCAGGCCGAGCGAGAGGATCAGCGCAAAGAGCGTGATGCGGTTGATCGTTTGCCCGGCGATCCAGCCGATGCCAAGCACCACGAACAGGATCAACGGTATCGAAAGCGTGACCACCGCAGCCTCGCGCCAGCCGAGGAACACGAGCAGGATTACCACCACCGCGAGGATCGAGACGCCGAGGTGTTCGATCAAGGTGTTGACGGCGTCGTTCGCATCGCTGCCGTAATCGCGCATCACCGTGACCGTCACGCCCTCGGGCAGGGCGGCGCGTTCGATGGTGTGCAGCCGCGCGAGCAGGGCGTCCGCGACCCTGACACCGTTGCTCCCCTGTTGGCGCGCGAAGGCAAGCGTCACCGCGGTCTCGGGTTCGCCCGGCGCATGGGAATTGGCCGCGCCCGCGCCGTAGGCGAAGAGCGAGGCTGCGTCGGTATGTGCGGGGCCGGTCGTGATGCGCGCGACGTCGCGCAAGAACACGGGCTTCCCTTGCCACACGCCCACGACTACGCTGCCGACATCCTCGGCGTTGAGGAGCTGGGCCTCAACGCGCAGCGGGACGTCCCGCCCATCGCCTGCGAGGTTCCCGGCCGGCACAGCCGTATTGTTTACGCTGAGCGCCTGCACGAGGTGCGCGAGTGCAACGTGATGGGCGGCAAGCCGCGCGGGATCGAGCCACACGCGCACCGCCGGGGGCGGCGCGCCTGCGATCCAGCTCTTGCCCACCTGCGGGACGCTGCGCAACTGCTGCAGGAGATGCGCGCCAATGCGCCGCAACTCGAGGCTGCCGAAGCGCGCCGAGCTTAGGGTGAGCGTCACGATCGGCACGTCGTAAAGGCTCACCGACTGCACGAGGGGCATGGCGGTGCCGGGCGGCATGCGGTCGAGATTGCTGTTCAGTTGGTTGTAGACCTTGACGACACTTGTCTGCTCGTCCTGGCCCACCTTGAAACGCACGGTGACCAAGGCCGCGTCGTCGCGCGCCTGGCCATAGGTGTGATCCACGCCGGGGATTGCGGCCATGAGCGCTTCGAGCGGGCGCACCACCTGGTTGTGCATCTCCCGGGCGTTGCTTCCCGGGCGGCTTACCGAGATGTTCACTACCGGTACCACGATCTCGGGGTTGTAGGTGCGCGGAGTGACCAAGATCGCGAGCAGGCCGAAGAGCGTGGCCGCGACGGCCATGAGCGGCGTGAGCTTGGAATGCAGGAAGGCCCGCGCGAGCCGGCCCGCCGGATTGAGCGGCGGGCGCTTGGGTCGAGACTCAGTCATGCGCGCCGCCCGGTGTAACGTGTGTGCCGTTATCGAAGAGCGGCCCGGGTGCCGTCACCACGCGCTCGCCGGCCGCAAGGCCCGCGAGAATTTCCGTTGCGCCAGCGCGCGTGGCGCCGGGACGCACCAGGCGGAAGGCCGCAACTCCCTCGGCATTCACTACGAACACGCCATCCAGTCCGGCACGCTGCACCAGGGCCGTCGTCGGCACCAGCAGCGCAGGATGTGCCGCGAGCGGGAAGGCGACGCTCGCGTAGGCGCCGCTCGCCACCTCGGCATCACGCGGCAGTTCGAGCTTGACCAAGTGCGTGCGCGTCACCGGATCGGCCGCGCTCACGCGTTCAATCACTTGTGCGTGATAAGGCTCGCCGTCCACCGTGACCGTGACTGCTTGGTCGACATGGATCGTCGCCAGCAACGCTTCGCCTACCCGCGTTTCAACTTGCGCGCGTCCGCCATCGAGCACCAGGAGTGTCACGCCGGGCGCGGCGTAGTCGCCCGCCCGCACGTTCTTGGCCGCGACCACACCGGCGAAGGGCGCGCGGATCAACGCGTAGCCGAGCTCACTCTGGGCGGCTACACGTGCACGCGCCGCAGCTTGTGCCGCTGCAGCGGTCACATCGCGCCGCTGGCGCATCTGCTCGAACTCGTGTGGGGAAACTGCTTTTTCTACGTACAGGGCACGGTAACGCGCGAAATCACGCGCGGCTTGATCCGCTTCCGCTTGAGCCGCGGTGGCGCGTGCACTCGCTTCGGCTAGCGTTGCTTCGCCCGCCTCTGGCGCGACCTCGAGCAACAGCGCTCCGCGTTCGACCCGCGCGCCCGCCTGCACCGGGGCGCGCGCCACCCGCCCGCCGTTGCGCGAGGCGAGCTCGGCGTGTTCGCTGCCCACGACGGTGCCGGGCGTGATCACATGATCGGTAAGCTCGGCGCTGCGTACCTCGGTCGTGGCGGGTGCGGTTGCGGATACCGCCGTGGAGTTCGATTGTCCCTGGCTGCAGGCGGCGAGGTTGCCTAGCAGGGCCAGCGTGAGCAGAAGGTAGGTCGGTTTCATTTCAGTTTCCCGCTGGTTTGGCCGGCGGAGTGCCGCCGAGCGTGGCCGGGTCGAGGTCATCCACGAGCAGCCGCAGCTCGGCGCGCGCGAGCAGCGCCTGGTAGGCCGACTCGATGCTGCGCGCGCGTTCGCGGTCGCGTTGCGCTTCGCTCTCTTGGAGCTGCGCAAGCGTCGCCAAGCCTTGGGCATAGCGCAAAGACAGGAGCCGCGCTGCCTCGGACGCCTGGGCCGCGGCAGTTCGGCTCGCCTCGGCGATGAGCGCAGCGGTTTGCGCAGCACGAAAACTGCGCCCCACTGCGAGCCGCGTGTCGGCGACGCTGCCGCGGTAGTTTTCCCGTGCCGCGGCCGCCTCGGCGGCGGCACGGCGCACCTCGGCCGACTGGGCACCGGAGCTGAAGAGTTCCCAGGAAAACGTGGCCATGAAGGTATTCGAAGGTGCGCGCAGGGCGAGGCCGTCGGCGTTCCAGTCGTGGCGCAGCGTGAGATCAACGCGCGGCCAATTCGCCGCTGCTGCCGCACCTTGCGCGTCGTCACTCGCGGCCGCCCGGGCGGCGAGACTCTGCAGCTGCGGGTTGCTGCGCAGTGCGCGTTCCTGGAGTTCGGTGAGCGTGCCCTGCGGCAGAGACACCATCACTGGCGCTCCTGGTACCAATGTACTGTCAGGCGCTCCGATAAGCGTACGGAAACTCTCCACTTGGTCGATTTCGCCGGATTGAGCCGCGGCAAGCGCGGCGCGCGCCGATTCGCGGTGTGCCTTGGCGAGCAGCACATCGCTCTCGATCACCAGGCCCTGGCGCAAGCGTCGCTCGGCGGCCTCGAGGTTCGATGCACTCGCCGTGAGTGCTTGCTCTGCCGCAGTCACCAGTGCCCCGGCGGCTTGTACACCCGCGTAAGCCTGCAGCACATCGAGGGTGAGGCGTGCGCGGGCAGCCGCATCGCCCGCCCGCGCGGCCTCGGCTAATGCACGCGCCGCGCGCAGGCGCGCGGTGTTGCGCCCACCGGCGTACAGCGGCACACGCAAAACCACACCGGTTGCGTAGTTGTTGGCGTAGCCCGGGGCATCGAGCGCCTGCGGCGCGGTGTTGAGGGATCCCGCCCCGGCGTATTCCTCCAATCCGAAATCCGCGAAGGTCGCCTGACCTTGTGCCAAGCGATAACTGAACACGTTGAGCGGGTTGTTGCTGCGCGCCGCGCTCGCCTCTACGCCAAGCGCGGGCATCGACGCACCGAGTGCCACGCGCGCGCCGGCGCGTGCCGCCTCGAGCTCAGCCTGGCTCGCA
>JBOIBB010000103.1:0-32443 GCA_050739335.1 Gammaproteobacteria bacterium
CGTCTGCGCATTACTGGCATGCAACTATCATAATCACCCGCACTTTGAGTCACCGCAATTGAGACACGTCATACACCCATCCATCATCACCACCGCCGTGTTGTTGCACTTGGCGCAGAGTTGCGCGCCGGCAGGGAACTTGGACTCGGCGAAGGCGTCCTGTTGTTTGGTGGCGGCTTCGAATTCGGCGCGCTTTTCGGCAATCAGTTTCTTTTGGCCTTCGTCGAGTTCCGGTTTGTGCATCAAGCCGATGGAGATCAGGTGCTTTTCGATGACTTCGCCGATCTCGGCGGTCAACGAGGGCATGAACTTGCCGTTTGGTTTCCAGTAGCCGCCGCGCGGATCGAACACCGCTTCGAGTTCTTCCACCAGGAAGGCCACGTCGCCGCCCTTGCGGAATACCGCGCTGATGATGCGTGTGAGCGCCACCACCCACTGGTAGTGGTCGAGGTTCTTGGAGTTGATGAAGATCTCGAACGGCCGGCGCTGCTCGTAGGGCGTGCCTTCGTTGAGCACGATGTCGTTGATGGTGATGTACATGGCGTGCTCGGAGACCGGAGTCTTCACCTTGTAGGTGGAGCCGATGAGCATGTCCGGGCGCTCAAGCTTTTCGTGCATGCGGATGACTTCGGCCTTGGGCCGCTTTTCCGCGATGATTTTTTCCACTGGCTTGGCGGACACGGCGAGCGCGGCGGCCTGGACTTCGGCCTTGGTCGGTTCGGCGTGCGGGTCGGCCGGTTTCTCCACCTCGAAGCCGACGATTTTTTTCTCGATTTTGATGCTCATTTTCGCTGCCCTCGAAAGCCGCAGGATCCGTGCCCTGCGGCGGTGTTTCCCATTCCGTGTCTATTGCCACCTTTGTTAGCTATATATGGTGGCGAAGCGCGCAATTTCATCTTTGCCTTGTCCGGTCATCCCGGCGAAGTTCGCCCGCGGGGCCCTCAGAACTTGCCGAAGTAGCCCTCCTTGATCGCGTCAAACAGATTCGCGGCGGTGTGCATTTCGCCGTCGTACTCGATTTCCTCGTCACCGTGCGCCTCGATGACGGTGCCGTCCTCGAGCGTGAACTTGTAGACGGTGTTCTTGAGGTCCTGTTCGCGCACCAGCACGCCCTGGAAGGCCGCGGGATTGAAGCGGAAGGTGGTGCAGCCCTTCAGGCCGCGTTCATAGGCATATAGATAGATGTTCTTGAAGTCCTCGTACGGGTAATCCGTGGGCACGTTGGCGGTCTTGGAAATGCTCGAGTCCACCCACTTCTGCGCGGCGGCCTGGATGTCCACGTGCTCCCGCGGCGTGATGTTGTCGGCGGTGATGAAATACTCCGGCAGCTTCTCCTCGGGCTTCTCCGAGTCCGGCATGGCTTGGGGGTTGACCAGCGCGCGGTAGGCGAGGAGTTCAAAGGAATACACGCCGATCTTTTCCTTGGTCTTGCGGCCTTCGCGGATCACGTTGCGGAAATAGTGGTGTGCAAACGAGGGTTCGATGCCGTTCGACGCGTTGTTGGCGAGCGACAGAGAAATGGTGCCGGTGGGCGCGATCGAGGTGTGGTGGGTGAAGCGCGCGCCGGTTTTGGCGAGCTGCTCGACCAGGTCCGGTGCGACCCCCGCGAGGCGCTGCATGTAGCGGCTGTAGCTCGCGTGCAGGTCCTTGCCCTTGATCTTGTCGCCGATTTTCCAGCCGTCGCGTTTCATCTCGGGGCGCTTCGCGAGCATCTCGGGCGTGACCTCGAACTCTTCCAGCATGATGGGCGCCGGGCCTTTTTCCTTGGCCAGCTCAAGCGCTTGCTCCCAGCCGGCCACGGCCATTTCGCGCGATACGTCTTCGGTGAATTTCACCGATTCGGGCGAGCCGTATTTCATGCCAAGCAGTGTGAGCGTGGAACCCAGACCGAGATAGCCCATGCCGTGACGGCGCTTGCGCAGGATTTCCTCGCGCTGGCGCGGGAGTGGCAGGCCGTTAATGTCTACCACGTCGTCAAGCATGCGCGTGAACACGCGCACCACGTCGCGGTATTCGTCCCAGTCGAAATGCACGTGGTCGGTGAACGGATCGCGCACGAATTGCGTGAGATTTACCGATCCTAACAAGCACGCGCCATATTTTGGTAACGGCTGCTCACCACACTGCCCTGTCACCACGCCGTTAAAAATTACTGCGTTGTGATCCGGTTGTGTGGTATCGAATACTGCTTCACGTCCAGTGAAAATGATTTCGCCAACGCGGCTGACGAACTTGCGATGCTGTTTCAGCGATTTGTCTTTCACCCATTCACTGTATTTGTGATTCTTGTAATCAAGTAAGAAGCCAACTTCGCGCATGAAAACGTCGCGCGATTCGCCATCAACTATGAGTTCGCAGTCATCTTTGCACGCGTAGGCCTTGTGGCCGCCTTTGCCATCAGGTAGTACGCGCGCGCTCGCTTTGTGACGTAGGCGTATCCGGCAGAAGACACCGATATTGGCCAATAGCATCTGCACGTCTTTTAGCAACGACGGATAGCTCGAGGCCAATCGTATTGAACAACTCATGCCGTTGCCCGAGATGTTTACAGTGCCATCGGCCTGAAACAGCGCGCGCAGGTATGCCTTCACACACTCTTCCGACCCGCGCCAGATGACTTCGGGCACGCGTAACTTGGATGCGGCGGTAAAGCCGAAGCGCTCCAGGATCCTTGCCAACAACACCGAACGGATGAACACCATGTTGCGTTCCGGTACTGCCACCGGCCTGGTGGTGTCATTCCGGATGTGGTTGGCGGTGTTGGCGATGAGCGCATTGACGTATTGGCAAACCTGGTCGGCCAGCGTCTGGTCTTGGCCCCAGAAGTTGATCACGGCGGCCTGCTGGCCTTTGCCGCGGTTGGTGAAGTGACCGTCGCCGGTAATCAGCCCGAGCAGCAGTCCCAGCTCTTTCGATCCCTCGTGGCCAAACTGGCCTTTGCCCGACTGCACCAGAAGCTGGTCGCCGGGCTTCAGGTCGCGTAATTTGATTTTGCCGCGCTGCGTGTAGAAGTCATGCCACTCGGTGGCTTTGATCTCGTAGCCGTCTTCGGTAACCACGCGGTACACGTCCGCCTGTGGTGCGGTCATGAAGGCGGGTTTGGCGCTGCGGACGGTGGTTCCGGGTCCGGATTCACCCAGTGCGCGCCGGTCCACGGTGACTTCGAGCGGCACACCGTTCGCGTACAGGTCGCCGATGCGTACCAGTCCGTACTGGGTATGCAGGCGGGTGTCGGCTGTCACGCAGGGATTGGTGGCGCGAATGTTTTCGCACCACCAGTTGTTGTTCATCTCGTTGACTTTGTCGATCAGTACGAACCCCGGCTCGGCATAGTCGTAGGTGGAGGCCATGATCGCGTTAAACAGATGGCGCGCATGCATGATCTTGTAGACCTTGCAAGCCACTTGGCCCGCAGCGTTCACGACGTAGCCGTCGGTCACCGGCCACTCGCGCCAGATCACCTGTTTGTTGTCGTTGATGTCGATGTGATCGGCTTCCGCTTCCTTTTGCCGCAACGGGAAGGCTAGCGGCCATTCGCCGTCGGCCTTGACCGCTTCCATGAAGTCATGCGTGACCAGGAGCGACAGGTTGAATTGGCGCAGCCGTCCGTTCTCACGTTTGGCGCGGATAAAGTCCATGACATCCGGATGGCCAACGTCGAAGGTGCCCATCTGCGCGCCGCGTCGCCCGCCGGCCGAGGACACGGTGAAGCACATCTTGTCGTAGATATCCATGAAGGACATCGGGCCGCTGGTGTACGCACCGGCGCCGGCGACGTAGGCTCCACGTGGCCGCAGCGTGGAAAATTCATAACCAATGCCGCAGTTGTGGATGACCACCAGGCCGTTGTTGCCGGCCAGGTAGTTGTTGTGACCTTCCACATGGAAATCGTAAAAGGTCTCATTGAGGTCGAGCTGCCGACGGATCGTATCCACGGGACGCAAGGAACGCGCGAGAGCGATCAGCGACTTGAGATGCGGGAATCTAAGCTCCCAGCGATCCAGCCAGATGCGGTTCACCGTTTCTTTCAGGTGATAGCCATGATAAAAGCCAAGCGTTTGCCGCTCGGTATGGTTGAGAGCAGAGCATTCGTTTGTCAGCGCCGCGCTCAAGGCTTTTGGCAGGCGATACTGATCGTACTGGCCGGATTGACTCGCGCACTCAACGATACGCGCGCGCTTGCCGCTGTCGGCCATGTAGGCGGCCACGCGCAGCAGAAAGGCCGAATCGGAAATCTTGAGCATCACGCCGCCGTCGTGCACCTCACGCCCGTTCAACAGGTGGCTGTGCTGCGCCTGTCTCACGGTGATGGCGCCGTGCACTCCGAACAAGCCCAGCAGTGATTTTAGTTCTTGCGCAAAGCCCAAGTTGCAGGTCGCAAGGATGGCGCTGCCGTGCTCACGGCTCACGGTACCGTCGGTATCCAGAAGGCCCGCAAGGAACGGCAAGAAATATTTCTCGGGTTCCGTTCTGATCCAGCCGGGCACGCGCAAGGTGGCGCTCTTTGAACCGGTCTGATGATCTATAAGCGCCGCGGCACGACTCGCGTTAAAGCTGGCCACGGTGTAGTCCCAGACGGGGGTGCCGTTGACGGTCACAGCCGCCATGACTTTCGCATCTGTGCCTAAGGTCTGGGAGAAGAACTGCGCGTACCGTTCCACCACTTCGCGTTCGGCTGCGCGAACCTTGAACACCAGTCGTTGACCGAGTATCTGCGCACGCCGAGCCCAAGCCCTGCCCGTGGGCTTGTAGTCCATGCGGTTTTCATAAGCGCTGCCATCGCCCAGATGGGCACCAGCAAACCATGCGTGAAGCGCAGCCTTGGCGTCGGCGCTCCATGTCAAGCAGTGCTGCACGAGTGCATCCTCGCGGCGCACTTCGTCTGCGCGTACATAGAGGAGTGCACCGTCCCGGTACACGAGCACCGGATGCTTCACGGAAGTCTTCAAGGACACGCCGTTGGCGACGATCTCGATGTTTTCACTGCGTGGCACCGTGACCACCCGGTGTTCCAGGATCGGCCGCATCTCGAAGCGCTGGGTTTCGCGGTCGTAGCTCAGAATCTCACGGTGACTCTCGGTCACCGCATCCTCGACCTTGACCAGGCCGCGTTCCGTGCGCACCCAAGTGCCGGCGGCGACACATCCGGCCTTCAAGGTCAGGCCCGCTTCGTGCACTTTGTTCAGGATGTCGTCCATCGAGTCGCGGATGGTGCCGGACACCGTGCAGTTGATGGTCGAGGTCGCGGGTTTGTGTTCGCGGGCGCCGGCGTTCGAGGTGATACGGCCGGCCGGAATGGCGCCATGGCGCAGAGCCCACAGGAATTTCTCGTACCAGACCTCGCGCAACCCTGGCTCTTCGACCTTCGACAGCGCCTGGGCGACGCGCTTCCAGGTGTCGTCGACGGTCTGGTCGAGGATGGTGCCATCCTTGGCCTTCAGGCGGTACTTCTTGTCCCAGATATCGGCGGAAGCTTCCTGCACCGGTATTTCAATTACCGTTTTGACGGCATCTTTCAACACACTATTCATGATGGGCCCGATCCTCCGTGTTTTCTATCGGTTGCAGGCGGAGAAAAGCCTGGCGTCCACCGCACGGCACGTTCCGGGCGGTGCAGATCTTTTGGATAACTTGTGGGAAAGCTGGTAACAATCAGGCACAACATGTTGTGTGACTGGTTACCGGCGATTCCTGGTCAAAGCCTAGACCGCGATTCTCGTTTTGTCAAACATGTTTTATATTATTAATCAGGTACTTATAGACTACAGAGTATCTACATTCTAGCCGATGACTCGGCAGAACTGTGCGACATAGCGATCACAATATCTAGGGCCGTGGGAGTAAATCACAAAAATTCCGGGATGGGAAGCACGCGGCTCACGGGCGCGCAAATTGCGGCGGCAGGCGTGCGCGCGCACTTGAGAATTGCGCAAGCGGCCGCATAAAGACGGGCATCCGTTACTCATTGTGAACCAGGAGAAATGCAACATGAACATGATTCGTTACGAGCCCTGGGGTCTCGTGAACCAACTGCAGGGAGAGATCAATCGCTTGTTCGACCGCAATTATTCGGGCCAGGACGGCGAGGCCAGCCTGACAGCCACGGATTGGGTGCCGACGGTGGATATCAAGGAAGAGCCCAACCGCTTCCTGATCCTGGCTGACGTGCCCGGCGTGGACCCCAAGGAAATCGAAATCACCATGGAAGACGGCATCCTCTCGCTCAAGGGTGAACGCAAAAGCGAAACCCGCGAAGAGCGCGATGGTTACCGCCGCGTGGAGCGCGTCAGTGGCCAGTTTTTCCGGCGCTTCACGTTGCCGGATACGGCCGAGGCCGACGCCATCAGTGCCCACGGCGATAACGGCGTGCTGGAAATCAGCATTCCGAAGCAGCCCAAGGCGCAACCGCGTCGCATCACGGTCAAGGCGTCCTGAAGATTGTGGGGGCTTCGCGTTGCATCTTTGCGACGAAAAGCGTGGTTCCCGCATCTTGGGAGAGTGTGGGCGCAAGCGTTTCCGTATACGACGCACGCGATGCACGCAGAGTTAGAGAGTTAGCGCGGGCCATGGATGGCCCCTTATTTAAATTAGTGTGCAGGGAACGCCTTGTGAACCAGCCAATCCCGGTTTGACCACCGTGGTACGCCACGGTGTATTTTCTGGATTCCCGGCCGGACCCAGTTGACGTAGCCTTCTTGTTGCTGGGGCTCCGTGAACTGGGCTCCGGGAGTCCACTCATTATTCTGCCAATCAGAGGGATAACCATGAAACGTTCCGGATTCTATATAAGCGCACTCGCTGCGCTGGTGTTGCTCGCTGCTCCCCTCATTGCGCCCGCACACGCGCTGCCGCCTTTCGTGGAGGGCCAGCCGGTGCCGACCTTGGCGCCGCTCGTCAAGCGCGTGTCACCGGCGGTAGTCAACGTTTCGACCAGCGGCAACGTGACGGTGCGCCAGAGCCCGTTTTTCAATGATCCGTTCTTCCAGCAGTTCTTTGGCATGCCGAACCAGCCCACGCAGCGCCATTATGAAGCCCTGGGTTCCGGCGTGATCGTGGATGCGGCCAAGGGCTACATCCTGACCAACAATCACGTGATCGCCGAAGGCGGCAATGTGGCCGACAAGATTCAGGTGACCTTGAGCGACGGGCGCAGCTTCAAGGCCAAGGTGGTCGGCCGCGATCCGGATACCGACATTGCGGTGCTGCAGATCGATGCCAAGGACCTCACCCAGATTCCGCTGGGTAATTCCTCGACTCTGCAGGTTGGAGATTACGTGATCGCGATCGGCAATCCCTTTGGTCTCAATCAGACGGTCACCGCGGGCATCGTCAGCGCCAAGGGGCGTACCAGCCAGCAAGGAGTGCAGGACGGCAAATACTCCGACTTCATCCAGACCGACGCGGCCATCAATCCCGGCAACTCGGGCGGCGCTCTGGTGAATCTCGAGGGCCAACTGGTCGGCATCAATACCATGATCCTGACAAGCGGCGGCAGCCGCGGCAACATCGGCATCGGTTTTGCCATCCCGATCAACATGGCCAAAGACGTCATGGATCAGCTCATCAAGTACGGCAAGGTCGAGCGTGGCCAGCTCGGGGTCTTCGTCGAGAACGTCACGCCGGCACTCGCGCAGGCGCTCAAGATTCCCGAACCGCAAGGCGCGATCGTCATGCAGGTGGTGAAGGGTTCGGCCGCGGAGAAAGCGGGCATCAAGCCGAATGACGTCATCGTGAGCGTCAACGGCAGCCCGGTAACCAGCAGCGCCGATGTCAGCAACGACATCGGGCTACTCCGGGTGGGCACACCGGTGACCCTCGGCATCATCCGCAATGGTGAGCGCATGACGATTCATGCCGCCATCGGCAAGAGCCAATCCGAACAGGTGGCGGCGTCCGGGGCATCCGGGCAGTCGGCCCAGTGGGGTTTGACGGTGTCAAACATTGATCAAGGCTCGCCGCTCTACGGTCAGGTGAAGGGTGTCATGGTCACGGGCGTGGATCCCAACAGCGAAGCCGCTCAGGCGGGAATCCAGCGCGGCGACGTGGTCATGGCCGTGAACCGTGAAAAGGTGACGAATGTCGCCGAATACGAAAAAGCACTCAAGGGTGCCGGTAGCACCGTCGCCTTGCTGGTGCAGCACAACGGTCAACCTTTCTACGTGGTGCTGAGCGGCTGATTGCCACAGGTCAGACCGCAAGCAGGAAGGGCTCCATGAGGGGCCCTTTCTTTTATCTGTTGCGGTCGCGGTGTTTGCCGCGTTATGTCCGCAATTGCACGCCTTGACCTATGATCTTGTAGCGCTGCTGCGGCAAGCGTAGATTACGCGCCCCTGAATTTCTCATGGAGTACTTCGATGCGTTTTCTTCCAACCGTCGCGCTGACTCTTGCTGCCGCTGTGCTTCCCACAGCCGCGGTGGTGCACGCGCAGACGACTTCCGCCGCGCCGAGCGCGGCCACGGCAGCCGCCGCTACGGCGAGCGTTACCCAGGCACAATTCACCACGGCGGTGAGCAACCGTGAACCCGCAGACAACATCACCACGCTCGACAACAGCCACAACCAGGTGACGTTTTTCACGGTGCTCAAGGGTGCCGCCGGCCAGACCATCACCCACCGCTGGCAGTACCAGGGCCACACGCTCGACGAGATCAAATTCGAGCCGAAAGCGAATCACTGGCGCGTGTGGTCGACCAAGACACTGCTGCCGGGCCAGACCGGAACCTGGACCGTGCAGGTCGTGGACGGCAGTGGCAACGTACTGACGTCGAAGACGTTCAACTACACCGCCGCCGTCGGAGCCACCCCAAGCGCCACGCACAAGACCGCAAAGGGCACCTCGGCGCCGGGTGCTGCTACCCCAGGTTAAAAATAATGGATTGAAGTTCAATTCGCACCAGACTTCGCCCGCAACTCAGCAACTGCTATAGGGAGTTAAAGCATGCACGCCACGACGAAGTTTTTGATTGCCGCCTGCGCAGGCCTGTTACTCACAGCCGCGGCATGGGGGCAGCAGACGTTGCCGCCTGCGAGCACCAGCCAGGCTGTCAAGCCCAAGGCCACGCACAAGGTCGCGCCGACTGCGACGCACAAGGTGCTGCCGGACGCAACCCACAAAGTCTCGCCGGCCGCTGCCACCACCAAGCCGACTCCGCCGCCACCGGCGAGCACCGGCGCCCGGTGATTGCGCCGGGGTTAATCCGGAACACATGTCATTGACGGGGCCGGTTGACGGCCCCGTTGTTGATTTCATGACAGTTGTCAGCGGGTTTTCGTCTGCCCTCCCCGTATAATGCGCGAGCGCGAATTCGGGGGATCCGCATGCCAGCCGCTATCACCATCCACGACGCCAGCAAATATTTCGGTGCGCATGCCGCCGTGAACCGGCTGTCGCTCGAAGTGCCGGCGGGCAGCATCTATGGATTTCTTGGCCGCAACGGCGCGGGCAAGACCACCACGCTGCGCATGATCACCGGAATCTTTGATCCGGACTCCGGCAGCGTCGCGGTGCTCGGCGGCCGTGCTCCCAAGAGCGTGCGCATGCGCACCGGCTATCTGCCCGAGGAGAACGGTCTCTACAAGGACATGCGGATGCTCGACATGGTGGCCTATTTCGGCCAGTTGCGCGGGCTCGCGCGTGGCGAGGCCGTCGCGCGGGCGCGCACGCGCCTCGCGGCCGCCGGGCTCGGTGACCGGCTGGCGTTCAAGTGCAACACCTTGTCCAAGGGCATGGCGCAAAAGGCCCAGGTCATTGCCACGCTGCTGCATGATCCGGAACTCGTGGTGCTGGACGAACCGTTCTCGGGTCTCGATCCGGTGAATTCCGAGATGGTCCTCACGCTCATCCGCCAGTTCAAGCGCGAGGGTCGCACCGTGATTTTCTCAACGCACGTGGTGGAGCACGCCGAGCAGATCTGCGACGCCGTGGTGATCATCGACCACGGCCAGCGCAAGCTCGACGGATCTTTGTCCGGGATCAAGGCCCAGGCCGAGCGCAGCGTGATCGTCGACTACGAAGGCGACGCCGGAGAATGGAGCTCACTGCCCGGCGTGATCAACGCCGACGATGCCGGCCAGCATGCCGAGTTGCGGTTGGCGACCGGTGCCGACACCCAGCCGCTCCTCAAGGCGCTTGTTGAGCGCGTGCGCATCCGGCGGTTTGACACGCGCGAAGCGTCGCTCAAGCAGATTTTCCTCGCTACCGTGGAGCCCGATCGTGACGCTGCATAACGTGTGGCTAGTGGCGCAGCGTGATTACGTCGCCTATGTGATGCGCCGGCGCTTCTGGGTGAGCCTGATCCTGTCACCCGCAATCCTGCTCGCCATCATGCTGGTGCCGGCGCTCATCCAGCACTACAGCAGTGCGCACAACTACGCGGTGGTGGATCATTCCGGCTGGCTGCTGCCAGCCGTTGAGCAGCGCATTGCGGCTGACGATTACGCGAAGCTGCTCACGCTCGCCGCCCAGACACCGCTCGCGGCGGTGCAGGCCCTGCCCGCACCGCTCGCGGCCGTCGCACCCGAAGCGCAGAAGCTCGACCGCAAACAACGCGAGGCGCTTGGCGGGGCGCTGGCGGCCGGCGAGCCCATACCCACGGCGCCCGCCGCGCTCGCCATCTGGCAGCAGCGTGCGACCCTCACGCGCTGGTACGCGGGCCTCACACCCGAGGCCGCGGCGAGCATCGACCGGGGCCTCGCGATTGCGCGTTATCACCTGGTGACCCTGTCGCCCGACGCGCTGCAGTCGGCGGTCACGCAGGGCAATCTTTCCGGGTATTTCACCCTGCCGGCCGATCCGCTCGCGGCCGGGGCGCAATTTGTCTATGCCGCGCACAACTTCACTAATACCGACATGCGCGACTGGTTCGGCGCCCAGGTCTCGGCCGTGGTGCAGGCGCGGCGCGCGACGGCGGCCGGACTCTCGCCGGCCGAAGCCGAACTTATCGGCCAGACCATCGACTTCGCGAATCAACTGGTCACCAAGCACGGTCAGAGCGCAGCCACCGCGGCCGAACAGGCCGCACAGTGGCTGCCGGTCGGTTATGTGTACCTGCTGTTCATCTCCATCATGCAGATCGCACAACTGTTGATGATGTCCACCATCGAAGAGAAATCCAATCGCATCGCCGAGATGTTGCTTGCCGCGCTCGAGCCGGGCGACATCATGGCGGGCAAGACGCTCGGCGTCGCCTGCGTGGGGGTGACTCTGGTCGGCGGCTGGCTGATCCTGCTTCTCGGCCTGCTGGCTTTCTTCGGCAGCATGTTCCAGCTTGGCGGTTTCGTGTCGGCGATTCTGGCGGCCATCAGCGTCTGGAATATCGCCTGGTTCCTCGTGTACTTCGTGCTCGGATTCCTGCTGTACGCCGCGGTTACCGGTGCGATCGGCGCCTCCGTGAACAACATTCGCGAAGCTCAACCCTATATGACGCCGGTGATCATGTTCATGATCCTGCCACTGATCCTGATGGTGCCGGTGGCGCAGGATCCGACGGCGCTCTGGGCGCGGGTGCTTTCCTATGTACCACCGCTCACGCCTTTCCTGATGATGAGCCGCTCCGCCGCACCGCCGCCCACGATCGATTACGTCGGCACGACGGCCTTGCTGTTGGTCACGGTGATCGTCGCGTTGTATTTCTCCGGACGGATCTTCCAGCACGGCCTGCTGAACAGCGGTGCCCCGCCCAAGGTGCGCGAACTGTTGTCCTGGGCCCGCAGGTCGAAAGCTACACCCGCTGCCTGATTCGCTCGGTCAACTCAGCTCCAGGTCAAATGCCGAGTATTTTGGCGGGCGCTCGACATTCCGTGTTGTTTCAGCCGTAGGTTCGCATAAGGTACTCAGTACCGTTGCGAATAAATCCAGATTCCGCAGATGAGTATTGTCTGCGGCGTATAGCGAGACGGTGCAGCCAAAGTGTCGTGAACGCTTCAACCGATCCAAACGGTTTTCACGTTTACGAATTCGTGGATGCCGTGGCGTGATAACTCGCGTCCATATCCGGAGTTTTTTACACCTCCAAAAGGCATCCTCGGATCACTCTTCACCATTCCGTTCACGAACGCGCTCCCGGATTGCAGGCGGCGGGCAAAGGCTTCGCCGCGCGTGAGGTCGCGTGTCCATACGCTACCGCCCAGGCCATAAGTGGTGCCGTTGGCGACCTGGAGCGCTTCGACTTCGTCACGCACCCGGACGATGCTTGCCACCGGTCCGAACAGTTCTTCGGTCCAGGCTCGCATGCCGGGTTGAATGCCATCGAGAATCGTGGGCTCGTAGAAGGCACCCGGGCCGCGCTGCGGTTTGCCGCCAAGCACCATTTGCGCGCCGTGGTGCACCGCGTCTTCGATCTGCGCGTGCAACTTGTCGCGCAGGTCCAGGCGTGCGAGTGGCCCGAGTGTAGTGCGCTCGTCGAGCGGATCGCCGGTGCGCAGCGCTTCCGCGCGGCGCTTGAATTCACCTAGGAACGCCGCGGCGATTTGGTCCACGACGATGAAACGCTTGGCGGCAATGCAGCTCTGACCGGCGTTTTGATAACGGGATTTCACGCCGGTGTCCGCAGCTTGCGCCAAATCCGCATCTTCCAGCACCACGAAGGCGTCCGAGCCGCCGAGTTCCAAGACGCATTTTTTAAGCACTGCACCCGCTTCGCTGCCGACGGCGCGGCCGGCGCGCTCGCTGCCGGTCAAGGTCACCGCTGCGATGCGCACATCGTTGATCACGTTTTCAACTTGCGGAATGCCGATCATGAGCGTCTGGAATACGCCCTCGGGAAAACCCGCTTCCCGGAACACTTCCGCGAGCGCGAGGCCACAGCCCGGCACGTTGTCGGCATGTTTGAGCACCATGCTGTTGCCGGCCGTGAGCGCCGGCGCCGCCGCGCGGAGCGTCTGCCAGAAGGGGAAATTCCACGGCATGATCGCGAGGATGGTTCCGAGCGGCTGGTACGCGACGAAACTTTTGCCGGCATCGGTGGCCGCCGGTTCATCGGCGAGCAGTGTGGCACCCTCTGCGGCGTAGTATGCGCAGCAGCGTGCGCACTTTTCGATTTCCGCGCGCGCTTCGCCGATGAGTTTGCCCATCTCCGCGCTCATGAGCCGCGCGTATTCATCGCGGTGCTTGAGCAAGACTTCGCCGACGCGCTGCATCCACTCGCAGCGACGCGCGAGCGGAGTGGCGCTCCAGTCGCGCGCCGCGCGTGCACCGGCATCCAGGGCCTGCTCGAGTCGCGCGCTATCCCACTCCGGATAAGTTTTCAGCTTTGCACCGGTGGCGGGATTGACAGCCTGGAAAATCATGTGGCACTCCGGACGACAAGCGGAATTTTGAACCGCTTGCAAGCATAGCGCGGATGCGCCGCTTCTTGTTACTCTAGTTGCATGACCGGGATGTCGCGTTTGTTGTTGTTGCTGGCGCTCAGTGTGTTTTTGCCGAATGCTGCGGCCGCAAACTTGAGCACGCAGCGCGCCGAGTTCAAGCAGGCCTGGAAAGCAGCCGAGCAGGGTGATCTCGCCAAGCTCACGCCGTATCTCGATGAGCTTGCCAAGTACCCGCTGTATCCGTATCTGCGCTTTGCCTATCTCGACAACACCCTTGCGCAGCAGCCGGCCGCGGCCATCCAGGCGTTTCTCCAGGAACAGGCCGACCTGCCGGTCGCAGCGCAGTTGCGCGCCGACTGGCTGCGCAGTCTCGCGGAGCGCGGCGACTGGTCGACGGTACTTGCCAATTACCGTGGCGAGAACGGCACCAGTCTGCGCTGCGCCGTCGTGAGCGCGCATCTCGCGCTTGACCAGCCGGTGTCCAAGGATTGGGTGGTCGCCGCGCAGCACCTGTGGCTCGAACCCGTGTCGCAACCCGCTACGTGCAATTCCGCCCTCGCCTGGATCGAGGCGCATCACCAGATCAACAACGACATGGTGCGTGCGCGCTTCACCGATGCGATGCAGGGCCGCCGGTACGATCTTGCGCGTTACCTGGTGCGGAAACTCAATGCCGCGGACCGGCCCTGGGCCGACATCTGGCTGGACATGGCCGCCGATCCCGCCGAGGTTCTGGAAAACATACAGGTTCCGGATCAGGCGGAGTATCAATGGATCATCCTCGATGGCTTGCAACTCGTGGCGCGCAGCGATCCGGCGCGCGCGCGGCATCTGTGGAACCTGCTTGCGCACCGCTACCAGTTCGCGAGCGACGCGGCGCGCGCGGTGCAGGTGCAAATCGCACTCTGGTCGGCACGCGATCATCTGCCGGATGCCGCGGAGCTGCTCGACCGGGTCAAGAACTGGGGTGGCACGCTGGTCACGGAATGGCGCATCCGTACCGCGCTGCGCAACGGCGACTGGCCAACCGCCCTCAAAGTGCTGCCGCAACTGGGTGCGCTGGGCGCCAAGCCCGAATGGCGTTATTGGCGCGCACGCGCGCTTGCAGCCACGGGAAATACCCCAGCGGCCGCGAGCATCTACCAGTCACTCGCGGACGGCATGGATTACTACGGCTTCCTCGCGGCCGACCATTTGCAGCAGACCTACGCTATCAGCAATGAACCTGCCGAGCCCGCGCCCGCGGTGCTCGCGCAGATCGGCGCACGTCCCGGCTTTGTACGCGCACGTGAACTGTATTACGCGGATCTTTACCGCTACGCCGACAACGAATGGCTGGCGGCCGCCGCGGATCTCTCGCGTCCGGCGCGCTGCCAGATGGCGTTGCTCGCAGCCCAATGGGGCTGGCACGCGCGCGCCATTCGCACGCTGCAGAACAACGGCTGCTGGCAGGATCTCGACATCACTTATCCGCTCGCCTTTCGTCCGCTGCTGAGCACGCGCGCCAAGGATCTGCAGCTCAGCCTCGCGTGGATTTACGGCGTGATCCGCGCCGAGAGCCTGTTCAGTCCGCGCGCCGATTCGAGCGCCGGCGCCCAGGGGCTTATGCAGCTCATGCCGGCCACCGGGCGGCATGTGGCGGCGCGCTTGGGCGTCAAGCTCGACGGCCAAGATTCGCTGGTGCAGGCCGACAACAATCTCACGCTCGGCAGCGCTTATCTGAGTTACATGTTGCAGCGCTTCGGTGGCAGCGAGACGCTTGCAACCGCCGCCTACAACGCCGGGCCGAACCGCGTGGACGCGTGGCTGTCGGATACCGGCAGCTTGCCGATGGACGTGTGGGTGGACACGATCCCGTTTCTTCAAACCCGTACCTATATCCGCCGCGTGCTCGCCGGCACCGTAATCTTCGATTGGCGGCTGCATGGCAAGACCGAGCGCCTGAGCACGCGCATGGGTTCGCTGCCGGCGGCGAGTGCCACCCGCGTGGCGCCGGCCAAGGCCGGTGTCGATCATACCCGCCGCTGAGTTCCGTACGGGCGCGCCGCCCGCGGCGGATTTCCTGAGCGCCGTCAAGGCTTGACCCGCAAGGCCGCGCGCCAGATCATGCCATCAGGATTTGGCGTCTGTGAGGTTTTCTCGGCATGCCGCGCCCGACAATTTGCCTACTGGGAGGAACGGGATTTCTCGGGCAGCATCTCGCGGCCCGCTTGGTGCCGCGCGATTACAACGTCAAGGTGCTGACGCGTTCGCGTCTCGATCATCATGACCTCGGCGTGCTGCCCAGGGTTGCGCTGGTAGAGACCGATGGGCAGGATGTCAGGGCCCTCACGCGGGAGTTCTCGGGCTGCGCCGCGGTCGTCAACCTGATCGGCATTCTCAACGAACGCGGGCATTTCGGGCGCGGTTTTCGCCAGGCGCATGTGGAGCTCGCCAAAAAGGTGCTGCAGGCCTGCCGCGACGCCGGGGTGCCGCGTCTGCTGCACATGAGCGCGCTCGGTGCGAGCCTGAAGGCGCCGAGCCATTATTTGCGCAGCAAGGCCCAGGCGGCAGACCTGGTGCTTAAGGCGGCACCGGGACTTAAGGTGACGGTGTTCGAGCCGAGCGTGATGTTCGGGGCCGGCGATCACTTTCTCAACCGTTTTGCCAAGCTCCTGCGCATCGCGCCCGGTGTGTTGCCGCTCGCCTGCGCGCAGGCGCGTTTTGCGCTGGTGTATGCGGGCGATGTGGCCGAAGCCATGGTGCGCAGCCTGCCAGAGCACGCCTGCTACGGACAGCGCTATGCGCTCTGCGGCCCGAAGACTTACACCTTGCGCGAGCTCCTCAAGTACCTGCGCCGGCTCACCGGGCACCGGCGCGTCATTATCGGCCTGCCGCGGCCCCTGTCCTGGCTGCAGGCGCTCGCCATGGAATGGGTTCCGGGCAAACCGTTCTCGCTCGATAATTACCACTCGCTTCAGGTCGACAACGTCTGCAAGCCGAACGGCTTCGCGGCCTTCGGTATTGAGCCGGTGGCTGTGGAAGCGGTGCTGCCGACTTATCTCGGGCGTTTCACCGCCCAGGCGGAATTCGACAAGTACCGGCGCATGCGCGGTGTGGCGCAGTAAGCCGTCGATGGTTGGCAGTTTTCCGGATTCGGGGCCCTCCAGGTGGAAAACAATTACTGGTTGCAGCGCTGGCGCGAAGGCCGCACCGAGTGGCATCACCCGGAACCCTTGCCGCTGCTGCTGCAGCATTGGCCGGCGCTCGATCTCCCGGCCGGCAGCCGCGTGCTGGTGCCGCTCGCGGGCAAATCCTCCGACATGCTGTGGCTCGCGCAGCAGGGTTACGCGGTGCTGGGGATCGAGCTTTCCGAGATCGCAGTCCAGGGATTTTTCGCCGAGCACCACCTGACGCCGGAATCGCAGCGCCAGGTAGACGGCGTGCACTACAGCGCCGGCGATCTCGTGATTATCCAGGGCGACATCTTCAAGGTCGCGGCGCGTGTGTTCGAGTCCTGTAACGCGGTCTACGATCGGGCCGCCCTCATTGCCTTGCCACCCGAGCTGCGCCTGGGTTATGCGCACGAGGTCTATGCCAAGCTGCCTCCCGACTGCCGCGGACTCATGATCACGCTCGAGTATCCGGAAGGCGAGCTTCCGGGTCCGCCATTTTCAGTTCCGGAAAAAGAAATTCACCGGCTGTTCGATGCGCAATGGGACGTCGGGCTGCTGGAACGGCGCAATATTCTCGCGTCGCAACCGGGGTTTGCCGCCGCCGGTGTCACAGCGCTTGCAACGGCGGTTTACCGGCTCGCACGGCGTGTGCCTTGATGCACGGCGAGTACAAGATGCCGGGTGGCAAGCTCGTGGTCGTGGACCTCGAGGTGCGCGGCAGACGTCTGGCCCGCGTGCAAGTGAGCGGTGATTTTTTCCTCGAGCCCGAGAGCGCGCTGGATTGGATCAACGCCGCGCTCAATGGCCAGCCCGCCGATACCAGTGAAGACGCGCTCACCGCGCACTTACAGGCGGAGCTCGATGAGAGGGTGCAGATGTACGGCATTTCAGCAGCCGCGATCGCCCACGCGGTGCTGCGTGCACTCGGGAAAATCACATGAGTCACACGCGTTGGCGCGATTATCATTGGGGCCTGATTCGCGCAACGCCGGTGCTGCCCTACATGCAGATGGCACTCGACGAGGTGCTTACCGATGCGGTGGGTGCCGGACGCCGCACGCCGACGCTGCGGATCTGGCAGTGGGCGAAACCGGTAGTGATCATCGGTCGCTACCAGTCACTCAAGAACGAAGTCGATCCGGAAGCCGCGCGCCGCTACGGCATCACGGTGGTGCGACGCATCACCGGCGGTGGCGCGATCTTCTCCGAGCCCGAGGATACCTTTGCCTATTCGGTGTACGCGCCCGAGGCGCTGGTGCGCGGCATGTCGTTTCAGGAGTCCTACGAGTTCATGGACGCCTGGGTGATCGAGGCACTGCGCAGCATGGGGATCAAGGCGTCCTATCAGCCGCTGAATGACATCACCTCGCCCCTGGGAAAAATCGGCGGCGCCGCGCAGGCGCGCCGCCACGGGGCGGTGCTGCACCACGCCGCGATCGCCTACAACATCGACGCCGCCAAGATGCTGCAGGTGCTGCGCATCGGACGTGAAAAGATTTCCGACAAGGGCATCGCGAGCGCGGCGAAACGTGTCGATCCGCTGCGCAGCCAAACGGGCCTCGCGCGCAGCGTGGTGATCGAACGCATGATCGAGACCTTCCGCGCTCTGCACGGGCTGAGCGAGGCGCCGCTGCAACCCGCCGAGATCCAGGCCGCGCAGGCACTGGTCGAGAGCAAGTTCAAGACACCCGAGTGGACCGGCATCGTGCCCTAGCGCAGCGCGTAAAACTTCGGTGCGTAGTGAGTCGGTCGATCTGCGCGCGGAGCTTCCGGGTTGGCAAGGAGCCCAGGAGCAGTCGCCCAAATCACCATGGCGCTTCTCGCCACCGACCGATTGCGCGGTGGGCCGCTTTTCAGCATCAGGTTTTCCAACGCGGCCTGGCGGCTTGCGGCCGGCAAGCGCATCAGGCCCTTCACCGCTTGATAGAACGCCGGCAAATCGTTGTTGTTTCCCATGAGCAGTGCGCGAAATGCCGGCACCCACTTGCTGTAGGTTGACACCGTGAGCAGGCTTGCGTTGTTGAGCGGGCCATTGAAGAAACTGTCGTACCCGGTGTCCTGGCCAAGCTCCGGGCGCACCGCTGCATAGCTTTTACGCAGTTGCTCGAAGATCTGTTGTTTGCGTGTCTGCATTTGAGATGGCGGCAGGCCCGAAGCGTACAGGTCGGCGAGTTGTCCACGTGCGGTATCCACGAGCAGCACAATCATGTGCCAGTGGCGCTGGCCGGCTTCGTAGGCCGGCAGTTCGGCCTCGCGACCGGTGGCGGCCAGCCAGCGGTGTACGCCTACGTCGGCGACCGTGACCGCGTAGGATTCGTTGAAATCCGCATCGCCCTTGAGATAGAGCTCCTGGTGCGCGAGCTCGTGGAAGATGTAATTCGCGAGCGTGGTGTCACTCCAGCCGAGCATGCTGGAAAGCAACGGGTCGTTGAACCAGCCGAGTGTGGAATACGCAGGCACGTCCGCGATGTACACGTCGTCGCCCCGCTGACGCAGTGTGGCGGCGAAGTTCTCGGCGTCCGGGTGGTGGAAGTACCCGCGGTATGGCACACAACCAGCAACCGGGAAGCACCAGGTGATGGGCGCGAGCGAGTACGGCTTGGTAGCGAACACGGTCCAGCTCACGTACGGCTGATCGAGCGCCACGTAACTTGTATAACTGCCGTTCCTGGGCAGACCGAGTGCCGTGCTCGCATAGCTGCGGATTTGTTCGGCGAGTTCGAGCTGCCGGCGCAATGCCGTCGGCGTTGCCGGGTCGGCGACGATTTTGGCAATCGAGCGGCGTGCGGCGAGGAGATGCAACTCGCCGTTGATGGCTTGGCCGTAATAACCCGGAAAGGCGCAGGCCGAGAGGCTGAGTACCAAAAGAATTACGAGGCCGCGCCCGAGCTTGTGCATCGCGGCAGCATAGCAAAAGCCCTCTGCTACCATGCGCGCATGCAAACCTATCTCGTCGGCGGCGCGGTGCGTGACGAACTCCTCGGTCTGCCGGTCAAGGAGCGCGACTGGGTGGTCGTGGGTGCAACGCCGGATGCACTGCGTGCGCTCGGTTACCGGCCGGTCGGCAAGGATTTCCCGGTGTTTCTGCATCCCGAGACCCACGAGGAGTACGCGCTTGCGCGCACCGAGCGCAAGACCGGCCCCGGCTACCACGGCTTCGAGTTTCACAGCGCGCCCGACGTGACGCTGGAAGACGATCTCCGGCGTCGTGACTTGACTATCAACGCCTTGGCCAAAGACGATCACGGAACGTTGATTGATCCCTACGGCGGCCGTGCGGATCTCGAAGCACGCCGCCTGCGGCATGTGTCGCCCGCCTTTTCCGAGGATCCGGTGCGGGTGTTGCGCGTGGCGCGTTTTGCGGCGCGCCTGGCGCCGCTCGGCTTCGAGATCGCAGCGGAAACCCACGCGCTCATGCACTCGATGGTCGTGAACGGCGAGGTCGATGCCCTGGTCCCGGAACGCGTCTGGCAGGAGACTGCGAAGTCGCTCGCCGCCGAGCGGCCCGCGGTGTTTTTCGAGGTGCTGCACGCCTGCGGTGCGCTTGCGCGGGTGTTTCCGGAACTGGACCGCCTGGCCGGCGTTCCACAACCAGCCAAGCATCATCCGGAAATCGATACCTTCGTGCATGTGATGCTGGTGCTTGACGAGGCGGCGCGCCTGTCGTCGAACCCGGTGGTGCGCTTTGCGGCACTTGTACACGATCTCGGCAAGGGCACGACGCCCGCCGAAATCCTGCCGCACCACTACGGGCACGAAAAGCGTGGTGCCGAACTCGTGACCGGGCTCGCCGAGCGGCTACGCGTACCCCGCGAGTTCCGCGACTTGGGGGTGCTCGCGGCGCGCGTGCATGCCCGGGTACATCGTGCACACGAACTACGTGCTGAGACCGTATTAAAGCTTTTGCAGGAATGCGATGCCTTGCGCCGCCCGCAACGCTTCGAACAATTGTTGACGGTGTGTGAAGCCGACACGCGCGGGCGCCGGGGTTTCGAGGAGCACGCTTATCCGCAGGCACAGTTCTTGCGCGAGGTACTGCGCGTGGCCGCCGGTGTGCCCGTGGCCGACACCGCCGGGCGTTCGGGCGAAGACATCGGTCGCGAGCTGCAGGCGGCGCGCCTGCACGCAGTGCAATCCGAGCTTGAGCGCCGCAAGTCTGCAGCCGGCTAGAGCGTGTGACTCCGATCCCGCAGTGAGAAGCCGCGCAGCGGCCGAGCGAGGCCGCGCACGAAACCGATGGCCTGAAAGCGCTCACCCATTTCTTCAGGTAGCGTCAACAGTTTCACTTCGCGTGCGGCGGCGAGATTCACGGCACGTTCCGCGATTCCGAGCGCCAGCAGGAACTGCGCCTGCGGAGTATAGCCCGCGAGTTCGAGGCCGGCCTCGGTGCCGGCTTCAGCGACCGTGGTGAAATCCACGTGCGCGGTAATGTCCTCGAGGCCCGGATACAGGAACGGATCATCGTGCGCCCGCTGGCGGTAGTGGCACATGAGCGTGCCGCGGTGGCGGTCGGGCAGGTAATAGACGGTGCGCGGATAGCCGTAGTCGACGAGCAGGAGTCCGCCGCGCGCGAGTGAGTCCGCAAGCGCGTGAATGAAGGCCGGGAGCCTTGGGCAGATCTCCGAACAATAGTCTGTCGCGAATGGCTCCGGCAACGAAGCTTCGAGCGCCGTGAGCGCTGCCTGCAGAGGCTCCGCCGCCGGCGTCCGTTGCCAGATGAATTTGCCGTTGCGCTCGGCCACACGCACTTCTTCGAAGCCCCGAGCCGCACGCCGAAAGCGCGCCACGGGCAGCGCGTCGAGCACTTCGTTGCCAAGTATCACGCCGGTGAATTGCTCCGGCAAACGTTCGAGCCAGCGTACCCGCTCGAGCAATGAGGGTGCACGTTCAGCGATGGTCGCATGCTGGCGTCCCCGCAGGTCGGCGCTGACTTCGAGAATGAGGTATTCGCCCGGCAATGCACCGCGCCGGGCAAGTTCGTTGAGGATGTCGGCGGCCATGCGCCCGGAGCCCGCACCGAGTTCCAGAATGCCGCCGCCGGTGGCGGCGAGCACCTCGGCGCATTGCACGGCCAGGCACGCGCCGAAAAGCGGTGAGATCTCGGGCGCGGTCACGAAATCGCCGGCGGCGCCGAACTTGCGGGAGCCGGCGCTGTAGTATCCGAGGCCCGGAGCGTAGAGGGCGAGTTCCATGTAGCGTTCAAAGCCGAGCGTGCCACCCGCAGCCGCGATCTCGGTACGCATGAGCGCGCTGAGCCGCGCACTGTGTGCCAGTGCCTCGGGCGCGGGCCGCGGCAAATCATCGAAAGCGGCGTGGGCGTGTAACATGGATGCGGGACTCGGATGCTCTGAACGCTGGGGATACGCACATGCAGGATACCGGAAAGCTTGCAGGCAAGACTGTCTTGATCACCGGCGCGGCGCGGCGCGTGGGTGCCGCGGTGGCGCGCCGGTTGCATGCCGAGGGCATGCGGGTCGCGATTCATTACCGGAGCTCGTCCGCCGATGCCGTGAAGCTCGCGGCCGACCTGAATGCCGCGCGCGCGGATTCGGCGTTGACCGTGCAGGCCGACCTTGCCGACCTCGGGAGCCTCGACGCGTTGATTGCAGCGAGCCTCAAATGGGGCACGCTCGATTTGCTGGTGAACAACGCCTCGGCGTTTCATCCGACGCCCTTCGGTACGGTAACAGGCCAGGATTGGGATGGGCTCATGACCGGCAATCTCAAGGCGCCGTATTTCCTCGCGCAGGCGGCCGCGCCGCACCTCAAGCGCAGCCACGGCTGCATCGTCAACATGGTGGATATCTACGCACGCCGTCCACTCCTCAAGCACAGCGTTTATTCCCTCACCAAGGCGGGCATCGCCGCGCTCACCCGATCGCTGGCGCTCGAACTCGCGCCCGAGGTGCGTGTAAACGGCGTGGCACCGGGGATCATCCTCTGGCCATCGCAGGATATGGATGAAAGCGCGCGGCAGCGCCTGCTCGATAGCACCGCGCTCAAGCGTGCCGGCTCACCCGCCGATATCGCCGCGGCGATTGTCTATCTGGTGCGGGATGCGGACTACGTCACCGGCCAGACATTGGCAGTCGATGGCGGTCGCAGCATCGGTTGGTGATCGAACCGCCAAAGTCCAAAGGCGCTTAGCTGTTTACCCAGCGGCGGAATTGCAGCGTTGTCGACGACGGCTCGAGCGCGAACCTGCGGATTCACGATTGGCCGGCTGGAGCTCGCGTTCTTTCTGAGTGCGCGCAGCACTCGCGCTGATTCTGTCCCAGCTCGGGAGCTCAGGTCCGTGCGTTCGCCGGTAGTATCCGGTCCGGACAGTCTGCGGTCTGACGACTAAAAGGCAGCAGGGAGGGCGCATGGCGGCCAACTCGGTATTTGTCGGGCGCGCAGGGGCCGGGGATCTTCATCCGGCCTATACCCTCGGCGGCGCACTCGTCGCCACCGGTTTGGTGGCCAGCAGCTTGCTGTTTGCGTTTTCGCGCCGCCTTGAGCCCCCAGCTCCACCGGCCAGCATGTTGTTGCGCATCGTGCAGAATTACGTTGCCCTGCCGTTAGCGATGCCGCCCAAGCCCAAGACACGCGAGCGCAAGCCTTCGGTCCACAGCCGTCCCACACCTTTCGTACAGTCATTGCCACCGCCCGTCACCGCAGGAATCCTGCCGAATCTCGTCGCGCCTGCGCGACCGAAGCTAAATTTGTCTATGGGTCTCACGTCACCCACGCAGCCCTTACCGGCCGTTTCCGGACCGCGCGTAGCCAATCCTTACTCCAACCTTTATAGAGCATTGAACGCACCAGCCAAACCCGGCTCCCCTCTGAAGAGCAATGGCAGCTTCCGGTCCGATTATGGATACACCGAGAGCAAGGTCGACGGCATCTGCAGTTATACGGTGCTTGTGGAACATCTCAGTCTTTCTCCGTCGGTGCATCCGCACGTGGCTTTTGCCATACCGTGCCCTGGCGACACCCAACCGAACATGGGTGAAGTGCTCAGGGCTTGGGCCAAGCAGGAGAAGAAACGGCAAGACGGCGGCGGCTTACTCTGAGGCCTGGCCTCAGCGAGGGCTTGCGAGTGCGTCCAAGGATCTCCGCGTCCAGTTCACGGGTCATGTTTTCCCGCAGCGCTATTTGGCAGCCATCGTGCAGGGCGGCGTAACGCAACACGCAACGGGCCCATTCTGCGAAACGGCCAGACTTTGCGTCTCGTGGGCCTCGGAGCCATCACCAAGATTGGAGGAGATTGTTATATGGAGTCGCACTTGCTCACGATTGAGGTTTGTTAGCTTTGCCGTTTCCGATTATCGAACGCCGAGTCGCGTGCCCTGGCGGGTACCGGCACAGCATTGACCGTAGACTCTGGAAGTGGGTGAGGGTGGAATGGTGGAAACGGCCGGGTGATTCGAACTGAATCCAGGCTCAAACTCCGCCTTCCAGTGCTTCCAGAAACTGCCGTGTCCAGTCATGGATGGTGTTGCGGCGCAGCGCCTGCAGGCAACCGCGCCAGCGGGCTTGGCGCTCGGTGAGCGGCATCTCGAGCGCCACGCGCAGTGCTTCGCTCAAGCCTTCGACGTCATAGGGATTGACGATGAGCGCGTCGCTGAGCTCGCGCGCGGCGCCCGCGAGCGACGAGAGCACCAGCACGCCCGGGTCGCTTTCGGGCTGCGAGGCGATGTATTCCTTGGCTACGAGATTCATGCCGTCGCGCAACGGTGTGACCAGTCCCACGTGTGCGAGTGACATGAAGCCAAGCACGGTACTGCGCGCAAAGCCGTGCAGCATGTAACGCAACGGCAGCCAGTCATACTGCGCGAAGCGCCCGATGATGTCGCCGGCTACGGCGTTCAGGTCGGCGCGCAGCTCGCGGTATTCAGGCACTTCGGCACGCGAGAGCGCCGCCACCTGCAGATAAGTCACGTGGCGATGCAACTCCGGGTTGCGTTCCAACAGTTGGCCGTAGGCGCGAAAGCGCTCGGGCAGACCCTTGCTGTAGTCGAGCCGGTCGACACCGATGATGAGACGACGCCCCGCGAGGCTTTCGTGCAGGCGCCGGCCGTGCGGACCGGCGCGGCCTTCCGCGGCAAGTTCGGAGGTGTGCTCGGCATCGATACCGATCGGGAAGGCGCCGATGTGCACCACGCGCCGGTCACAGCGCGCGCCTTCCGACGTGAGCGCGGCTTCGGGGCAGAAGAGTTCCAGCGAACGGCGGAAGGTGCCGACGTCGGCGTCGGTCTGGAAACCGATGACATCGCAGGCGAGCAGTTGCTGCAGCAGACGAGCGCCGTTTGGTAGCACGCGCAGCAGTTCCGCCGGAGGAAACGGCACGTGCAGGAAGAAACCGATTTTCTGGCGTGCGCCGCCCGCACGCAGATAGGCGGCGAGCGGAATCAGATGGTAATCGTGAATCCAGATACGATCGTCGGCTTGGAGCCGCGGCAGCAGCAGCTCGGCGAAACGTCGGTTGACTGCTTGGTAGCCGCGATCCTGCGAGCGGCTGTAACGCACCAAGTTCACGCAGTAATGGCACAGCGGCCAGAGCACGCGATTCGCGTATCCGGTGTAGTACTGCTTGTACTCGGCGGTGCTGAGCGCGGTGGTCACGTAACGCACCTTGCCCACGTCACTGACTACGACGTTGCGTTCCTGCTCGCTGATGCGTCCGTCCCAACCGAACCACAGACCGCCGTCCTCGACGAGCACGCGCGCGAGCCCGGTGGCGAGCCCGCCTTCGGCACCGCCGCGCTTGCCGGGCAGCGCCACGCGGTTCGAGACCACAACCAGCCGGCTCAAAAGGCCTCTTCCCAGGGCGCGCTCAGGCGCAGCGCCGACTGGATGATGCCGACCATGCTGTAGGTCTGGGGGAAGTTGCCCCACAGCTCGCCAGTGGCGGGGTCGATGTGCTCGGAGAGCAGTCCGAGACGCGTACGATGCGCGAGCATCTTTTCAAAAATCTCGCGGGCCTCGTCGCGCCGGCCGAGGACTGCGAGCGCATTGCAGTACCAGAAACTACAGAGCGTGAAGGCATTGCGTGGCGTGCCGAAATCATCGGCATGCGCGTACCGGAATACGTACTCGCCGCGGCGCAACTCGCGTCCGATGCGTTCCACGGTGGCGACGAAGCGCGGATCGGCAGCCTTGACCAGGCCGAGATCGGCGAGCAGGAGGAGGCTTGCGTCGAGCGCGTCGCCATCCAGTGCGGAAGTGAAGCTCCCCAAGTTTGCATTCCAAGCACGCGCGAGGATGGCGCGGCGCAACTGATCGGCGTCGCTGCGCCATTTCTTTTCGCGATCTGCGTTGCCGAGGCAGCGCGCGATGCGCGCCAGCCGGTCGCAGGCGGCCCAGCACATCACGCTCGAATATGTGCTCACGCTCTGGGTGTCGCGCCGCTCCCAAAGCCCGGCGTCCGGCTGGTCGTAGAGGTCGACGGCCGTCTCGCCGTGCGTTTCGAGCCACCGGAACATGGCTACGTCGCCCGGCTGTTCGAGGCGTACGTCGAAGAATCGCTGCGCGGCGGCTAGTATCACGGCACCGTACACGTCGTGCTGGTGCTGCTTCCAGGCATCGTTGCCTACCCGTACCGGCGTACTGCCGCGAAAACCATTGAATGCATCGAGTATGTTTTCCTTGAGTGTGGCTTGCCCGCTCAGGCCGTAGAGCGGCTGCAGGTCGTGGTGATCGGAGCAGGCTGCAATGTTTTCCACATAGCGCATGAACTGTTCCATGGTGGCCGTGGCGCCCAGGCGGTTCAGCGCATTGACTGCGAAGTAGCTGTCACGCAACCAGCAGTAGCGGTAATCCCAGTTGCGCGCCGCGCCCGCCATCTCGGGAATCGAGGTGGTCACGGCCGCGAGGATCGCGCCAGTATCTTCGTATTCGCAGAGCTTCAGGGTGATGGCCGCGCGAATGACTGCGGCCTGCCATTCGAAGGGCAGTGCGAGGTAGCGCGTCCACTCGTGCCAGTAACCGGTGGTTTCCGTCTGACAGCGCTGCGTGAATTTCACCAGGTCTTCCTGCAGGCTCTCGTCGGGTCCGAGCAGCAGTACGACCTCGTGGTCAAGCAGGAACGGGATTTCTTCGCCGATGACACTCAGCGGCGCGTCGGTAGTTAGGCGCAGAACCTGACCGGGTAGCAGATAACGAATGTGATTGCTGCCGGCCGTGGTGGCCGGGACCTCACGGCCGTAATCTCCCAGCGGTCGCAGCCGCAGCGTGACGACGGCATGTCCGCTCACCGGGCGCAAGCGGCGGATGAGCGTGGTCGGACGGTAAATGCGGCCGTACTGCTTGAAGCGCGGTGCAAAATCGGTGACTTCAATTTCCGCGCCCCGCGAATCGCGCAGGTGCGTTACCAGCACCGCGCTGTTGTGCACGTAGTGTTGCTCGGCGGCCGCGAGCCCCTGCTGCAATTCGATGGCGAAACATCCGCGCCCGGGGTGGAGTTTGGGATCGAGCAGCGAGCAGAACACCGGATCGCCGTCGAAGCGCGGCAGACAGCACCACACGACTTCGGCCCGCTCGTCGATCAATGCGCAGAAGCCGCAGTTGCCGACGAGTCCGAGCTCGAGACTGTTCATGACAGCACGGTTATCTGCACGCTCGGCTGCGCAAGCTCCGCGAGCCAGACGCGCAGGGCCGTGGGGTCGGCCAGCCGGTAGCGTGCGTTGCTTGCGCCTGCGCCAACCTTGATGCTGAGGCCACCGAGCGTGTTCACCAGCCGGAAAGCGTTTTCGTCGGTGGCGTCGTCACCGGCAAAAATCGGAGTACGACCGGCGAATTCCGGCGTGCCGAGAAGATAGCGAATGGCGGTGTCTTTGCCGCAACTGGCGGGACGGATCTCGAGCACGTATTTTCCACGTTGCAGGCTGAGCGCCGGATAGCCGGCGACGGCCGCTTGCAGGCTGCCGGCAAGCTCCTCGGCGCGCTCCGGCACGCGCCGGTAATGCAGCGCGAGGCTGAGGCCTTTGTCTTCGACCAGCAGCCGCGGGTCCTGTGCCGCGAGCCGCTGGAGACGCGCCCGCAGTTCTTCGAGTTCCTCAAGATGCGCGCGCAGTTGTTGCGTGTGACCAGCGCCGTCACGCCACTCGGCGCCGTGTTGTCCGGCCGCGATGAAACGCTGTGGCGCGAACAATTCGTCGAGGTTGGCGATAGTTCTGCCGCTCACGAGCGCGAGCGTACCGCCCAGCAATTTGTTCAGGCGCGTGAGGAGCGCAGTCGTGCTCGGCTCGACGCGCACGTCGGCCGGCGTTGCGGCGAGCGGCAGCAGCGTGCCGTCCACGTCTAGGAACAGCGCCAATTGCGCGGGATCGTCGGGCAGGTTTTGCGGTGCAGATGCAGGCACGTGAGCCGCCGTAGGTTTTTGCGAAGTGTGCGGGCATTATGGCGTCGCCATCCCGACGATGCAAAAACGCAGCCGCCGCTTCGGGGCTGGAATCAATCGCACTGCCGCACCCTCTATCGCGGCGGGCATGTGCCCGTCGCGAGCATTATCGTGCGGTTGTCCGGCGTCGCAAACACAGAGCGAGTGCAGCGAATTACCGGCTTTGCAAACTGACAGGCACCTGCGCGATGATCAATGACCGCGTATTTGCACTGGCGACCACCGGACCGCATCGTGCAAGTGCTGGTCGAGTCGGCCAGCAAACTGGCCCCGAATCGCTATACTCCACGCTGGGTGCGTTTGCGAGTCCCTATCGCGTCATGGATGCAAAAAACATGCGGCATTTCTTGCTGATTGTGCGCTGCTTGGTGTTATTTGTCCCGCCGTAGCGGCGGCTGAAAATCATCACGATACGCCGCTCATCGCGGCCGCCTTGCGGGGAAACCCGGCGCAAGTGCAGGCGCTGACGGCAGCGGGTGCCAACGTCAACGCCACAAATAACGTCGGGACGACCCCGCTCATGACTGCGACCGGGTTGTTGTTGGCTGTGCATCTACCTTTCAACCTTACAGAGGAAGGGTCTCTGCTGATAGCGGAGCATCAACTGGAAGATGACCGCGCCCGGATTGTGCGGTTTCTTCTGCAGCACGGCGCCAATCCGAACGCGCGAGCCGAAAATGGTGGTACGGCCTTGATGGATGCGGCACAGACCGATCAACCGGAAATCATTGAGGCTCTGCTCAATCGCGGTGCGTTGATTGATGTGCAGGACCACTATGGCGAAACCGCTGTTTTCAAGGCGGCGGCCTATGATTCGTTGGCAGCGCTACGCTTGTTGGTGCAGCGTGGAGCGCGCTTCAGAAATGCCGTTAACCGCCGGGGCCAACCGGTACTGATGCTCGCCATTTCCCACCGTGCATTTGCGGCAGCGAGTTTTCTGATAGACCATGGAGTGGCTCTCGGCATAAAAACCGTGACGGGGAAACGGCATTGCTTCAGGCCGCCGCCATCGGGGATGACAAACTGGTGCGCGAGATGATCACACATGGCGCGGACGTGGAAGTCCGCGATCCGTCAGGCCTGACACCGTTGATCCGTGCCAGTGTGTTCGATCAGCTCGGAGCAATGAAAATATTGCTGCAACATGGGGCACGCGTAAATGCGCCTGATATCAGCGGGCATAGCGCCATGTATTACGCTACCCAGAATCAGGACCGCGCAGCCGTTGCACTGCTGCAACGCTGCCGGGCCAAACGCAACTGATTCAACTGCGTAACCCGATGCCCTTGTATAGCAGGTATTCGCAGATCGCGAACAGAATCGCGATGAACAGCACGATAATTCCGTAGGCAATTCCGATGGGAATGTCGGACACGCCGAGGATGCCGTAGCGGAAGGCGTTCACCATGTAAAGAATGGGGTTCACCTTGGAAACCGTGCTCCACAGAGGCGGCAGCAGGCTGATGGAATAGAACACGCCGCCGAGGTAGGTGAGCGGATTCAATATGAACGTGGGAATAATGGTGACGTCGTCGAAGTTTTTCGCGAACACCGCGTTGATGAAGCCGCCGAGTGAAAACACGATTGCCGTCAGGATTACCACCGAGAACGTGATGAAAGGGTGCGCGATGTGCAGGTGCGTGAAGAACAACGCCACCACCGCTACCAAGACGCCGACCACCAGGCCCCGCACCACACCTCCAACCACATAGCCCAGGATGATCAGAAAATTCGGCAGCGGCGAGACCAGCAATTCCTCGACATGGCGCGCGAACTTGGCACCGAAGAACGACGATACGACGTTCGCATAGGAGTTGCTGATCACCGACATCATGATGAGGCCGGGCGCGAGGAACGCCATGTAGCTTATGCCATCCATCTTGCCCACGCGGTTGCCGATGAAGGCACCGAAAATCAGAAAGTACAGCGTCATCTGGATAACGGGCGGAATCAGGGTTTGGATCCAGATGCGCGCGACCCGATCCACTTCCTTGATGACGATGGTCTCGAAGCCGATCCAGTTCTCGTACGCGCGCGAGTGCCGCGGCGGTTCGTCCTGCGCCGGCAGCGTCCGATGGCCACGCGCGGGTGTGCGCACCGAGCTCTCGGGTCGCGCCGCGTCGCGGTTTTCCGCCTGGGTCCGCGGTGTTGCCATCTCAGCCCTTGCCTTCGATCAGGCGCACAAACAGCTCTTCCAGGCGGTTCACCTTGTTGCGCATGCTCAGCACCTGTATATGGTTCTGGGTCAGCAGGCCGAAGAGCCCGTTCACGTCCTGGGACTTGTCGATCACCACCTCGAGCGTTGTGTTGTCCACCTGAGTGACCGCGTAGCCGTCGAGTGGCGGCAGGCTCGCGAGTGGCTTGCGCAGGTTCAGCACGAAAGTTTCAGTGCGCAGCTTGCTCAGGAGTTCCTGGGTGCCGCCCTCGAGCACGATCTCGCCGTGGTCGATGATCGCTACGCGCCGGCACAAGTCTTCGGCTTCTTCCAGATAATGGGTAGTGAGGATGATCGTGACGCCTTCCTGATTGATCTTGCGCAGGAATTTCCACATCGAGCGGCGGACCTCGATATCCACGCCGGCGGTGGGCTCGTCGAGCATCAGGAGCCTCGGTTCGTGCACTAGCGCGCGCGCGATCATCAGCCGGCGCTTCATGCCGCCCGACAAGGTGCGCGACACTTCGTGGCGCTTGTCCCAGAGTTGTAGCTGCTTGAGGTACTTTTCGGCGCGCTCCTTTGCAAGCGGGCGCGGTATGCCGTAGTAACCCGCCTGGTTGACGACGATATCGAAGGGTTTTTCCCAGAGGTTGAAGTTGATTTCCTGGGGTACCAACCCGATGCAGGACTTGGCGCGCACGATGTCGGTGTCGATGTCGTAGCCGAAAACCTTGACGGTACCCGAGGTTTTGATCACCAGCGAGGTGATAATACCGATGGTGGTGGTCTTGCCGGCACCGTTGGGTCCGAGCAGCGCGGTAAACTCGCCGGGCGCGACTTCAAAATCAATGCCTTTCAGCGCGACCACGCCGTTTTTATAAGTCTTGACGAGTTTTTGAATGCTGAGTGCTTGCATGCTGACAGACGGAAAAACCGCGGATTTCCGCGGCCTTGGAGGCTGCAATAATAGCACGCAGAGTCAAGCGTCTTGGGCGATGCCCGCTTGCCCGGCAGTGAGCGGGCGTGGCGTGATTGGCTGGGTGCGCTGCGTTGCCAGTTCGAAGACCCGGGAGTAACGGTGAAGTTGCGCGAGCACAAGTTGGTGCGGCTGATCGTGGCGCTGCTGAGCGAGGGCATGACCCCGCACAAGCTCGCGCTGACGCTGGCCCTGGGGGTGCTGCTGGGAGCCATCCCGGTATTGGGCACCACTACGATCCTGTGTGCGCTGGCGGCAGTGATACTGCGGCTCAACCTGCCGTTGATTCAGGCCATTCAGTTCCTCGCGTACCCGCTGCAACTGCTATTGTGGATTCCCTTCATACAGACCGGCCAGTGGATTTTCCATCAGCCGCCCCTGCCGTTTACCTACGCTGAACTACTGGGGGTCTTTCATGCGGGCTTCTGGCATGCGCTCGACCTGCTCTGGACTTACAGTCTGCATGCCCTCGTCGCGTGGCTGATTCTGGGAGGCGCCGGTGCGATCCTTATATATGTAATTGTGCGGCCGATTCTCGGCTACACGCTCAATCGCAGACGTGGGCTGGCCGAGCCGGTGCAGGCGCCAAAAAGCCAAAATCATTAATTAGCGCGCCCATTGCTTCGTACGGTGTGGCGTAAACACAGTCCCGCGTTTCCGTGACCGCAATGCAACGGGTGGGCACCAGCAACACATTCGGAGCTGGTCGTGCGGGCACGACTGTCAACCGCGCACGCAATTAGGTGGTGCGGAAATGGACCGTCAGAGGTTATGCAACAATACGCACCATTGGAATTGGAGACCTACGTCATGGTATTCACGGCCGTATTGTTACCTGCTCCTGAAGGGGGCTTCACAGCGCTGAACCCCGAGACCGGTTCGACATCTCAAGGCGAGACCGTCGAAGAGGCACTCGCCAACCTTCGCGAAGCAACCGGTTTATACCTCGAGGAGTTTCCACTGCCGGCGCCAGGCCGGCCGTTGATAACCACCTTTGAGGTTGCCAAACGTGCCTAGTCTGCCGCGCGTTTCCGGTACGGAGGTCGTACGTGCGCTTGAACGATTGGGTTTTGTCTGGTGCGTCAGCGTGGGAGTCACATTGTTCTTCGACGAGGTGCCAGCGGTTGTGTGGTTCCCAATCACCGTGAAGTGAAAATGGGCACGTTGTCGGCGTGCTCAAACAAGCAGGCGTTTCCGCGGAAGAGTTCATCAACGCCTTGCGCGGGTAAAGTCCCACCCTCTATACGCAATTGCGAGCCTTGCGACTCGGGCTCGGAAATAGGAATCCCCATCTTGTTGAAATGCGAGTGCCTGCAGGGTGACTCGATTTCTATAATCCATGCGACAGAATAGCGGCATCAGGTTATTGCCAGCCGGTGGCATAGTTGCGGAAATTTGCTGTGGATTGGTAGCCAAATCTGCATGTTTAACTGCCGCGGTCCAATAAAATTGACAAGTACTTGCG
>JBOIBB010000104.1:0-3121 GCA_050739335.1 Gammaproteobacteria bacterium
GTTCCGCATCGGGGCACCGAAAATCCGAAAAGGCACTCGCAAAACTGTCAGGTATGCGCCAATAGATAATCCGTACGGGCCGGCGCCGATGATGTCCACTTCCGTCATTTGACTCACGATTTACCTAAATGCCCCCTTTGTGGGCACTTTGCGCTTGAGCATAGCAGAGCCAGGCAAGCCGGCCCACCGACTCGTTCCGTGCTGCGGGGTCTGGCGCGGTAGCTCTCCAGTTAGAGCCGCCCTTGGACACCTTGAGTAATCGGCACATGATCGGTACCGGGTAGACGGCCTGGTTCTCCTCCGCGAATCCAACGAGTGCTTCGGCGTCGCGGTGCTGTGGTTCGCAAACTAGGTCATGGCCTAATGGGATGGTCTGTCCTCATATTATGGCCCCCGCATTGCGTCAGCAAAAATGTTACCGGATGGGGTCGTTGCCTCACGTGAGATGTTACCGGCGATCGTAACTGCCACCATGCTACCTCCACGACTTCGGAGGGGCTATGGGTACCAAGATGACACACACAGCGCGGGCTGAGCTGACTCAGGTAGTCCGCCGCCGATATTGCGCTACGGCCGGCGCCGAGAAGCGCCGGATCCTCGGTGAGTTCATTGCCGTGACCGGTTATCACAAGAAGTCGGCAATTCGGGCGCTGAACACCGAGCCGATCGCCAAGAGGCGGCAGACTCGCGTCCGACCCTCGCTGTATGACGAGGCGGTGCGCGCTACACTGATCGTGCTCTGGGAAGCCTCCGATCGGGTCTGTGGGAAGCGCCTGCGGGCACTGTTGCCGATTCTGCTGCCGGCCCTGGAGCGTAACGGGCATTTGCATCTTGATGAGCCGATGCGCCAGAAGATTCTGGCCATGAGCGCCTCGACGATCGACCGATTGCTGCGAATGCCGCGGAGCGCGACACGCTTGAAGAAAGCTCGCCGTGCTATGCCTGCCGCGCGTCGCCGCGTGCCGGTTCGTACTTTCGCGGACTGGAACGAGCCCCCGCCGGGAAGTATGGAGATGGACTGTGTGGCGCATTGCGGTGAAGCCACCCGCGGCAGCTACGTCAACAGCTTGGTTCTGACCGATATCGCCAGCGGTTGGACGGAGGCGGCACCCTTGGTGGTGCGAGAGAGCAAGCTGGTCGTTGAAACGATCGAACGTATTCGCCAAGGGTTGCCCTTCGCGCTTCGTGCACTGGACGTGGATAACGGCAGCGAGTTTATCAACGAGTCACTGATCGAGTACTGCCTCAGCCACGGGATCGAACTCACTCGCTCCCGGCCCTACCGCAAGAACGACCAAGCTTGGGTCGAGCAGAAAAACGGCGCTGTCGTGCGCAAGCTACTGGGCTACCGCCGTTTCCAAGGCATCGCCGCAGCGCAGGCGATCACGCGACTGTATGGAGCCTCGCGTCTGTTCGTGAACTTTTTCCAACCTTCCTTCAAGCTCGCGGAGAAGCACCGCGAAGGCGCTCACGTGTCCAAACGATACCATCCTCCACAGACCCCTTGTGAGCGCCTGCAGCAGGCTGAAAGCCTCTCTGATGCCGCGAAAGCCAAGCTGCACGAGGTGGCCGGCGCCTTGGACCCACTGAAGCTCCTGGAGGAGATACGCGCGGTTCAGGCGCATCTGGTGACACTTGCGGATGGAGACCACCCTCCAAGCACAATAGCCGAACCGCCGGATCTCTCCGGCTTCGTTGCCGGTCTTTCCAGTGCGTGGCGAGCGGGCGAGGTTCGCCCAACGTTTTCCGTAGAGGCAAAGCCGCGCTATCTGCGCAGTCTGCAGGTTGTGGTTCAACCAGGTGGCGCACAGGCGCCGATGAACGCCGCGCTGCTTGCGACTGTTACACAACCACTTGCGCAGACCCCGGCTGTTCCGACTGAGAAGATGCGTGAACGACCTCGGCTGATCTATGCCGAACCCGGTAAGCCCGTATACCACGCGCTCACGATGGTCTGGCCATTGGTGTGCCGTCGCCTCGAAGGGTTTCCGAACATCACCTCCACGCAACTGTTCGAGGAGCTGTGCATCCAGTTCCCAGGACGTTTTCATCCGAGGCACGTGGATCGTCTAGCTAAGCGCGTGAAACTATGGCGTCAGGATGCGCGTGCTCGGGGCGTCGTGATCGGGCGACTAAAATACCGCTGCCCCACCAAAAAGCCTCGCGGACGCGGCCGTGGTCCCCAGCGTTTCGTGGCCCACTGGGCCGAGATGCTTCAATGGCTGGAGGCGCATCCAGATCAGACAGCCGCGGAACTCCTTACAGAATTTCAAGCCCGTTATCCTGGATTCTTTAGCCGCAGCCATCTACGCACGCTGCGGCGCCGTGTGCAGGTCTGGCGCCAACAAACCATTCAGCGATTGATCTACGAAATGAAGGGGATGACGCAAGATGTCACTGCGCGTCCGGCGGTACAATCTGGTGTTCCAAATTGATCACCACTTCCGAACCCGGAGCTCCTCCCGGCGCTTTGCGCCGTGAGTCTCCCGTGCGTTGAAAACGTCAAATGAAGAACGGAATCAAGAGCGTAAAACTCCGATTCGGCAGCAGCGACAAGCCGTCCTCGGTAACACCGCTAATGAGGCAAACGGTAACAAAATTACGTGAGGCAATACGGGGGATCCAAAGCAGCGCGCCGTAGATCATGGCGCGATCATCGCCGGTGAGGTCCACGATCCCAGCTTTGACGACGAGGCCGCCGAGTTCGATCAGATGGCGCGTCCGCCTGCGGCGTTCGACCTGCCAGGTGCGCATGTCATGCCGCGCCTGCGCTCCCTGATGCCGGTTGCGCGCCGCCCGGTTGCGTATGAGCGCTACCAGCGTCGCTGTCAGTTGCCGGTGCAGTTCGCCGCGCCCTTCCTTGAAAGAAGGCCGCCCCGCGCTTGGCCCATGCCTCCCTCTTTCCGGCATCTTTCGTCTCCGCCAGCACGATCAGCGCGCCCGCGAGTTCGTCGGCGTTGAGGGCGTCGGCGCCGGTGGAGATGACCAGCTCGCCAAGCTGCTGCACCTTGCGGGCTTTCAGGTCTCGTGCCTTGTCTTCGAGCGACTTCAGTTCCGCATCGAAGTCCCGTGGCTTGCGCATCACATCCTCCATAAGCTGTCGATGGAGCGATGGTAGTTG
>JBOIBB010000105.1:0-4468 GCA_050739335.1 Gammaproteobacteria bacterium
GCCGGCACCTTGGTACCAAAATAGGTATCGACCGTATTGTCACGGTGCGCGGCGGGGTAAGCCAGTTTGCCGGCCGGCGCAGCCGCCGCAAATCCGGACCACACAAGTCCGGCACTGACCAGGGTGAGTGCGAGTCTTTTCATGACGTTCTCCTGAAATTGGGGCTCTCCGCGGGCGCTGCCACGGGCGGGGCGGCACGAAGGGGCGATAGACTGCCACAAAACCAGCCGCACCGCAGGTATATTGTCCACCGGATTAAACCGTTCTTCGGTATCTGTCGTCCAAAGAGTATGGAAGTCGCCACCACTACCGCGGATTCCGCCGTAAATTCGGCCCCGGGCGACCGGAACCCCGCCGATCTCGCGGAGCGCGCGCGCGACGGTGACGCGCAGGCCTTCGAGAGCCTCTATCGCCACCACGTAGGCCACGTGTTTGCCGTTTGCGTGCGCATCCTCGCGGACCGCAGCGCCGCCGAGGACTGCACGCAGGACGCCTTCGTGCTTGCCTGGAAAGCGCTGCCGCGGTTTCGCGGCGAGAGCAGCTTCGGTACCTGGCTCACGCGCATCGCCATCAACGCGGCGCTGCAGCGGCTGAAACTTGATCGCCGTTACCTGCAACTGGTGTTGCCGGATAGCGGCAAACTCATGGAGCTCGAGCCCGCGCCCGCCGAGGCGCCCGATGCGGACGCAGACATGGAAAAGCTTATCGCCACACTGCCGCCGGCGGCACGCGCGGTGTTCGTGTTATACGCCGTCGAGGGTTACAGTCACGAGGAAATCGCCGGCCTGACCGGGATCGCCGTGGGCACCTGCAAAGCGCACGTGCACCGCGCCCGCCAGTTGCTGCAAGCGAGGCTGGAAACATGAACACACCGCCCGACAAGAAGCTCGACACCCTGCTCGAAAAGTTGCCGCGGGAGATCCAGCCGCGCCGCGATCTCTGGCCCGGCATTGCGGCGCGCATCGGCCGGCCGCAGCACTGGCCGCGGATGGCCGTGAACGTGCTCGCCGTGGCGGCGGTCCTGGCGGCCGCGGCGGTCGTTACCTGGGTGATTTTCTCCATGTACACGCACCTGCCGCACCAGCCAGCGGTCGCCAGCGGAGCCCCGAACAACGCAAACCCGGCAACCCAGGCGGTAAACCTGCTCGCGAGCTTCACGCTGGAACTCGCCGGCAACCACGAAATCCCGGACAAGGCGCGTGCCGCACTGCTCGATAACCTGAATATCGTGACCGCCAACATCGCGCGCACCGAGGTGGCAGTCAAAAAATACCCGGACGATGTAAACCTTCGCGGCCTGCTCTTCAATCTATACCAGCAGCAGGCCCAGCTTTTGAGTGAAGCCCAACAGATCCAAACGCAAACCATGACGAGGACTTGACCATGAAACCTATCCGGTTCGCACCCAGTCACGCAGTATCGGCGGCTCTGGCCGCGCTCTGTATCCCGCTGGCAATGCTGTGCACGATCTCCCCCGCGCGCGCGGCCGATGCCACCGTCAACCAGGCGCTCGCCGCCGCCGCGAGCGCGACCGTGCGGGTCAACAATGTCGCGGGCGCCATCCATGTGCAGGGCTGGAACCAGAACCGCGTGCAAGTCACCGGCACTCTCAGCGGGCAAGCGACACTCGACTTCCACGGCGGCGGCAACAACGTGGAAGTGCGCGTCGTTTATCCCAACTACGGGGGCGGTAACTCGCAAGCCGACCTGACCGTGCAGGTGCCGGCCGCGAGCCGCCTGATAGTGAACACCGTAAGCGCCGGCATCGATGCCGACGGCCTGAACGGCAGCGGCCATCTGGAAAGCGTGAGCGGCGACGTCACGCTGAACTCGCGTGACACGGACGCGGAGCTCAAATCCGTGAGCGGCGACGTCACCGTTACCGGCTCGGCCAAAGGCGCGCATGTCTCCGGCCGCAGCGTCAGCGGCGACGTGAGGATCTCCGGTATCGATGGCAACGTCGATGCCGGCAGCATCAGCGGCGCCGTCAATGTGTCGGGGAGCCGCATCGACCGTGCCAAACTCAATTCCACCTCCGGCAACGTCAACTTTACCGCAGCCCTGGCGCCTTCCGGGAACTACGACTTCAACAGCACCAGCGGCAATCTGACGCTGTCGTTTTCAGCCAAGCCGGATGCGCGCTTCGACATCTACACCTTCAGCGGTGACATCGACAACAACTTCGGACCCAAGGCGCAGCGCACCAGCGAATACGGCCCCGGCCGGGAGTTGCATTTCTCGAGCGGCGCCGGCGGCGCCCAGGTGAGCGCGCATACGCTGAGTGGAAACATCACCTTGCGCAGTCCCTGAGCGATCCGCGGCTTGCCGAGGAGCGGCTGTCCCGGCCGTGACCACTGCGATAATCGCGGCGGTCACGGCCGCTCCAAAAACAAATCATGCAAGAGCGTCTGCAGTGACGATCGCGGTTTTGAATCACACATCAAAGCGTTACTGCAGTGAGCAGCCTATCAATGAGCCGGCGCTGAGTTGCCACTGCAGGAAAATAATTCCGTCCCGTCTTAAACCCTTTCCGTCGCCAGCGCCTCTGAGAGATAAACCATTGCGCACATCGCGCCCAAAGGTATCCCATGCACCGTCCCTGGCCCCGGTTTTCGAGCCTGCTTTTGTGCGGCCTGTTGCTTTCGCCGTTCCCTGTCCAGGCACAACCGGCCGCGCCGCCCACGATCGCGGCGGGTCGCGCCAACGGCCCCATCACCATTGACGGCGACCTCAATGGGCCCGCCTGGCAGCACGCCGGTGTCATTGAACTCACCCAGCAAAGCCCGCACCCCGGCCAACCGACGCCGTTCCATACCAAGGTCCTGCTGCTGCGCGACGAGCACATGCTGTACATCGGCGTGATCGCCGACGATCCCGATCCGGCGAAGATCGCCACCCACACTTTGGTGCGCGACGGCAATCAGGGCAATGACGATTCCGTAACAATCGTGCTGGATACCTTCGGCACGCAGCGTTATGCCTATGTGTTCCAGGTCAACGCTGCCGGCGCCATGGCGGACGGGCTGATCGCGCCGAGCAGCCCTGGCGTCGACTACAACTGGGACGGCATCTGGACAGCAGCCGTAAAGCGCAACGCAAAGGCTTGGACCGCGGAGATCGCCATAGACACCCGCAGCCTGCAATTTGGCCACGGCGTCACCGCTTGGGGCTTGAACGTGAGCCGCTACGTGCCCCGCGACCAACTCACGCTCGCCTGGTCTGGCATCAACCTGAACGCCTCGGTATTCGGCCTGCAATGGGAAGGCAAGCTGACCGGTGTGCAGGGCTTGCAGCAAGGCAAGGGCTGGGATTTCCAGCCTTACGGACTGGTCAAATCCCAAACCGGCCGCGGCAGTACCAGCAACGCCGGCTTCGATCTGAAATACAACTTCACGCCCTCGCTCGCCGGCCTGTTCACCTATCACACCGATTTTGCCGAAGCCGAGGCCGACCAGCAGCAGATCAATACCGGACGCTTCCCGCTGTCCTTTCCGGAAAAGCGCCAGTTTTTCCTGCAAGGTTCCAATCTCTTCAGCTTTGGCTACAAACTCGCGAACGCCGGATTCATTCCCTACTACTCGCGCGCCATCGGCCTCGTGAACGGCGAGCCGGTTCCGCTCGATGAGGGCGTCAAGCTGCTGGGCCAATCCAGCAATGGCTCACTGGCGCTACTCGACACACAGATGGCGGGCACCGATGTGTCCAACGCCACCAATCTGTTTGTGGGTCGCGGCACGTATAACCTGAACCAGAATCTGCAAGTGGGAACGCTCATCACCCACGGTGATCCGCTGGGCGTAAGCAGCAACACCTTCGTTGGCACCGACGCGCTGTGGAAAACCGCGACGTTCACCGGCGACAAGAACCTCGTGTTGGCAGCCTGGGGAGGTCATTCCAGCGGCAATCTGCCCGCCGGCGACCCCAACGGCTACGGTTTCGATATCGAGTACCCCAACGATCTCTGGTATGCCACCGCCCAATACAATGTATTCGGAGATGGGCTCAACCCCGGCACAGGCTTTCTGCAACGCCCCGGCACCCGGCAGTACTACACCGAGTTGGATTACATGCCACGGCCGCCATCAGGCAGCAGCGCTGATTGGGTGCACCAGTTCTTTTTCGATTTCCATCGCAATGAGGTGGACGGGCTGAGCACTGCGGATGGCGGCAAACAAAGCTCCACGTTGTGGCTGAGCCCCGCATTAATCACCAACAGCGGTTACTACCTGGAACTGGACGTTTATCAGACCTATGACACGCCCACCGAAGCGTTTCCGCTCGCGGGAGTCACGGTCCCGGCAGGCCAGTACACGTTCAATCGCGCGCGTATCGCATTCAATACACCGCAGTCGGCGCCCTTGGTTTTCCAGTTCATTGATTCGGGAGGCGGTGATTACGCCGGCACGTCTCAGCATGCACTGGTCGGGGTGAACTGGAACCTGCCTTCCGGGAAACTCCAGCTCAGCAC
>JBOIBB010000106.1:0-16094 GCA_050739335.1 Gammaproteobacteria bacterium
GTGTTGTGGCTGATCGCGCCGGCGTTCGGCTGGATTTTTGGCCCGCGTTACCACGGGCTCGATCAAGTTATCCGTTGGCTGTGTTTGGCCATACCTGGAATGGCGCTGCGAATAACTGAGGGTAACGTCCTGATGGCACTTGGTAAACCCTGGATGCGCGTGGGCTTCGAGGCATTTGGACTGCTGACGCTGGTGGTCACGAGCGTACTGCTGTCCGAGCGCTTGGGTATGATAGGTATGGTATTGGCGTTGGCGTGTGCGGAGTGTGCGATGGCAATAGTTGGTGGTATTTGTGTCGGGCGACTGCTTTTTCGCGCGGGCGCCGAAAGCCGGAGGTACCGTGTGTGAGTTCCGAACGCCGCTGCCTGCTGCCGCGGTATCGCTATTGAAGAGGGTGTGAACACAATGTTTAGGCCACTTATTGCAAACCTTTCGGCGCGGGTTCTGCGGGCCTCCGTCGCGCGGATTGCGAATGATATGGCACTGATGCAGTCGATGCGGGCCACTTATGCGTCCGTATCTTTGCTCGACCAGGTAATGCCCGATGCAACAGCATGCTCTTCACGGGACCAGGTGATGGACGTTGCGTTTGCGGCAACCGGCCAAGCGAGCGGATTTCTTTGTGAGCTAGGGGTGTACAAGGGAGACTCGCTGAACAAACTCGCCAAACGTGCGTTTCCGCACAAAGTCTATGGGTTTGACACCTTTACAGGCTTGCCCGAATTCTGGCGCAGTGGGTTTCCTCAGGGGGCATTCGACGTATCAGGCGAAAAGCTACGTTTCGCGACCAACTGCGTGTTATACAAAGGACTTTTCGATCAGACTCTGCCGAACTTCCTGAAGGATGTGCCAGATCAAGCCCGACTGATTCATGTTGATTGTGATCTGTACTCAAGCACCAGCATTGCACTCAGGATACTCACCCCCAGGATTACTCCGCAGACCGTTATCGTATTCGACGAGTATTTTAACTACGTTGGATGGGAGAAGCATGAACACAAGGCGTTCCTTGAGTTTCTTGAAGCGACCGGGCGTAGTTGTCGCTACCTCGCTTACAACCGGCGCGGTCAACAGGTCGCTGTTATCATCTCCGATCGCTGAAAAGGCCATGGTATCTGGAATGCGATGTGCTTCGAGGAATGTTGTACGTTGCGGGTCGTAAAGCGCGGGATTTAGGTGTACGTCTCTATCCGGAGTGTGAAGGGATCAAGGCTGTGCAGTGCAGCGTATTTGCATGCGCTTGAGCCGATGGCGTTTGCCAACTTTAGAGTCTCTACGGGTGTTTATGAAGTGTAAGAAGCAGTGGGAATTGCGCTGGCCATTTAATCATTGGCGGATCGAGTGTCTGGAGCGGCCAAGGGCGTGATCAATTCGACTTGCGCCTTTGAGACACAGAAGCCTCACTGCATCGTGATTATTTTTGCGGGGGGCACCGGTTCACGCATGGGCACGCGGGACGTGCCCAAGCAGTTCATGGGCATAGCCGGGAAACCGTTACTCGTTTACACCCTTGAATTGTTCCAGAAACATACGGAAGTCGACGATATCTATGTGGCCACGCTGAAAACCCATATTGAACACGTAAATGAGCTGGTCTCAACGTTCGGATTGACGAAGGTGCGCAAGGTGGTGCTTGGCGGTGATACGGCACATGCGTCCATCATTTGTGCGCTGCGTGCGGCGGTCGAGGATGACCAACCCGACGATGCGGTGGCGCTGATCCATGACGGCGTGAGGCCAATCGTCCCCATGACGCTGATATCACGGAATATCCGCGAAACGGTTGCGACGGGGTCGTCGATCACATGCATCCCCGCGTACGAAACAGTTTGCCGCTCGGAAGATGGCGCTCTTGCCGATGAGGTATTGGACAGGAACCACATGTATATCCTGCAAGCGCCGCAGTGCTTTAGGCTGGGTCATGTTTGGCGGATAAATAAGCGTGCGATTGCAGACCGGCGCGTAGGAACGTTTGTGGATATGGCGAACATGATGAATAAATACGGCGAGCGGGTGAATCTAACCCCAGGGATACGCGGAAATGTAAAAATTACGGTTCGGCAGGACTTTGAATATTTCGGTTATCTGGTCAGTACCGCAAAATACACCGATATTGTCGGTATGCAGTTGTGATTCCCGTTATCGCTGAAGATGCGGTCAATATTGTTCTGGCGTGCCAATCGGAGCTTCAGGCCGCACGGGGGAAAACCTTCCTGATTACAGGCGCGGGTGGCATGGTCGGCGGGTATGTAGTGCACTCGCTGATGGAGCTGGGACGGCAGAGCGGGTACGACAAGCCGGTGGTTATCGCCGAGGTCCATGACGCGACGCACGTCCCGTCGTGGCTGCAACAATACGAGGTTAACGACAACTTTCAGCTTTGCGTGTGCAATGTTGAAGTCATTAACCACCTGGCTATTCCCCCCGTTGATTACATCATTCACGCGGCCTCCCCGGCATCCCCGTCAGTGTTTCGTGATCATCCGTTGTCCGTGATGCGTGCCAATGTTCTCGGTACGCTGAGTACCTTGGAACTTGCGCGCGCGAACCATGCGCGCTTGTGTTTGATTTCGTCTCTGGAGGTGTATGGCAGTCGTCGTGTGTTCCCGGCCGAGCAAGCCTTGTCGGAGCACGCTTTTGCTTCGGATGACCCGCTCGATGTGCGTTCCGCGTATCCTGAAAGCAAGCGCATGGCTGAGAACATCTGCGCATCCCACCGCGCCGAGTATGGTACGGACTTCGTGATAGCGCGGCTGGGGTACACATACGGTCCGGGAATGAAATTATCTGACACGCGGGTGCAGGCCCAATTTATTCGGAGTGCGCTGGATGGACAGGGGATCACGATGCGTTCCGACGGCAAGAAGACGCGCGCGTACACGTATATTGCCGATGCCTGCACCGCAATCTTGCTTGCGCTGCTGAACGGGACGAGCGGTGAGGCGTACAACATCTCCAATAACGATTCGATCGTATCTATCAAACAACTGGCTGAAACTATCCTTGCGCAGGCCGGCCCAAACAGCGGTTCGCTCACGATGACTATCGATAACGCGGGTTCGCATATGTGGAGTCGCATGGACACTCCGGTAACGCTTGATTGTGGAGCGATAAACGAACTGGGTTGGCGACCGCGCATTGCCATCAAAGAGGGGGTAGAAAGAACTTTGCGTCACTACAGGGAAGAAAGTCAGGCTTGACTCGCCGCGTGGACGCACTGTGCTTCTTTCTGGAGTAAGTAACACAGGTTGGTCCGCGCGTTTTATGCGTACATTGATTCCACTGATGCTGTCGCTGGTCGCGAGCCTAACGGGCTGGATCTTTGTCGCGCCGCTTGCTGCGTTGGTCCCGAAGCGCCGGGACTGGATCGCGGTGTTCGGCCGTGCGGACGGGCGTTTTCTCGATAATGCGAAGTACTTCTTCCTTCAGGCCGGGCAGATCGAGTCGAATCTTCGAATCGTGTTTGTCACTGGGCAAGAGTCGGTACGGTCAGCCATCATTGCGGGCGCCCGCGAGGCCATGCGTTATCCATCGTGGAGAGCCGTCTGGTACCTCGCGCGCTGTGGGACGCTGGTCGTTGACGAGGCCGCGTGGTTTCGTCGCATGCGTTTTTTTTTGTTGATACGTGCGAGGGTAATCCAGCTTTGGCACGGATTCGGATTCAAATGGGGTGAAGTTGAAAAGTGGAAGCGCGAGTCTGGTAAGGTCACGTGGGCCTCGAAGCCGTTGCTGTTTCGGGCGCGCCTCTTGGTATATCGGGTAACCGGCCGTCTCACCCACTATGCAGCGGTTGCCACCACATCTAAATTTACCCGTGACCACGTATATGCGGGAATGTTCCTGGCTTCACAATTCCCGGTTACGGGTTATCCGCGCAATGACTTTGCGCGATCGTTAGAAGGAGAAAACCGGGAACTAGCTTGGAGTAATGTTGATGCTGGAATCAAGTCGAAGTTACCGACGTGGGGACCGTTGCATCGCAAACTGGTATTGATCGCTCCTACGTTCCGAGATTCCGGCTCGATGCCGATGCAGCTAGACGCTTCGATATTACGTATCGTTGACGACTTTGCAGAAGCGCAAGGTGTGGAATTCATTTTTAAGTTCCATCCTTCGGAACACAATGTTGACCATATCGGGGGCCGTCATTTCCACGTATGCGCGCGGGATTCAGACATCTATCCGGTAATGCCACATCTTGCAGCACTGGTGACGGATTATTCTTCAATGAGCATGGATTTCCTGCTGGTGGACAAGCCGCTGTTGTTTTTGATTCCCGAGGACGACAGCTATGTGCGCAATGATCGTCGGCTTCAGTTCGACCCACGCACCATGATGCCTGGCCCTGTGGTGCCAAGTTGGCGAGCTTTGCTGGCGGCGCTGGCGTCCGAGTGGAAACACGACGGCTTTGTTGCAGAACGTGCGGCATTACGGCGCAAGGCATTTGACGATTTGCCGCAGGCGGAGGCTGTGCCCAAACTGATTGCTCTGATGCGCGAACGCGGTTGGGTGCGTGACCCAGCAAGTGGCCGCCGGTGACGCGGTCGATGACGGATGACCTGCTGCCGAAGTAAGGGCCGTTGCTTTTGCTCTCATTCACGAGCACTCGCGAGTCGGTCCCGGATGCCTTAACCGGACGTAAAAATTTCGGGAGATTGGTAATGAGAATACTGAAGTTCGTGTTGATGCACAAACCGCTGTCGAGGTTCGCACCGTGGTTCGTATGGCTTGACGCGCACATTTTGTGTGTTCAACACCACCGTTCTAGCAGGGCGGCTACGGCAGTTTTGAGGGGTGCGACTTGCTTTGGCTCAAAACAGGCACTGGCTGCTGTGAGTACGATCGAGACGCGGCCGGCGATAGAGCGTGAGCGCAGACGGCTGTTGGCGCGGACTGATCCACTCGGCCACGGCGGAGCTTATGACATCGATTGGACGATCTCCGCTGCGGCGGCAATCAGCAAGTCACCCAAACAGGCGGGCCTGTTGGGCGCCATGGTCAGGGAGTTCGCACCGCAGCAGGTGGTTGAACTTGGCACAAATGTCGGCATATCGGCGGCTTATATGGCTTTGGGGACCACCGGGAAGATGATCACCTTGGAGGCTTCACCTGCCAGAATGACATTGGCCCGTGAACTGCATCGCAACTTGGGGATTGAGAACGTCGAGTATGTTGAAGGGTATTTCAACGATACGTTAAGCACACAACTGGACCGGATGCCGTTTGTGGACTTTGCGTTTATAGATGGCCATCACGAGTATCAGCCGACGAAGGACTATTGCGCCGCGATCCTTCCGCATGCAAAACGGGGAGCTGTGTTTTTCTTTGACGACATCCGGTTCAGCCCCGGTATGTGGCAGGCCTGGTCCGAATTGAGCGCGGATGATCGCTTTGGGTTGGTGCTGGATTTCTGGACGATGGGCGCCTGCGTGATCCGAGCAGACTCGGAGCCGAAGATTGTCGTTCCGCCCATGACGTGTTTTTGACGTGATGGCAAAGATTCTGTTTGTTCCATGCGTGGCTCTGAGATGGAACGGCGTACTTGCCGGCTATTGTGATAGCGGGTCCCGTGTTTCAGGTGCCGGTGGCTTCGACCCAGACCCTGAGATAAGCGTCGAGCATCTTTTTCTCTGAGAACTGTTTGATTGCTCGGTCGCGCGCCGCTTGCACCATGGCTTGGTACACGAGATCGTCGTCACGAATCCTGCGGCTGGCAACTGCAAAGGACGTAACATCGTCACGCGCGCATAGCACTCCCGTTACGCCATCTTCGACCACCTCGACCAATGAGGAGCCGCGTGTAGCGATGACGGGAAGTCCGCAAGCCATTGCCTCCGCCGCCACCAGTCCGAAGCCTTCGCTGCGTGAGGGGAACAGCAGCGCATCGGCGTCGTGCAAGGCGGCGATCACGGCGTCTGCGCCTCGTAATCTGCCGATGTCGCACATGTTCGCCGGCATATTTTTCTTGTCAGCGGCCGCGGCTTCGCCACCGGTGTATCTGAGCTCGAATCCATCGCCCAGTGCGCGCATGATTGGAGCTAGCAGATCCACGCCTTTGCGTGCCATCCAAGTTCCGGCGTAGAGGAGCCGGAAAGGCTCGCTGGGTAGCCGTCGCCGGGCGCTGGGCTGAAACTGCTCGGTATCTACTCCGTTATAGATCACGTCCATTGGCACATCGAGCAGACTTTTCCTGGCGGTCTCCGCGACAAAGTGGCTGACGGCGACGATACGACTGGCGCGTCGGAGTACTCGGCGCTCGTTGGGCGCAATCCACCCGTGATGGTAGGCGGCGCGTACGAAACCTTTGTACGGCCGCAAGGCCGGGTCGTGCACGGAATGGTGAATGGTGGCGACCACGGGCAAGTTTTTGGGAAGGAATCGTGAATGCAACCAGGTGTTCACGTGGGCGACCGTGGCCCACTCGGGTGGGCGAGGTACGCGCACGGTCCACGGCGCGTATTCGGCACGCAGCGGCAGCCAGGTGATTTCGGCTCGGATGCCCCGTTGCCGGAGCCCTGCGACCAGGCGTTCAGTAAAGACGTCCGTGCCCGTGCCGGTCCGGACCGCAGGGAACCATACGGCGGGCTGGTGAGAGCTGGTCAACCTGCAATCCGAAGTAGGGCCGCATAAAGCGCGTAGCGCTGTTGCGGACGAGGGCAAATGCCCGCAACGCTGCGCTTATGCAGGCCTACGAAACCGTGGATCGCGTAGGGCCGCATAAGACGCGCAGCGTCGTTGCGGACAACCACAGAATACGCAGTGAAGTTTCTTGACCATGTAGGCCTGCACAAGGCCAAAGGCCGATGCAGGCATTCCCATGGCGTCATTCCCGCGACGGCGGGAATCCGGCTCTCGATCCGCCTCGGCCATACCCAAGATGCCCGCAACGTCGACTTATGCGGGCCTACGAGGGACAGATCTTTCAGAATGCCCGCAACGCTGCGCTTATGCAGGCCTACGAGATCGTGGATCGTGTAGGGCCGCATAAGACGCACAGCGTCGTTGCGGACAACCACAGAATACGCAGTGAAGTTTCTTGACCATGTGGGCCTGCACAAGGCCGCAGGCTGTTGCAGGCAATTTCGTTTCGCCATTCCGACGACGCGGGAAGCTCTACGGCGTAATTTCATTTTGCTCGTTCGATCCGGTAAATCAATGTCGGGATGATCCGGCGGAACGGCCGCAGCAGCGTGTCGGGTGTTGCATGCAGAATGCGTGCTGTAGTTGACTGGGCACCTTCTATGTCCAGCGTCGCGCGCAGCGCTTCGATGCAGATGTTCTGGTAATGGAATCCCGCGGCAGCGAGCATGTGTTCAAGCTGGTGCATCTGCAGCGGTTCGCAGTCGTAGAAACTGCCCTTGCGCATCATGCGCAGGTAGGGTGTGCGCAACGGACGCGGCCACCAGCTTAGGAACAGCAAGCGGTAATGTGGCTCCCTGAGCATCCAGCGGTTGGGCACGGCGAGGTAGCCAACCCCGCCGGGGTTCATGACCCGGTGAATTTCCACGAGATGCTGATGCTGGGCTGCGGCATTCCCCACGTGCTCGATGACATGGTTGCTGATCACGACATCGAAACTCGCAGCCTCGAAAGGCAGCCGGGTACCGCTGACCGGCTGGTAGCTGAATCCTTCGGTTATCTGGCGGTTGTCGCGCACATCTGCAGCGCTGACGTTGCACCGCAGGCTCGGGTGCGTGCCGAAGTAATGCGCAATGCCGCCGGACCCCGTACCGATTTCAAGCATCGCGATCGGTTGCGCGCGATGCTTGAGGTCCAGCAGCCGCTCGATTTTGATTGCCTTCTGGTTGCGCGACCCCAAGTTCAGAACCGCGTGAGCGCGGCGCGCGTGTACCTCTGCGTTCATGGCGTGGTTGCGCTTTTATGGGAAGCCGGCTCGGTCAGCCCCAATTCTCGCGCGATTTGTTGGCCGAAAGCGGGCCAGGCAAATTGTTGCGCGAAGCGCATACAAGCGTTGCGCAGCATGTCTTGGGCGTCGAGCGTGCGCAGCACCGCCGCGCCGAAGGCCGTGTAATCTCCGGGCGGCACCAAATAGCCGGATTGACCTGCGGCGACGGCGTCGGCGACGCCGCCGGTTGCGAATGCCACGGTCGGCAGTCCGTGTGCAGCGGCTTCGACGGCCACCATGCCGAAGCCTTCCGGATCCCCGGCGATTTCGCGCACCGGAAACACATGCACGTCGGCGGCCTGGTAGATCGTGGCGAGTTGCGCACGATCCGTAATGACGCCTGCGAAATGCAGGTGTTTGCCTACGCCGGCCGTGTCGGCGGCCGTCTGGATGCTGGCAGGCGTTTGGGTCCGCGCGTGCAGCGATTGCTTGGGTGCGTCCCCGACGACCAGCAGCGTTGCGTCCGGGTGCTTCGCGACGATGCGTGGCAGACACTGCACCACGAACTCACGTAATCCCTTGCGCGCCGTCAGCCGGCCGACCGAGAGCAGCAGCGGACCGTCGCTCAAGCCTTGCTCCGCGCGAAAGTGCGCCGTGGCTTCGTGAGTCGCCGCGTGCGCGGGCAGAGTCACGCCCGGATACACAATGCCGACGCGCGCCGCATCCACGCCCCTCTCGCGGCACAGCTCCGCGGTCGCGTGGCTGTTCGCGATCACGCGGTCCGCACGCCGCAGCGCGGGCAGCCAAAGGTGCCGATAAAGAAAACTTTTAACGACGACATCGAGGCCGTGCACATAGACTGCGGATTTTGCCTTGCAGGTGCGCGCCGCGCGCAACGCGACGGGCGCCGTGAGGCCGCTGCCCGCCAGCACCACGTCCGGCTGCCAGTGCCTCGCCGCGTAGCGCGCGCGTGCGTCGGCACTCAGCAGAAACCGCGGCAGCGGCGTGAGCGGCACCTCGCGCACACTGGTGTTCGCGGGCGCGAGCGCCGCCGATCCGGGTGGGCCGATGATCTGCACCTCGGCGTATTTCGTAAGCTCATCGGCCAGGTGCCAGTTGAGCTGCTCCATGCCGCCCACGAGCGGCGGCAGATTGCGGGTGACGATCAAGACGCGCAATCAGTGTTGCCCGCAGTTTTTGCCGTAGGTGTTACCACAGAAGTTTCACACCGAATTGGCGCAACGCACGATCTTTGCTGACTAAAACCAGGCCTTCGATTTCAGCTTGGGCCGCGAGTATACGGTCGAATGGGTCGCGATGGTCCTGCGGATAAGACCCGGCCAGCATTGCGTGCGCGTTGATGATGGGTAGTGAACGAGCGTGCAAACGTCTGACCGCATCTTCAAACTCGCCGACCACGAGCTTTGCGCCCGGCAGCTTGCCTAATCGAAATTTGGTCCCGATTTCCCAGGCCGACGCGGCACTGACAGTGACATCCGTCTTGGAGTTTTCGAGCAGGCGTCGCACCTTCGACGATAATTGATCCGGTTGCATGACGGCCCACAGAAAAACGTGGGTGTCGAGCAAGACGTTCATTTACCTTCCCAGGCGTCCAATTCGTCTTCGGGTAGCGGTTCAAAGAAACTATCGTCGAGTTTTCCATCGATAAAACCCAGACGGCGCTTGCCTGTCGGGCGCAACGGCACCAGGCGCGCATACGGCTTGCCCGCCTTGCCGAGCACGATTTCTTCGCCGGCGTGGGCTTTGTCGAGCAGCTTCGACAGATGGGTTTTCGCGTCGTGCACGTTGATGACTTCGTTCATGTGTCCGAGGTTAGCTAACCAAGTGGGTCCAGTCAACCCGATGGATGGGCCAGCCCGAGATTGCAGGCCGTTGCAGGCATTTCCCGATTCCCGAGTGTGCGCTGCTGAACTCTTTCCCGTCATTCCCGCAACGGCGGGGATCCAGTTCCGCAACAGCTACGAGAATCCTGAAGATGCCTGCAACGCAGACTTATGCGGGCCTACGAATAAACGTTCGTTCGATGTAAACCATGCTTGTATGGCTGCCGACGTAGGCCTGCATAAGACCGGAGGTCGTTGCAGGCATTCCCCCAATTTTCCCCATGCGAGATGTAGGCCTGCATAAAACCGCAGGTTGTTGCAGGCATCTTGGCTGCGCTCGTGCAGCCCGCAAGGAATCGGATTACGGCTGATCGCGCCGGATGAACAAGAGGTTGGTGATCTGTTCGGAGATCAGCCCGATCAGGAATACCAGCACCGCGGTGATGAACAGTAGCGCGCTCATCACGCTGAAGTGGTGCGTGTCGATGAAGGTGTGCGCATACCATCCGAGGCCAAGCAGAAAGAACACAATGCTGATCGGCAGGAAAATTTTCAGCGGTGCATAGAGCGTCGCGACCTTGAAGATGATCAACAAAAACCGCACGCCATCCCGCAGCGGCTGGATGTGGCTTTTGCCGGTGCGCTTCTTGGCCACGATTGGCACATACGCCACGCCGTAACCGGCGCGGAAGAATGACATGGTGATGGTGGTCGGGTAGGAAAAGCCGTTCGGCAGCAGGTGCAGGAATTCGCGGAAGCGTTCCGCACGTACTGCGCGCAAGCCCGAGGTGAGATCACGGATTGAGTGGCCCACCATCCAGCTTGCCAGGCGATTGTAAATGCCGTTGGCAATGCCGCGGCCAAACGAAGCCTGCGAGCCGCGTTTGCGTGCACCCACCGCCATCTCGTAGCCCTCGCCAAGCTTGGCTAGCAACGCAGCAATCTCTTCGGCGCTGTGTTGGCCATCCGCGTCCATAAACACCAGTGTGTCGCCGCGCGCGGCGCGGGCCCCCGATTTGACCGCGGCGCCGTTGCCCATGGCGTAGGGATGGCGGACCACGCGCGCGCCGTGTTTCGCGGCGACCTCGCCGGTACCGTCGCTCGATCCGTCGTCCACCACCAGGAGTTCCGCCTGGGGAAAGTGCGCGTGCAATGTATCCAGCAGTCCCGGCAGCGCGGCGGCTTCGTCTTTCGCGGGCAAAATGATGCTGAGCGAGGTCGAGTCTTCAGCCATGCGATACGCCGGTTCCCCTGAGTGGCCCGCAATATAGCATCGCGTGACGCATCGGGTGTAGGCCCGCATAAGTCTGCGTTGCGGGCATCTTCGGCGGTTGCCACGGTTGATTTGGAACTGGATTCCCGCCGCTGCGGGACTGACGAAATCGGAATGCCTGCAACAACCTTCGGCCTTATGCAGGCCTACGTCGGGGTACACGTCTCTCGCGTTATTTGGGGTTGTCCGCAACGACGCTGCGCGTCTTATGCGGCCCTACCCATTCCACGATTTCGTAGGATCGCAAAAGTCCGCGTTGCGGGGATCGGATAGGTTTGTTCTCGTAGGCCCGCATAAGTCTGCGTTGCGGGGATCTTGAAAGCCTTATCCCTCGTAGGCCCGCATAAGTCTGCGTTGCGGGCATCCTGGGTATTGCCGCGAAATGAAATCAGGTCGCGGCCGCCGGTGTCCGTACGCCAACGCTTCCGGCGGTGGGCGCGGAGCCGATCGCATCGATGCGCTTTTGCAAGCTGCGGATCGCGGGCGTGAGATTGCCCACCTTGTTGAGCGCCTGCACTTTCTCGAGATCCTTCTCAGCGAGCGCGCGGTCCTCGAGCGCGATGTCGAGCACCACGACGTTCATGCGGTATTGCGGCTCGCTGGGTACGGCTTCGGCAGCCCTGAGCATCAGGGCGCGACTCTTTACGAGATCATCGTGCGCGCCACGGCCGAGGAAATTCCCGTAGTCGGTGAGAATATTCGCGTAGGTGCTGCCGCGTCCGATGCGCGGATTGGCCAGCGCGGAATCGAAGAGCGACTGCATTTCCGCGCGTGTGAAATGGCAGTTGTCAGCGTTCTGACATTGCACGAGCGCCACCAGCCCCTGCTGATCCGAGGCGGAGATCGGCCGCGTGCGCAGGCGTGCCGCCATGCGCGCGAAATTCGGGGGGTCGTTGTTGTCGAGCGTCTGCGCTTCGAGAAGCGCGAGGGCCGCGCCGGCGATGATGCCGGAATTCGGCAGCTCGGCCGAATGGCGCAGGGCCGCGATGGCGCGCGGCAGCAGCTCGCGATGCCCGGCCAGCACTTCATTGGTGAGCTGCTCGCCGAGCGCGTAGGTCGCGTACGGAGAGCGCGGATGATTGGCGGCCTGCACTGCAACCAGCGCCGAGGTGTCGCGCCAGATGTACGCGCGCATGCCGGTAAGCGCGCCGAAGGTGAGCGCCACGAGTGCAATGATGACCACGCGCACGGGTGTTTTGATCAAGCGCGTGGGCTCGATCAGGATGAACGTGACCACCGCTGCGATGATGCCCATGTCCGCGAGGTAATTGCGGTGTTCGAAGGCAATCTCCAGCGGAAACACCGTGGATTCGAGCAACTGGCCGGTAAAAAACCACAGGATGCCGAAGCAGATCCACGGGCGTTTCTTCCAGGTGAAGCCCGCAAGCACCAGAAGGCCGGCAAGGCCCAGGATCGAAAGCAAAGTAGTAACTGGCGCGAAGATCCCGGTCGAAATCGGAATGTCGTCGTGGTAGAGACCGAGGTCGGGCAGGCGAGGGAACAGCGTCCAGCGGATGTAGTTCCACACCACCCGGCATTCGGTGAGCAGCCGTTCGCTGAGCGTGTAATCACGGCCGGCGTAGCTGAACGCCGAGCCGTGATGGACGGCGAAGAGCCAATACATGCCGATCGCGAACGGCAACACCAGGAACAGCATGAAAAAAATCTGCAGTCCATGCTTGCGCCAGAGGAGTGTCATGGCGCCGGCTTCGCCGGCGGGCATCGCGAAGCGGAACACGCAGCCTTCGATTGCCAGCAGGTAAATCGGCAGCAGCGCCGCGGTCTCCTTGGCGCCGAGCGCGAGCACCGCGGTGACCGCGGTGCCGATAAACATCCACCACCAGCCCGGGTGCCCATCGAGCAACCGCAGCCGCCCGTGGCAGTAGAGCACGCAGCCGAGCAGGATGAAGAGCGAGCAGAGGCTCGTTTCGCGTTGCACCACGTAGAGCACCGCCGTCAGGTTCAGCGGGTGCAGCAGCCAGATTGCGGTGCAGAGCAGCGGCAACCACTGGGCCGAAGGCCCGGAGGCGATGGCGCCGGTCTTGTGCCAGTGCCCGAAGATTTGGCGCAGCAGCCAAAAGAACAGCAGCCCGTTGATGAGGTGAATGATCACGTTTACCAGCTTGAAGCTGAACGAGCCCGGGCCGAAGAAATAGAAATTCAGCGCAAACGAGAGCGAGCTCAGCGGCCGGCGCGTGGGTCCGGCGTCCGACGAAAACGCTGCGTGCAGGAGTTGGTCCCAGCGCAGGCTCGGGAGCCGCAACGCGGCGTTTTGCACGATGTTGGTGATGTCGTCGAATACGAACGGGCCGTGCAGACCCGGCAGGTAGGCGAGCACCGTGAGCACCAGCGCCACGAACAGTGCGAGCGGCAGGAAAAGTTTGCGCCAGGTCATGCGGGTGGGAGCGTCCGGTGCGGGTGAGGCGCGGGTATTCTCTCAAATGCAGCCGCCCCGATGTAGGCCCGCATAAGGCCGCAGGCCGTTGCAGGCGTACGGAATCGTGGATCGTGTAGGGCGGCATAAGACGCGCAGCGTCGTTGCGGACAACCACAAGCGCACGCCGGACACATTTATCCGGATGCAGGCCTGCATAAGGCCGCAGGCCGTTGCAGGCATTCCTCCCGAAGATGCCCGCAACGCTGCGCTTATGCGGGCCTACGAAGAAACGTCATTTCGATGTAAACCATGGATGTGTGGCTGCCGACGTAGGCCTGCATAAGACCGAAGGTCGTTGCAGGCATCCCTCCCGAAGATGCCCGCAACGCTGCGCTTATGCGGGCCTACGAAGAGACGTCATTTCGATGTAAACCATGGATGTATGGCTGCCGAAGTAGGCCTGCATAAGACCGAAGGTCGTTGCAGGCATCCCTCCTTATGCGGGCCTACGGGAACAAATCTATCGGAACGCTCGCAACGCTCCGCTTGCGCCGGCCTACGTCTTCGCCGCCGGTGTCTTGTCTGGCGGTTTTGCGGCTTTGGCCTGCGCATCGGCGAGCCGCCGGTTCAAATCCTGGATATCCACGTCGAGATGCCCGAGGAAGTTGAGCTTGCGCAGTTCATCAATCTGCTGTTCAGCGCCGCCGAAGTTACCGGCCACGATCAACGCTTTGATGAGATTGACCCGGTATTGAGGCACTTTTGGCCCGAGCGTGACCGCGTGTTGCATGGCTTCGATCACGCTGTGCAGCGGCTGGCCCGTGAAGGTCAGGTACTGTGCATAGATCGTCCACAGATCGGGGCTGCGCGTGGCGTTTTTGTCTCCCGCGTGCGGATGCAGCGCCGTGGTAATGAGTTCGCCGGCCGGTACGGCCAGGTGAGCGCAGCTTTTCGGCAGGCACATGACCAGGCTGAAGAGAGAAGCCGTGTCCTGCGCCGTGAATGCCCGGTTCTGCAGCAGCCAGGTTGCATGTTGCGCATTGATCGCATCCGGCGGGAGGCCGAGCTTGGCGCGCACGATCATGGCGGCCACGTCCGGCATGATGTTGTTGCTCACCGCGGCGGCCTGATCGAGAGTGCTGATCGCGAGCTCCGGATTCTGCAGCGCGCCACGCAGCGCCAAGTCGGAGTAAGCCTGCCCGAGCGCGTACACCGCGCGCTGCGAGCGCGGATGGTGATGCGCCTCGTAGTAGGCAAAGCTCAGCGGATTGCGCCATTCCCAGGAGCGCAGGAGCGTCACGCCGAAGAGCACCGGCAAGATGATCACGGCGATCGTCCAGCGCAGCGAGCGCCGCACCTTGGGTTTGGCTACTGGTGCGGCGGGCAGGAGCAGCAAGCTGAAGAACGCCAGAATCAGACCATAGTCCGGCAGATAATTGCGATGCTCGAACGCGAGTTCGAGCGGCAGCACCGTGGATTCCATCATCTGCCCGGCGAAGAACCACAAAATCCCCAAACACAGGAGCGGGCGGCGGCGCCGCTGTGAGAAGCCGAGCAGCAGGATCGCCACGAGCGCGAGCAGGCTCAGGAGCGTCGTGACCGGGTGCAGCAATCCGGTCGAAACCGCGAGGTCGTCGTGGTAAAGCGCGAGTTCGCGGATGTCGGGGATGAAAGTCCATTTGATATAGAGAAACACCACGCGAAATTCGGTGAGCACCCGTTCCGGCAGCGTAAAATCGCGCCCCGCAAAGCCCGTCCAGAAATGCTGATGCACGAGGTACGCGATGCCGACCAGTCCCGGCAGCACCAGCCCCACGAGGTAAAAGACGATGATGTTTCTGGCGTGGCGCCGATGGACGAAGCTCTGGTTTGTTGGCGGTACCAGCATGGCGTTGGTTTCGGTCAGGAGCGGCCCGGATTTTTGCAGTGACTGAATGTCCGCCTGCGCCGGAATGACGGCGGGCAAACCCGTCGGAGCTTGCGCAGCGCTGCGGAATCCGAAAATCAGCCATTCGATGACGAGCAGGTAAAGCGGCAGCAACGCGGCATCTTCCTTGGAAAGCACACCCAGGATTCCAAAGAATGGCGTTAACAGCCACACCAGCGGCCAGCCCGATTTGCCGGCAAGCTGGCGTTCGCGGCCATACAGGTAACTCAAGATTCCGGCCAGCGTGAAGAGCGCCGCGAGGCTCGTCATGCGCTGCACGATGTAGAGCACGGCCGTCAAGTTCAGCGGGTGCAGCGCCCAGGCCGCCGCCGTCAGCACGCTGGCCCAGGCGACTATGCGGTCGCTCCATTTGAATCCGTAGCGCCGCCGGCAATTCACGATGAGCCGCCAGCTCAGCCACAGGATCAGGAGTGCGTTCGCCAAGTGGATCAGCACATTGGTGAGCTTGAAGGAGTAGGGCCCGAGGCCAAAAAAATACTCGTTCAGCGCGAAGCTCAGCATGCTGAGCGGGCGGTAGAGAAGCCCGGAGCGCGAGGAAAAAACAATATTCAGCAGAACGTGCGGGGAAAGGCTCGCAGGCGGGAACGCCGGGTTGCGAACGATGTTCGGAATATCGTCGAACATGAAGTCGCCGCTGAGGCCCGGCATGTAGGCGAGCGCCGTAGCGGCCAGCACGGCCAGGACCGCGAGCACGATCCACCAAGGCTGCCATTTACTACCGCTGCTCAGAATTCGGATCATTCGGACAAAAAAATGCCCCGGCAGGAGCCGGGGCAACAAGGATATCAAATGAACTCGTCTTGGTC
>JBOIBB010000107.1:0-27499 GCA_050739335.1 Gammaproteobacteria bacterium
TACGCACTGCATCGAGCTGACGACGACGCCCTCGGCACGGAGGGCAATACGATGATCACAAGCAAACGCCTGAGAGCTCAAGACGAGAGCCTCAAGCGCTCCGTATTGACAGGAAGTCTCTTACAGACGGTGTTAGGTTGCGTTCTTCGCGGCCACGAGTTTTGCGATTGCGTCGCGATCGGACGGAGAGCCCGCGAGCTTGAGCGCTTCTTCGCGCGACAGCCATCGATATTCCGCATGCCGCTCCAGATCGATGCGCACCGCGTCGATGGCCGGCAACTGCAGGCTGAATACATGTTCGGTGTTTTCACGCGCAGCCCCGGCAATTCTCGCAAGCCAAGCCACTTGCATGGGATAGGTGTTGACCACACCGGTGTCGGTCAAGCCGTGATCCGGCAGCAGCCCGGTTTCCTCGCGCACCGCGCGCCGCGCTGCATCGGCCAGTGTTTCGTTTTCCTGCAACGGGCTGCTTACCGATTGCCAGAAATCCGCAGGGTCATGACGGCGCATCTGCAGGACTTCGCCGTGCTGCGTGGAAATCACCACCAGCACGGACTCGGGGCGCTTGAATAAACTCATAGACCTTACTCCCGTGTCGTTGCTGCAGGTGCCGGCCGGGTACCTGGAGTCGCGTTCAGTGACCGCCGGTGGCCGCCGGCGCCGCGCTCTGCGGCTCCGGATTGCTCGGCGCCGCCCGCAGGCGGATGTGCAGTTCCCGAAGCTGCGCCTCGTCGACCGCGCCCGGCGCGTCGGTCAAGGGATCGTAGGCGGTCTGGGTTTTGGGGAAGGCGATGACTTCGCGGATATTGGGCGCACCCGACATGAGCATGGCCAGGCGGTCAAGGCCGAAGGCGATACCGCCATGCGGTGGTGCGCCGTATTGAAGCGCCTCCAGCAGGAAGCCAAATTTCTCCTGGGCCTCTGCGGCGCCGATTTTGAGCAAATCGAAGACCGCGGATTGCATGTCGCTGCGGTGAATACGAATCGAGCCGCCACCGATTTCCGAACCGTTCAACACCATGTCGTAGGCACGCGCCAAGGCATGGGCCGGATTACGCTGGAGCGCTTCGATGCTATCGACGCACGGCGCCGTGAACGGGTGGTGTTCCGCCACCCAGCGCTTGGCTTCCCCGTCATATTCGAACATCGGAAAATCCACTACCCACAGCGGCCGCCAGGCATTTTTCACCAGTCCGCGATCCTGACCGAGTTTCAGGCGCAGCGCGCCGAGCGCATCGTTGACCACTTTCGCGCGGTCGGCGCCGAAGAAAATCACGTCGCCGTCCTCGGCGCCAGTGCGTTCCAGGATACCTTGCAGCGCCGTGTCCGACAGGAACTTGATAATCGGCGACTGCAGGCCTTCGCGGCCCTTGGCGCGCTGGTTCACCTTTATATAGGCAAGCCCCTTAGCGCCGAAACGCGCGACGTAGGCGGTGCAGGCGTCGATCTCGCTGCGCGCCAACATGCCACCTTGCGGCAGACGCAAGGCCGCCACCCGGCCCTCGGGATTGCACGCCGGACCCGCAAACACCTTGAACTCGCAATCTTTGACGAGATCGGCGATATCGATGAGTTCCAGCGGATTGCGCAGGTCGGGTTTGTCGGAGCCGAAACGGCGCATGGCCTCGGCATAGGTAAGGCGCGGAAATGGTTCGGGAAGTTCCGTGCTGAGAACCTTGTGGAACAAATTACGGATCAACTCCTCTATCAGCATGGTGATTTCCGTTTCATCCAGAAACGAGGTCTCGATATCGAGCTGGGTAAATTCCGGCTGACGGTCGGCGCGCAAGTCCTCATCGCGAAAGCAGCGCACGATCTGATAATAGCGGTCCATGCCAGACATCATCAGGAGCTGCTTGAAAAGTTGCGGCGATTGCGGCAGCGCAAAAAACTTGCCGGGGTGTGTGCGGCTCGGCACCAGATAATCACGCGCGCCTTCGGGCGTGGCGCGTGTCAGCATCGGCGTCTCAAACTCGATAAAGCCGTGCGCGTCGAGCCAATAGCGCAGCTCGCGCGCAATCGCGGCGCGCATCTTGAGGCGCGCCTGCATGACCGGGCGGCGCAGGTCAATGTAACGGTACTTGAGGCGCCGCTCTTCGTTGACATCTTCTTCATCGAGCATGAAGGGCGGCGTCTCCGAACGGTTGAGTATCTGCATCGCGAGCGCCAGCACTTCCACCTTGCCGCTCGCCAGGTTCGCATTCACCGTCCCCTCGGGCCGCGCGCGCACCCGCCCGGTGACACGGATCACGAACTCGTTGCGCAGGCGCTCGGCGTCGGCGAACATCGCCGCGCGATCCGGATCGAACACCACCTGCACCAGACCCTCGCGGTCGCGCAAGTCTACGAAGATCACGCCGCCGTGATCCCGCCGCCGGTGCACCCAGCCCGCCAGGGTCACTTCCCGGTCAAGCAGTGCTTCGTTGACCTGACCGCAATAATGAGTACGCATGGAACATCCTGGTATCAGCCAACATACGCCGGCCAAAAGGCCGGCATGTTAAGCAGAGAATTTATCGCGTGCAACCGCGACCGCCGTCTGCTCCGGAACGATGCGCGGGTATGGCGGCGCCACCACCCCGAGTGACACGATCATCTTGAAAGCTTCATCGACGGTCATTTCGAGCTCGATAACATCTTCGGGCGGCACCAGGATCAGAAAACCCGACGTGGGGTTCGGCGTGGTTGGTATGAACACGCTGATCAGCGGCCGCGGTGCCTTGGCCTCGATCTCGCCCAGACTGTCGCTGGTCAGAAACGCCAGACTCCAGGTGTCCTTCTGCGGGTAACGGACCAGCACCACCTTGCGGAACGCCTTACCCGTCTTCGAGAACATGGTGTCGGAAATCTGTTTGACGGTGGTGTAAATCGAACGCACCAGCGGAATGCGCTCGAGCAGATCGTCGCCCAGTCCAAGCAGGAAGCGTCCGAAGAAATTGCCGGCGATGAGCCCGGTAAGGAACAGCACCACCAACACGAACAGGATGCCGATGACCTCGCTCAATCCCGGGATATGGAATCCGAGCCAATGGTCCGGCTGCCAATTTGCCGGCAGCAGGCCCACCAGCGCCGCGAGATAGCTCGCGAAAAACTGGATGATGAAGATGGTGACGCCAAGTGGGACCCAGGCGAGCAAACCGGCGACCAAGTAGCGTCGAATGATGCTCTTGTGCGGGCGCTTGCTCTCCGGTTCGGCCATGCGGGCGTTTCAGGCGGAATTCGCGGCCGCGGGTTTGCTGCTCGGCGCGGGCTTGGCCGCCGCCTTGGCACTCTTGGGCTTTTCGCCTTTGATCGTGTTCGCCGCGACAGGGGCTTGCGCCTTGCCGTCCGGCGCGGAACGGTCACCGCCATTCAGCACGTTGTGCCGGTGTGCGGTCTTGAAATCAGTTTCGTACCAGCCGGTACCCTTGAGGCGGAAGCGCGCCGCGGACACCAGTTTGCGCAGCTCCGGCCGGTGACAATTCGGACATTGTTTGAGGGGCGCCTCGCGAAGCTTCTGCAGGGCTTCGAGGTGATGGCCGCACGCACAGCATTGATATTCGTATATCGGCATACTTCGGCACCGTTGAAAACCTGTGGAACCGCCCCATTAATGGGGTCGCCCTGCCCAAGCTCAAGGCCGTGCGCCCGGTAGCAGTGGCCGCGGTGCGCGCATTATAGCCTTGCCACGGGGATCCCCAGGAAAATCATGGCCCGAGCTTTCCCTTCCCACCGCACTCTGAGCGCACTGCTGCCGTTCATCTGGGAGTTCCGCGGCCGCGCCGCGGTAGCGCTCGCGTTCCTGGTGATCGCCAAAGTCGCGACGGTGTTGATCCCGGTGGCGCTCAAGCACCTCGTGGACGACCTGAATCCGGTACACCACGCGGCCCTGGTGCTGCCGCTCGCGCTGCTGATTGGCTACGGCGCCCTGCGCTTCGCAAGCACGCTCTTCGGCGAGCTGCGCGATCTGGTGTTCGAGTTCGCGACGCTGCGCGCGGTGCGGCGCATCGCACTGCGCGTGTTCCGCCACCTGCACGATCTCGACCTCGCTTTCCACCTGGAACGGCAAACCGGCGGGCTGTCGCGGGACATCGAGCGCGGGACCCGTGGCATCAGCTTCGTGCTCGGATTCATGCTGTTCAACATCCTGCCGACCCTGCTTGAGATCGCGCTGGTCCTCGGCATTTTCCTGTGGAATTTTTCCGCCTGGTTCGCGCTCATCATCGTGGTGGCGGTGGTGAGCTACATCGCGTTCTCGATTGCCGTCACCGAGTGGCGCATGCAGCACGTGCGGCGCATGAACGAACAGGACTCGCGTGCCAATACCCGCGCCGTCGACAGCCTGCTGAACTACGAGACCGTCAAATATTTCACCAACGAGGAATTCGAAGCCGAACGCTACGACCGGGAAATGGCGGTCTGGGAAAAGTACGGTCTCAAAACCCAGTACTCGCTGTCCACGCTCAACAGCGGCCAGGCGCTGATCATCGCGCTCGGCGTCACCGCCATGATGCTGCTCGCCGGTTACGAAGTCGTACACGGCCGTATGACGCTCGGCGATTTCGTGATGGTCAACGCCTACATGGTGCAGCTCTTCATGCCGCTCAATTTCCTGGGTTTCGTGTACCGCGAGATGAAGCGTTCGCTGGTGGACATGGAGCGCATGTTTACGCTCCTCGAGCGCCATGCTCAGATCGCCGACCGCCCCGGCGCACGCACGCTCTCCGTGCCGCGCGGGGAAATCCGCATCGACGGCCTGCGTTTCGGTTACGGCCCGGAGCGTGAAATACTTCACGGTGTGAGCTTTACCGTGCCCGCCGGCCACAAGGTGGCGGTAGTGGGACCGAGCGGCGCCGGCAAATCCACGCTCGCACGGCTCCTGTTTCGCTTCTACGATGCCAGTGCCGGCCGTATTCTTATCGACGGCCAGGATGTTCGCACAGTCACGCGTGACAGCCTGCGCCGCCAGCTCGGCATCGTGCCGCAGGATACGGTGCTGTTCAACGACACGATCTATTACAACATCGCCTACGGCTGCCCGGGCGCAGCGCGCGCCAAGGTGGAACGCGCGGCCGAGCTTGCCAACCTCGAGCAATTCATCGCGGCGCTACCGCGCGGCTACGAGACACTGGTGGGTGAGCGTGGCCTGAAACTCTCGGGCGGCGAAAAACAGCGCGTCGCGATCGCGCGCGCGATTCTCAAAAATCCACCCATTCTGGTGTTCGATGAGGCCACTTCGAGCCTGGATTCCAAAGCGGAGCAGGCCATCCTCGCCTCGCTGCAGCAGCTCGCCGCGCACCGCACCAACCTGGTCATCGCGCACCGCCTGTCGACCATCGCGGATGCCGACGACATCGTGGTCCTTGACCAGGGCCGCGTCGTGGAACGCGGCAACCATCAAGAACTGTTGCGCGCCGTCGGTCTGTACGCACAACTCTGGGCACTGCAACAACGCGAAGCCGAAGCCGCCGCGCAGGCGCCGCCGGAAGCCGTAGTGCCCGTGTTCGCGCTCAAGAACCCGAGCTGAAACGCGCTGCACGCGGATCGCACTTGATCGATGTCAAACCGGCCATGGATGCCCGGAGTAAAATGCTGCATCGGCATTGTCCTTACCGTACGCACGCCCCAAACCCAGCTGGTTTACCGCGCCTTCCGACGGTACTGGGTGTCGGCGTCTTTAATCTAACAAAACAGGAGTAGTTCCTCATGAAACTTTATTACTCACCGGGCGCCTGTTCGCTCGCCACGCACATCGTTCTAGAGTGGGTCGGCGAACCCTACGAGACGCACAAGGTCAGTATCCATCCGGACAAGTCGCCGGAGCTTGTAAAAGCCAACCTCATGGGCGCGGTGCCGGTCATCGAAGAGAACGGCTGGGTGCTCACCCAGAATTCCTCGATCCTGAATTACCTGGCGGACAGCAATCCCAAGGCCAAACTCACCGGTGACGGCAGCCTCAAGAGCCGCGCCGAAGTGAACCGCTGGCTCGGGTTCGTCAACTCCGACATGCATCCGACTTACAAAGCCTTGTTTGGCGCCACCGGCTATCTGGGTGACGAGAAGATGGTTGGAAAAACCAAACAGGATGCGCGCAGCAAGTTGCGCAAGCAGTTTGAGATCCTCGACCTGCAGCTCAAGGGCCACGACTGGATCGCGGGCACACGCTCGATCGCCGATCCCTACCTGTTCGTGATGATTCGCTGGGCAAAGCTCCTGAAGCTTGACTTGGGTGGCCTCGCCAACATCGAGAAGTTCTTCAAGCACATGGAAGCCGATGCCGGCGTGCGCAAGGCGCTGAATCAGGAAAACCAGACGGCAGCCGCCGCCTGAGCGCAGCGGTCTGTTCCGAACGTCGCGGCCGCGTGTCTCAAGCGCCGCGTGCTGAGGCACGCAGTCGAAACGGGTGCACCACAGAATCAGGAGTTTGGGAAACCAGTGACCGCTAAGCGTAGAGGCGTGCGTAAACCGGTAGCGTGGAATTAATTATTGGCGCTTCATCGAGTCGTAGAACTCGGCGTTGGTCTTGGTGTCCTTGAGCTTGTCGAGCAGAAACTCGCTCGCGGCGAGTTCGTCCATGGGGTGCAGAAGCTTGCGCAGAATCCAGATTTTCTGCAGTTCGGCCGGCGGCACCAACAGTTCCTCGCGGCGCGTACCCGAGCGGTTGATATTGATCGCCGGGAACACGCGTTTTTCAGCGATACGCCGGTCGAGATGGATTTCACTGTTGCCGGTGCCCTTGAACTCCTCGTAGATCACATCGTCCATGCGCGAGCCGGTTTCGACCAGCGCGGTCGCGAGAATCGTAAGCGAGCCGCCTTCTTCGATATTACGCGCCGCACCAAAAAAGCGCTTGGGACGTTGCAGCGCGTTGGCATCGACGCCGCCGGTCAGCACCTTGCCCGAGGCCGGCACTACCGTGTTGTAGGCACGTCCGAGTCGCGTGATCGAATCCAGCAGGATCACCACGTCGCGCTTGTGCTCCGTCAAGCGCTTGGCTTTTTCAATGACCATCTCCGCGACCTGCACGTGGCGCGTGGCGGGCTCATCGAAGGTCGATGACACCACCTCGCCCTTGACTGAGCGTTGCATCTCGGTGACTTCCTCGGGGCGCTCGTCGATCAGGAGCACAATGAGGAACACTTCGGGATGGTTGGCGGTCAGGCTCTGCGCGATATTCTGCAGCATCATGGTCTTGCCGGCCTTGGGGGGCGACACGATCAGCCCGCGCTGGCCCTTGCCGATCGGCGCGATCATGTCGATGATGCGCGCAGTGATGTCCTCGGTGGAACCGTTGCCGCGCTCCATGCGGAAACGTTCCTTGGGGAACAGCGGCGTCAGATTCTCAAACAACACCTTGCTCTTGGCGTTCTCCGGAGGATCGAAGTTGATCTGATCGACCTTGAGCAGGGCGAAATAGCGTTCGCCGTCCTTGGGCGGGCGGATCTTGCCGGACACCGAGTCGCCGGTACGCAGGTTGAAGCGCCGGATCTGGCTCGGGGAAACGTAGATGTCGTCAGGCCCAGCGAGGTAGGAACCCTCAGCCGAGCGCAGGAAGCCAAAGCCGTCCTGCAGGATTTCGAGCACTCCGTCGCCGGAGATCTCTTCGCCGCTGCGCGCCTGCGCCTTGAGGATGGAAAAGATCACATCCTGTTTGCGCGAACGCGCCATGTTTTCCAGACCCAGCGATTCGGCGAGCTCGATGATCGCTTCCGCAGGTTTTCTCTTCAGTTCACTCAGGTTCATAAAGGTTGTTGTAGTCAAGTTGGCTCACAAATGCAGATTAAACCGGCGAACACCGGTATCGGGAATCAAAGCGCAAAGTCGCAAAACGTAACCGGCCATTCTGGGGTGGCCGTGAAACTGGCGGGCGGCCGGGGGGCCGCCCGCGCATTATTCAAATGTTGGCGTCGATAAACGCCGAGAGCTGTGATTTCGAGAGCGCGCCGATCTTCTGGGCCTGCACGTTGCCGCCCTTGAACAGCATCAGGGTCGGAATGCTGCGGATGCCGTATTTCTGGGTGAGGTGCGCGTTTTGGTCGACATTGACCTTGGCGACCCGGAGTTTGCCCTGATAGGAGCTTGCCGCTTCTTCCACGATTGGCGCGATCATCTTGCAGGGTCCGCACCATTCGGCCCAGTAATCCACCAGCACCGGCAGCTCGGACTTCAGCACATCCTTTTCGAAATTGGCATCACCGGTATGCACGACCTGGTCACTCACGAGAATTCAACCTCCGGCAAACACCACGGTGGGTTTGCACTCTTGCTGAAGCGAACCGACACACATTGAAGCTGGTACGGGGAAATGCGGTGCCTCATCAAGGCACGCCGACTGGGCTGGTTCGCGGTAAAAACTCTGAAGTTCTGAAAGCCCCACACGCGCGGTCGCGGTGTGTCGGGGCATATTTGAGCCCAATTGCCGCTAGAATGCAAGTCCCGAAATCAAGTCAGACCGACGCATGGAACACGCTTTGCCCACTCCCGGATTCGATACCTTGGGGCTCGCCGAGCCGCTGCGCGCGAGCATCCGGGATGCGGGCTTCGTGCGGTGCACACCCATTCAGGCGCAAGCCCTGCCGCTGCTGCTGAAGGGCCGGGACGTAGCGGGTCAGGCCCAGACCGGCACTGGCAAGACCGCCGCCTACCTGCTCGCGCTTTACCAGCGCCTGCTCAGACATCCGGCAAAACCCGGGCGCCGCGCGAACCAGCCGCGGGCCCTGGTGGTTGCCCCGACACGCGAACTCGCGGTGCAGATCCACAAAGACGCGGAGCTGCTCGGCCGCCACACCGGGCTCACCAGCATCGTGGTCTATGGTGGCGAGAATTACGAGAAACAGCGCGAGCAGGTCGCGGCCGGCGCTGACCTTCTGATCGGCACGCCCGGACGGCTGATTGACTACTTCAAACAGCACGTCTTCGACCTGCACGCCATCGAAGTCATGGTGATGGACGAAGCCGACCGCATGTTCGACATGGGCTTCATCGCCAACGTGCGCTTCCTGCTGCGGCGCATGCCGCCGCCCACCGAACGGCTCAACATGCTGTTCTCAGCCACGCTTTCCTACCGTGTCATGGAGCTTGCCTACGAGCACATGAACAACGCCGAGTTCGTGCGCATCCACCCCGACCACATTACGGTCGAGCGTGTGCACCAATCGCTGTATTTCCCGGCCACCAGCGAAAAGACCGCGCTCCTGATCGGGCTCCTGCGCCACCTGGAAGCACACCGCACCATGGTGTTCGTCAACACCAAACGCACCGCCGAGAACCTCGAAGCTTGGCTCAAGGGCAACGGTTTCAAAGCCGCGGTGCTCTCGGGCGACGTGCCCCAAAAAAAACGCTTGCGCCTGCTCAGGGAATTCACCGAGGGTGCGCTGCCGATCCTGGTAACCACCGACGTGGCCTCACGCGGCCTGCACATTCCCGACGTCACCCACGTCGTCAACTACGACCTGCCGCAGGACGCCGAAGACTACGTACACCGTATCGGGCGCACCGCGCGCGCCGGTGCCGATGGCAACGCCATCAGTTTCGCCTGCGAGCAATACTCGTTTTCGCTACCCGACATCGAGCGTTTCATCGGCCGCGAGATTCCACGTGCGGCCTTCAGCCCCGACCTGCTCGCGCAGTTGCAGCCGCCCGCGAAGCGCGAGCGCTACCAAGCTCATCCCTTGCACCACGGCCACAGGCCGGAGCACGCTGAACACCGCGGCGGGCGAAAGCCACGCAGCCGCAGCAGATGAGGGGTGAGGGCGGACGCTGCGCGCCCCGTGAGGAATGTCGGACTACCCCTCACTAGCGCACGCTGTGCGCGGCCTCAGCCCTCACCTTGTTGGGGCATCAGCTCTGCCAAGCCCTCGACGGCCGGAAACTCGCGGATATTGCGCGGCGGCTGCCGGCTGTCCGGGCGGCGCACGGCAAAGAGCTGATCGAGGCCCGCGGCACGCGCAGCGCGCAACACCGGCAAGCTGTCATCCACGTAGAGCGCCTGGCTCGGGTCAAAAGGCTCTAGCGCATCGAGCGCACGCCAGAACCCCGGGGTCTCCTTGGGGTGACCGAGCGCGTGCGCCGAGACCACGCGGTCGAAATACCGTCCGAGCCCGGTGTGCTCGAGCTTGATCGACAGGACGCCCGGATGCGCGTTGCTGAGCAGCACGAGGCGCTTGCCGCAAGCCCGTGCGTGCCGCAACACGCCTTCGACACCCGCGTGCACGCATATCGTATCCTGCAAGCCGCGGGTGAGCGCCAGCACATCGAGCCCGAGTTGCGCCGACCAGTAATCCGCGCTGTACCATTGCAGCGTGCCTTCCACCGCGCGAAAGCGCGGGCGCAATTCCGCCTGGGCCGCCGCCACACTCAGGCCACAGCGCTCGCCGTAACGCTGCGGCAGATACTCCTGCCAGAAATAATTGTCGAAGTGCAGATCGAGCAGCGTGCCGTCCATGTCGAGGAACACCGCACCGACCTTGGTCCAGTCGAGACGTGCAGAAGCGTTTTGCGGCATGCCCGGTATGATATACCGCGCCTGCGGGACTCCGGAGCAGCAACTTGCAGAACGACACGCACATGCTCGAACCACTGGTCGACATCGCCCGCACGGCCGGCCAGCGCATTCTCGAAATCTACGCCACCGACTTCAGCGTGCATGAGAAAGCCGACCACTCACCGGTCACCGCCGCCGACCTCGCGGCGCAGCAAATCATTGTCACCGGCCTCAAGCGCCTCACGCCGGATCTGCCGGTGGTTTCCGAGGAATCGCGCCAGACGCCCTACAACGAGCGCCGCCGCTGGGAACGTTACTGGCTCGTCGATCCACTCGACGGCACCAAGGAATTCGTGAGCCGCAACGGCGATTTCACCGTGAACATCGCGCTTATCGAGCGCCACGCACCGGTGGCAGGCGTGGTGCACATTCCGGTCGAGGGCCTGAGCTATTGCGGCGTGGTCGGGGCCGGCGCCGAGCGCCGCCAGGGTAGCTCTCCGCCCGAAGCCATTCATGTACGGCGCTTGGGCGGCGGGCCGGTGCGCGTGGTCGCGAGCCGCTCGCATCGCGGAGAGCTGTTGGATGGTTATCTCGCCAAGCTTGGAGCGCATGAAATCGTATCGCGCGGCAGTGCGTTGAAATTCTGCCTGGTGGCAGAAGGCGCCGCCGACGTCTACCCGCGGCTCGGCCCAACCTCGGAGTGGGACACGGGTGCAGGCCACGCGGTACTGCTCGCGGCCGGCGGCCATGTCATCAACGTGGATGGCACTCCACTCGCCTACAACGCGAAAGAATCGCTGCTCAACCCGTTCTTTATCGCCTACGCTGACGCGAGTCGCGATTGGCGCAGCTATCTGTGCGATTGATCCAAGTCCGCACGGCTTGAGACGGCAAAGCCGGCGTATGCCGGCTTTGCACTGTTCAATCGCTATCGATCCTAGGATTTGTTTACGCCCAGCAGCCCGTTGCGGAAATCTTGGGGCAACTTCGGGCCCAGAAACGCATTCAAGAGCGCAGTGTGGAACTCCGCGCCCTCAATCGTGCCCTTGAGCTCGCCGTTCCAGTGCATCTTGGTACCTTGCCCCGGGACGTAATCCATGGTGATGACGTCGCCCTGCTTGGCCTTGCCGAACCAGCCGACAAACTTGTCGATCTCGGCCTGCAGCGCGGGACTGAGATTCGGATTGTTGTCCTTGAAACCTTCATCCCAGGCGTCCTTGAACTGGCGGGGACTCGCTGCATAAATCATGTTCATCTCGATACGATCGGGCCCGGTTTTTGCGAGCACGGCTGCCGCCGTATCGGCCTTCTCCGGCAAGTACAGCCCGCCCACGTAAACCTTGACCCTGAACCAGGTCTTGGTACGCAAGGCGATTCCATTCAGTACCAGGGTTTGCCCGCCGACTTGCGCCGAGTCCGGCAGCGTTACACCGGCCAGCGTCGCACCCTGGGCACCGGCCCAGCCGCCGACTGCAAACAAAAACATCGCGACCAGTAACTTCCTCATGATTGCACCTCGCTCCATTTCCATTGGATCCAATCAGGCAATTCAACCGGCCACCTGCGCACCGGCCCCTTTGAGGTAACGTGCAAAGAAGGCGAGCGTGCGCTTCCAAGCGTCGCGGGCCGCCTCGGGCCGGTAATTCCCGCCCGACGGGTTGGCGAAGGCATGCGCGGCGCCCGGGTACTCGTGAATTTCCGCGTTCACATGCGCTTGCTTGAGAGCCGTCTGGAAGGACCGCACGACCTTGGGCGTGAGCCCCCGGTCCTCCTCGCCAAAAAACCCGAGCAGCGGCATTTTGAGTTTCGACAACTCAGTCACGTTGTCCACAGGCTCGCCGTAGTACATGACCGTGGCATTGATTTGCTCCGCCAACATCAGCGCAGTCTGCAACGACCAGCCGCCGCCAAAGCACCAGCCGATCACGCCGATGCGCGGCGCGCGCTCCGTAGTGTGCAAATAGGCATAGGCTTGACGCAGATTGCTGCCGGCCGCGGCCTTGTCGCCGATCACGCCTTGCATCAGCTTCACGGCTTGCGCCGCCGTCGTCGCGCTCTGGCCGTGGTAAAGATCCACCGCGAGCGCCGCATAGCCCTCACCTGCCAATTGATCCGCCATGCTGCGGATGTTGTCGTTCAGGCCCCACCATTCGTGAATCACGATGATTCCTGGCAGAGCACCTGTGGCGTTTGCCGGCTCGGCGAGATAGCCGCGCACCGGTTGGCCATTGACGGTGGCGTAAACCACTTCTCGATGCTGGACCGGCTGCACAGGTTTCGGATACGTCGCCGGACTGGCGACGGGTTTGTCGTCCACGTGCATGGCCGTCATGGCAAGCAGATATTGATGATCGTTCATGGCCATGAGCGCCGGCGCACACGCCAAGGCGCACATCAACAACACCGCGTTCAAGATGAAATCCTTACGCATGGGCATTGCCTCCTTCGCCGCGGTAGACACATCCGGTCGTACAGGTCTCCGCCACCACCACTTTGGAAAGCGCCGGCAGCGACGCTTGCAGATGTTGCCATATCCAGCGCGCCAGATGCTCGCTCGTGGGATTCTCCAGACCGGAGACTTCATTTAAATAATGATGGTCCAGTTGCTCGAAAACCGGCGTAAACGCAGCTTTCAACTCGGCAAAATCCACGATCCAGCCGGTGGCCGGATCGGGTTCTCCGCGTATGTAAATCTTGATGCGAAAAGAGTGGCCGTGGAGCCGGCCGCATTTATGTCCGGCCGGCAGATTCGGCAACCGGTGGGCGGCTTCGATATGAAAGACCTTGAAAATTTCCATGGCAGCCATTCAAGCGGCGACAACAACCAGTAAACTGACACTCCATTTTAGCCGGTTCGACACGCAGATTTCGGGTAATCCGTGCTACGGCCGCCGGCGCGGATCACCGGTTGCCTCGTGGGAGCCCGGCAAGGTTGCGCATGGAGATTGCGGTTACCGACAGCTCCGCTGAAGACTCCGCCAGGGATGGCCGCGTTACACGGCTACTCACGGCCTGGGTACGCAAACATCGCGCAGAGCTCGTCATGCTCTTGGTGTGCGGCGCCTGGCTGCTGCCTGGCATGTTCGGCCGCGCGCCATGGAAACCGGACGAAGCCTACACCGTTGCCGTTATTAATCATTTCTACCACAGCCGCGATTGGCTGGTACCGGTGCTCGGCGGTCAGCCGTTCATGGAAAAGCCGCCGTTGTTTTACTGGACAGCCGCAGGCTGCGCTTGGCTGCTCCACCCGCTGCTGTCGCTGAACGAGGCGGCGCGCTTCGCCACGCTGCTCTATATGCTGGTGACGCTCGCCGGCGTCTGGTTGCTGGCGCGCGAGCTGTACGGCCGAGACGTCGCGCGGCTCGCGCCGCTGGTGCTGCTCGGTTGCCTCGGGTTCCTGTACCGCGGCCACGAGTTGTTCACCGACCTCGGCCTGCTCGCGGGATTCGCACTCGCCTGGTACGGCATGGCGCTCGGTTTGCGACGTGCCTCACTCGGCGGCCTGTGGCTCGGCGCCGGCACCGGATTGGCGTTCATGTGCAAGGGACTGATCGCGCCCGGCGTTCTCGGTTTGATTTTCGTGTGCCTGCCGCTGCTGCTCCGCGACTACCGCACGCGGCGCTGGTGGCTGATCGCAGGCGTGGCGTTGCTTGCAGCGCTGCCTTGGTTGCTGATCTGGCCGCTGCTGTTGTATCGGCATTCAGCAACGCTGTTCCATGAATGGTTCTGGGTCAACAACCTGGGGCGTTACCTCGGCTGGAACGGCATGGGTGGTGCATTTCACGACCGCTGGTATTACGCGAAACAACTGCCATGGATGTGTTTCCCGGCTTGGCCAATTGCCCTGTACGCGCTGTGGCGCAACCGTAAAAACTGGCGCACGCCGGCCATGGTGCTGCCGGCGTTCAGCGTGCTGGCGGTCATCGCGGTGTTGCAAACCTCGCATTCCACCAATGACGTGTACACGCTGCCGCTGTTTCTGCCGCTCGCGGTACTGGGCGCGGCGGGTATCGCGCAACTGCCGAAACCCGGTGCGCGCTTTTTGTACTGGAGCGCCTGGCTGCTGTTCGGTGGTATCGCGCTGTTTTTGTGGTGGGGTTGGTTCGGAGAACTTGCCGGCCGACCGGCTTGGCTGGTCGCCGGATTCAATCGCTGGCTACCCGCCGGTTCCACGCACTTTCAGGCTTGGGCGCTGGCGGTCGCGATCTTCTACAGCGCCGTCTGGCTGTATCTGGGTCGGCGCCCGCGCGTGTCAGGTGAGCGCGCCCTGCTGCACTGGACGCTGGGCGCCGCGTTGGTGTGGTGCCTGGCGATGAGCCTGTGGCTATCGGCGCTGAACGCCGCCAAATCTTATGCGCCGGTGATGCAGGCGATGGCGGGCGCATTCCCCGCGCATTACAACTGCGTTGCCACCCTGGGCGTGGGTGATTCGGAACGCGGCATGCTCGCCTATTACGACAACATAGACACCCAGCCCTCCTGGACACTGCGCTCGCTGAACGCATGCCAACTGCTGCTGGTGGAAGCTGACCGGCTATCCAACGCCGACTGGACCGATCGAACTCTGCGCTGGAGCGGCACTCGCGCCGACAGCCGCGGCGAACATTTCTGGCTGTTGATTCGCAACCCCCCGGCGCCGGTATCGCCACTTGCACCCATCGCCGGCGGCCCTTATGTTGGCAGGCACCATCACCGCCACCACCCACACGTGTGGAGTCCCCATGGCAAACACCACAAACCAGGAACTGCGCGCAAAGCTCGCACGCTTGCGAGTTGAGCACCGCGACCTGGATATCGCCATAGCCCGGCTGGCGGACGATCCGCACACCAATGAACTGCAGCTCACGCGCTTCAAGAAGCGCAAGCTGCAACTCAAGGATTACATCACCAAACTCGAAAGTCTCTTGATCCCCGATCTGGACGCCTGAGCTGTAATCAGACTTCCCCGGCCATCGCCGATTTCAGAAAGTCCATGCTCTTGGGCGCCGGCACGGCTGCCAAGTGGGTGGCGGCCGAGTCCTCGCCGGCGTGATCGACCACCGGGCCAAGCCAAGCCTGTCGCGCAACGCCAAGCGCGCCGAGCGCGGCAAAATCAAACAAGCGTGGATCCGCGAGATGCGAAGGCACCACATCGCGCAATGCGGCGAAGATCGAGTGCAGGCGCCCCGGAAATTGCCGCTCCCATTCCACCAGCAGCTTCTTGACCAGCTTGCGCTGCAGATTTTCCTGCGAGCCGCAGAGATTGCAGGGAATGATGGGGAACGCCTTGAGCTCGGCGTACTTGACGATGTCGCGCTCTTCAACGTAGGCGAGCGGGCGGATCACGACGTGCCGGCCATCGTCGGACTGCAGTTTCGGCGGCATGGTCTTGAGTTTGCCTCCATAAAACAGGTTCAGAAGAAACGTCACCACGATGTCGTCGCGATGATGGCCAAGCGCAATCTTGGTGATGCCGTTGTTCTCCGCGTAGTTGTACAGCGCACCGCGGCGCAGCCGCGAGCACAGGCTGCACATGGTTCTGCCTTCCGGGATCACACGCTTCACGACGCTGTACGTATCCTGCTCCAGGATATGGAACGGCACACCGAGCCGGGTCAGATATTCAGGCAGGACCTGTTCAGGAAGCCCGGGCTGCTTCTGATCCAGATTGACCGCGAGGATTTCAAAATCTACGGGCGCGCTCGCCTTGAGCTTCAACAGTATGTCGAGCAGCGTGTAGGAATCCTTGCCGCCCGAGAGGCACACCATCACGCGGTCGCCGGCCTCGAGCATGTTGAAATCCTGGATCGCCTGCCCCACTTGGCGGCGCAGACGCTTTTCGAGTTTGGCTTGATTGACGGATTTGTGTGTGCTCATGCGGCACCCCACGGTACTCAATATGTAGTCATTGTACTGCCGGCACGCAGAGGCGCTTTAGGGCTGGCGTTACCACGCGACAGGTTCAGCGTTCCCCTGACAGGATTGCGAGCGGGCTCTCAGCTTCAAGTCATCGCCCCGCCATCCCACGGGTTTGGATAGCGCGAGGCACGGCGCCGTGTACCATGCCTCACGCACGAAAAAAAAGAGGCGGCCCAAGGCCGCCCCGTAATGGTGCGCAGAAACTACTGTTGGGCGTCAGCCCTTGTTCTTTCCCTGGTCGCGGCTGGTGGTGATCCAGCCCTCATTCCAGTCGAGCGGCGCGAGCGCCTTGGCAAGCCTGAGCTCAGGTTGATGGTGTGTCTGCAATACGCGGTTGAGCTCGGCGAGCGGTTCGCCCTTGAGCTGGTCCCACTTCTGCAGCAAGCCCCGAAGCTCGGTGCTGGTTTGGTTGAGCGCCTGCATGTCCGCGGCGGTGGGCGCAACATCGGCGTCCTGCATGCGGCCCATGAGCATCTGCAGGGTTCCGCCGAGGCTGCCCAGGGTGGGCGGACCGCCGCGGAAAAAGAACGCAAACTGCGAGCTCGCCTCGGGACCGGAGAGTTCCTCGAGTTGCTTGCGGTACGCCGTGAGCTTGTCCGAGGCCGGACGCGCGGCTATCTGTTTCTCGAGATCGCGCACCTGCCCGAGAACCGCGCTCGCGTGCATGGCTTCCTGATAGGCCCGCATGGAAGCCGTGAACTGCTTTTCGAGATCCGCCGTCGAGGTCTTTACGCGCGGATCCATGGTCACGACCAGCGCCTGGGTGTAAGTCCGGCCGCCCACGCCGAGCTTCACGGTGTAATCGCCGGGCATCACCCAGGGCGAGCTCGGCGTCACCGGGGTGTTGTGGATCACCGCCTGGTTCATGTCGAGAAAGCGCAGGGCTCCGGGCATCGGCTGGTAATGCATGTCCCACACGAAACGGTGCATGCCCGCTTCGGTGGACAGGTTCATCGGCGCACGCGGCCACCAGTCAGGAACATCGAGCTTGGCCGGATCAAAAGGCAGTTCCGGATTGGCACTCGACCAGTGGCGCACGAGCTTGCCGTCCGCCGTGGTGATTTCGAGCGTCACCGGTCCGCTGACATTGCTCGCCAGGTAGTAGTCAATGATCGCGCCCGGCGGCGGATTCGGCATCGCGGGCATGCGCCAGGGTGTCGGCGGGTTCATGTCCCAACGCACGCGCACCGCAGGCTCGGGTTTGTAAAGTGTGACCGGAGCTTGCGCCACCTGCGCGTCGATCTGGCGCAGCGGCGTGATGTCATCGAGCACTTGGTATCCCCGCCCGTGCGTCGCCGCGATCAGATCGTTGTCGTAGATCTTGAGGTCACGCACCGATACGGCTGGCATGTTGAGGCGCAAGGATTGCCAGTGATCGCCGTTGTCGAACGACACCCATACCTGGGTTTCGGTACCCGCAAACAACAGGCCCTTGCGTACCGGATCCTCGCGGATCACGTTTGTCGCCGCATCCGGCGTAATCCCATTGTCGATCTCGGTCCAGTGCTTGCCGCCATCCTCGGTGCGGAAGAGCTCGGGACGCATCTGGTCAAGCCACATGGTATTGATCGCCGCGTAGGCTACGTTGGGATTGAAATGGCTCGCGTCCATATCGAACACGCGCCAGAAAGGCTGCATCTGGGGCGGCGTCACATTGTCCCAGTGCTTGCCGCCATCGTGGGTCACCCAGATGAGACCGTCATCGGTGCCGGCCCAGATAAGATTCACATTCAGCGGGGAAGGCGCAAGGGCGTACACCACACCTCGGTCGGAGGGCTTCGCGTCCGGGGTATCACGGTACATGCCGACACTCGCCGGCACCGTCCAGGTCTTGCGTGTAAGGTCCGGGCTGATCTGTTTCCAGTTCTGCCCGCCGTCGTCGGTCTGCCACACGACGTTCGAGGCGAAGTACAGCCGGTGTAGATCCACCGGCGAAAATAAGAGCGGCATGGTGCGCAACGCGCGGTAATCCTTGCTGCGCAGCGCCTTCGGGCCGACATTGGCAATCTGGCCGGTGTCGCGGTTGTAGAGCGTGATCTGGCCGCCGCCGTCACCATAAATCAGGTTGGGATGCAGCGGATCGGGCGCGGCCTTGCCGTATTCGGGAACACCGACCGGATGCCAGTCGTGCGCGGTCATCTCACCATCGTTGCCGCGCACCGGCACGCAGGCCGAGCCGCTGTCCTGCTGGCCGCCGCAAACCTGATACGGCCAGGTGCGGTCAATGCCAACCTTGTACATCGCGGCGGTTGGCTGGTTGTACCAGTTGGTAAAGCTCTTGCCGCCGTTCACGGTCACGATCGCACCCTGATCGCTATTGATCGCCATGATGTCGGGGTTGTTGGGATTGATCCAGCCCATCTGGTAATCGTCGCCGCCCGGCGCACCGCGAAACCCGAACCAGGTCTTGCCGCCGTCCGTGGATTTCCACAACACCGGCGTAAAGCTGTACACGATGTTCGGGTTCTGCGGATCGAATAACTGCGGTGGCAGATCCCCGCCACCGATGCGCTCAGCGGGCCGCGGATCGTTCGTTACTTTGAACCAGCTCGCGCCCGCGTCGGTGGAGCGGTAAATCCCGACCGCGCCGTCCGGTGCACCCGGCCCGCTCGACACCGACGCCTGCAGGATGCTCGGGTCGCTCGGCGCGATTGCCATGAGCGCCTGCTGCACCTTCGGCAGGCCCTGGGTCAGTTTCGTCCAGGTGTTGCCGCCGTCGGTGGACTTGAAAATGCCGCCATCGGTGCCGCCGAACTGGCCGTTTTCCCACGGGGCTTGCTGCTGTTGCCAGAGCGTGGCGTACACGATGTTCGGATCCTTCGGGTCGATCAATACCTGGTCACCGCTGGTGTAGGCGTTCACATACAGCACTTTCGTCCAGGTCTTGCCGCCATCCATTGAGCGATAGATGCCGCGCTCCGAGTTCGGTCCGTAGAGATGCCCGAGCACCGCGACTAATACCCGGTCCGGGTTATGGTCGTCCACCGCGATCCAGGCGATATCCTGGGTGTCCTTGAGGCCTATATAGCTCCAGGTCTTGCCAGCGTCCGTGGACTTGTACAGGCCCATGCCGGTCGCCTGATCGGGCCGGATGTTGCTCTCGCCCGTGCCGACATAGATGACATTGGGATCTGAAACCGAGACGGCGATCGCGCCAATGGAACTCGTCGGCTCCTGGTCGAAAATCGGATGCCAGCTATTGCCGTAATCCGTGGTCTTCCATACGCCGCCGTCGTCATTGCCGATGTAGAACACGTTCGGCTCGCTCGGCACGCCGGACACCGCACGCCCGCGCCCGCCGCGCAGCGGCCCGATCGGCCGCCAACGCATCTGGGAAAACAGCGCTGCGTTGTAGGTCTGTGCCTGCACGCTGCCGGTAAACGCAAACGCGGCGCCGAGCGCAAGCCCCGTCACCAAAATCAGAGACACACGCAGACGCGGCATGGCGCTTCTCCTCGACGGAATTAATTACGGATTGGGAGTCGCAGTATAGACAAAGTTCAGCGCCGGTGGCGGGCGCGCCACGGCCAATTCGAACCGCCCGGTGCTGTGAATGGTGCGACAGCCTGAACGCCGCAGTGCGCCAAGCCTGTTGCGGGCGGCAGTCAGGAAACTTTGATACCCCTTGAGCGCCCGCCGTCTTTTCTGACTTACGAAGAACCTGCCTGAGTGAGCAAGCGTCGCGGCCAAGCGCTCCCGAGCCGCGGGCGGCAACCATCTGATTCACGCGCAATCGTCGCTGAACCGCTGGCAGTTGCGTTCAGCGAATCGCGCGGCCTGAAATCAGTTCAATCGCGATCGGGCACACTTGTCTCGTTCCCGCAAGAGGAAATACCCAACGGGTTCCCGGGCTACGGGAGATGACTACGACTTACGAGCAAAGATCCTGTGGAGCGCAGGTCACTGATACCAAAAGAAATCGCAGAAACCGGAACCAGACCTGACCTGCGGCGTTGAATACTCGTCAACGTTCTGCGCATGGACCGTGAAGGCGGATCCATCCTGATACCGGCCATGAATGGCCGTGAGATGCATGCAGGCACCGTAGATGTCTGCAGTCGACACACCACCGGAAATCGACATATCGGCGTTTGCCCGATGACTGCTGCCTGCCGCGAAGGGCTCGATGGACGTCAACCGCACAGTGAATGGCTTGACGTTCTTCGCGCTAGCCACCGGCACCGTTCCTTTGTACCCGGACAGCGTAAACGTGAGCGCGCTGATCGGCTGTGATGACGCATTGATGAACTTCACCGTCGGATAGCTCTCGAGCGCCTTTGGACCCGATGTAGTCGAAGCTGAAGACTTGTAAAGCATGCCCATCCCGTAAATTACCACGGGCCGGTTCGCCGCTTGCGCAACTTGGACGTTTGCGGTGTAGTAACGCGCAGGCGTGCCGGCGCAGGCCGCCAATACCAATGCCGACGATGAGCCATGGAAGCGCGAAGCGCGAGGCGAAGAGCCTGCGGTAGCCCCAGCGAATGTAGCAGGCCGGAGTCTTCGCAGGCATGCGAAGTTCGCGCCGGGGCGTAAAGCCATTGTGGAGCAAACCGTGCGGAGTAACGGTTTGCGAACGCAGGGCGTGCCGCAGCGAAATGTATGGTCCGGCCCCTGTTAGCAAGGGCGATTGCACTGGATGACAAGAGGCGGTTTGCGCCAATGTATTCGGCCTCATAGTGAAGGCTTTGTCTGCCTTCGGGCCTTGATGGGAAGGCGCGCCGATCCGTCCTCATAAGGAATACGGTTTTGTGAACACCGCTTTCTCTGTCAGGTTTACAGACAGGCCGATTAACCGTTTTGACCATCAGTACGTTCATCCTCGCAAACCCGGGTGGGGTCAAATCAATAAACTACAACGTTCAGTCAGCGCTGTCGGCGGCGGCACGATCTGCGCACCAAGTGCTCTCGCCCGTTAATACTGCCCAGGCGACGCGTGCGGTCTTGTTGGCGAGCGCTACAGTGACCACGTTCGGGTGAGCACGAGTACCGAGCCGTTGCAACCAAGTACCGAGCGCATCTTTGCGTTTGGGCGCCACGCGCAGCACGCTGCGCGCACCGTGGATAAGGAGCATGCGCACATAGGCATTGCCGCGCTTGGAGATGCCCAACAGCTTCGGCTGGCCACCGGTTGAATACTGTCGGGGCACGAGTCCGAGCCAAGCCGCGAAGTGTCGGCCGCGCTTGAAGCCTTGGCCATTGCCGATTGCCGCTACGATAGCGGTGGCGGTCAACGGGCCGATGCCCGGTACCGTCATTAACCGCTGACAGCCAGGCTCGTTCTGAGCGCGAGCGGTGAGCTCAGAAGTGAGGGCGTCAATGCGGGCATCGAGGTCGTGCACTTGGTGGAGCAGTTGATCTACCAGCACGCGTAAGCGCGGGCTCAAGCCGTTATCCGCATCCTCCAGGATCCGTGGCAACTGACGGCGGAAGTTGCCGATCATCTTGGGTATCGTCAGGCCCTGTTCCAGGAGTAACGCACGGGTTTGATTGACCGTTGCGGTGCGCTGGCGCACCCACAGGCTGCGTAACCGGTGTTGAGCCTGCAGTTCCTGCTGCTCCCGCGTCTTGAGCGGCACAAACCGCATCGTCGGCCGGGTGACCGCCTCGGCAATCGCTTCCGCATCCAGGAAGTCCGACTTATTGGTCTTGACGTAAGGCTTCACATACTGCGCTGGCATCAGCCGCACCGTGTGCCCGTGAACGACAAACCGATGGCCGAGATAATGCGCTCCGCTGCAGGCTTCCATGCCAATCAGACAGGCAGGGGTGTTCGCCACCCAGCGCAGCAGTTGCGTGCGACTGAACTCGCGGCGCAGCACCGGCCGGCCTTGCGCATCCAACCCCACAACGTGAAATTTACTCTTGCCCAAATCAATACCGAGTGTTTGAATGTTCATGATGGTCTGGTTCCTTCGTGGTGAGAGTACGAACAGTGTCTCTCGTGGCTCATAGTGAAGCCGAAAAGAAGGGGCCGGACCATCCCATTAGGAATAGCCGTCGCCGGAGCGAGTGGCCGGGACGCCGGGACCGTACCGGCCGTCACGAGCGACGCGACGCTCCGGCGATTTGGAAGCTTCTATACTGGTATTCGGATTGGGATGGGGTCATTTCTCAACGGACGTAGCGAGCTTGACCTGAATTTCGGAGACAGAACTATCGGTATGTAGCAGGCTATAAAGGTTGAGCGGATAAAGCGCATATTGCTTTATGGGCACCTCGAAAAATTGGTCTCGAGGGAAGAAATTCACCTGTCATTGTAGCTAGCGGTTGAAAAACAATTTTGCGAATGGCGCGGGTCGATGTTTTATCTGATCGATCCGAGCCTGATGAACGCCTTGCCCATCCCGATTGGAGCCTCAGGTAGTCAATCGCTCAAGTTGCCCCAAGCGACTCATGTTGTAGGCGAGGTTGGCGAGTCCGATTTTGACCTTGGCACGTGCTTGGCCGATGGTTCTCACGATCGTCTGCTTCATGGCTGTGACCTGGTGGCCGAACACGTGCTCTACCCGCACGCGAATGTGGGAGCGGCGTTGGTTGCGTTGGCGCTGCGCTTCGGTGAGCGGCTGATCCCGCCAGGGGCGTTCGTGAACGTGGTTCGCGATATCCCGTCGTTTGAGCAGCCGGGTATGTTCCTTGGACCGATACGCCGAGTCGGCCCAGACGGCGGCCCGAGTGTTGGGTGCTTGGACCAAGGTCTTGAACAACTGGCTGTCATGCACGTTCGCTGGGGTGACGGCATAGTCGCGCACCAGCTTGTGTTTGACGTCGATGGCGATATGGTTCTTATAGCCGTAGTGGTTCTGTCCGTTTTTGCGCGTCCAGCGTGCTTCGATGTCCTTCTGGGCAAGCTTTGCGGGCTGCTTCACCCACTCGGCTGGAATCAGTCCGTCTTTGATCGTCTGGTTCTCCTCCCGGCGGTTGCGTTGGCGGGGTACCTCGACAATCCGGGCATCAATCACCGTGCCTTTCTGAGCCCGGTATCCAAGCTCGGTCAGGGAGTCCTCAAAGCGGGCAAAGAGCTTGTCTATCGCCCCCGCCTGCTTCAGCCTCTCCCGAAAGGTCCATACCGTCTTCGCATCCGGCACCACCGACTCGGGTGTCAGCCCGAGAAACCGCAGGAATGAAAACCGGTCCCGGATCTGATACTCCGTCTGCTCGTCCGCCAAGTTGTACAGGCTCTGCAGCACCAGCACTTTGAACATCAACACCCGGTCATACTCCTTGCGCCCCGCTGCACTTTTACGCTCCTTCTTCAGTGCCCTCTGTAATACCGGGCGGAACACTTCCCAGTCCACCACCCGGTTGATCGCTTCCAGCGGATCGCCCAACTCACTCAGCTTGCGATACCGTTCCTGAAGATCAAAGAATCCACTTTGCATCATCATGACATTGGTCTCCGAGTAAACCCACATGCACTGCTTACTCAGACATCGCAAAGTTGAATCCGTTGCATTTTTATGCAATTTTTAGAGGTACCCTTATGATTATTGTTCTAAGAGGGGCAGTGTATGAATCGCCTAACACACAGCCGAATCGGGTTTTCCACGGTTTTTTTTGTGTTGGCGCTTTTGGTATTTCCCGTTCAGGGGCGCTCCGGGGTATCCCTTCAACATCCGTTGGCGCACTCACGAGAATTGGCTGCGACGGTCCACAATACCGACCACCAATTCGACCATGGCTCTGGAATCGTCATCAAGAAGTTGACTTCAGTCCAGATCGGCAATTTGGTAACGCTGGGTAAGGTCTGGGGCTTTCTCAAGTATCACGATTCTGCGATCACATCGGGCCAGCATCAGTGGGACTACGATCTTTTCCACGTGTTGCCGAGGATACTGGCGGCGCCCGATCGTTCGCACGCAAACGCCGTGATAGTGCGCTGGATCGACGCGCTTGGACCAGTGGCACCGTGTCATCCATGCGCACACCTGAAAACGAAAAATCTCCGGCTCTGGCCCGACTTGGGCTGGATCAGGAACACTGACATTCTGGGAGAAACACTCAGTCAAAAGCTGCGCTGGATTTACCGCAACCGCAAACCGGATCAGCAGTACTACATCGCTGCAACACCGACTGTCGTGAACGGGCGGTACTCAACAATTTTCGTCCATGAGCGTCCATACAGGGAAATCAAGTTTCCGGATTCCGGCTTTCAGCTTCTCGCCCTGTACCGATTCTGGAACATCATCGAATACTGGTACCCGAACCGCAACGTGATAGGTGAAAATTGGGACGGGGTGCTGACTGAGTTCGTACCGAAATTCGCATTGGCCAAGAATTTTGATAGTTACCAGCTTCAACTCATGTTGCTTATTGCCAAGATTCACGACAGTCACGCGAATCTCTGGAGTTCCGAGAAGCTGCAACCCCCAGCTGGCCACTGTCATTTTCCCGTGCGGCTGAGCTTTATCGAGAACCAGCCGGTCGTAACCCACTACGTCGACGGTAAAGGGCCAGGTGATTCGCAATTGAGGATCAGCGATGTCATAACCCGCCTTGACGGTAAACCCGTGTCCGAAGATATCAAAGAGTGGGCGCCATACTATGGTGCTTCCAACGAAGCCGCGCGGCAGAGGTATATGGCCGTCTACTTGACCCGTGGACCTTGTAAAGTAACGCTCGTCGGTATCAACCGCGATGGCCAAGCAATGAACATGACCGTGCAGCGAGTGCCCATGGGTCCGCCGCCTTACATGGTTGACACCGATGACACTCTGCCTGGGCCCGCCTTCCGGCTGCTCTCACCTCAGGTCGCCTATATGAATCTTGTCAACGAGCCGAGCAGTCGCGCGGCAGTGGACATGCTGCGGGCAGCGGAGACCAAAGGCATCATTTTTGATCTCCGAGGTGCGCTTGCAAGCGGTGCGTTCCAGAAAGTGGTTTCATTGCTGGTCAGCCAGGTAACACCATATGATCGATTCGCCGGCAACACCGATCTGTCCAATCCGGGTGCATCTTATTTCGACGAGACACCGGAAATCATTAAGCCCGTCGCACCCCATTATGCGGGCAGAGTCATCATACTCGTGAATGCGCACACTCAGAGCGCGTCCGAGAACGTGGCCACAATGTTGCAGGCGGCCCCTGGAGCGATTGTCGTGGGTAGTACCACCGCTGGTGTGGATGGTTTTGAATTTCGAGTACCGTTACCCGGAGGGTTGCACACATTGATTACCTGCGGCATTGCGTTTTACCCCGACTTCCGTCCAACGCAGCGTGTCGGAATTATTCCGAATGTGGTTGTGAAGCCAACCATTGCAGATATCCATGCGGGCAGAGATGCAGTACTGGATGCGGCATTGCGCGTGATTCTGGGACCAAAGATACCAATTTCGCAGATTGTGAAATTGTATAGAGATCAGCCCAGCCAGCGGCCGGGCAATTGAGTGCTGGTGAGTGGGCAATTCGTAGGCTTATGGACGTGCACTCTCGAACACCAACTTGCTCTAAAGCAGACGTTCACCGTGGACCGGTTCGGGGTCGACAGCGACCGCCGATCTATCGTGGTTGTGGATGTCGCAAAGGCCGGACAGCCGAGATTGGTTCCCTGTTTTGAGTCCTCCGTGATGAACTGCAAGCTGGTCAAGGACGCACAGCAGTGGGTGTTCAGTCCAGACATCGGTGGGGTGGCAACTGAGCACTTGGCAAGATCCCATGTTCAGACGGTGAGCGGTTGTATGTCGCGTTCTATTTCTTGTAGTAATGGTTTTGGTATTCTCTTTAGGTCATAGGTCTGCTTCAGACTCTGAAGTGGACCCACAGAACTGGACAGTAGCTTAAGTGGATTGTCAGCTCTACCCTTTGAGGTGGAGGTAGAGACATGAAGCGAGCAAGACGGAACCATTCGGGCCTGTTCAAGGCGAAGGTGGCGCTGGAGGCATTGAAAGGCGAGCACACGCTGGCCGAATTAGCGCAGCGCTTTGAGGTGCACCCAACGCAGATCACGGAGTGGCGACGGCAGTTGCTGGAACGGGCGGCGGAGGTATTCGAACGGCCCGGGGACAAAAGCGGTGGGCCGGATGTTTCCACGATGGAACGCAAGATTGGCCAACAGGCGCTGGAGCTTGATTTTTTGTCACGTGCGCTCGGTCGCTTCCACAGGCCGAGCGCCACGGGCAGATAGGCCGGAGGTGCGCCTTGTCGATTGTCCGCCAATGCGAGTTACTGGGCTTGGCCCGGTCTACGGCCTATTACGAGCCCCGGGGCGTATCCGCCGCCGACCTTGATCTGATGCGCCGGCTCGACGAGCTGCACCTTGAGCATCCATTTCTCGGCAGTCGGCGGCTACAGGATGCGCTGGAGGACGAAGGTATCGCGGTCAACCGCAAGCGTGTGCAGCGGCTGATGCGGGTGATGAGCATTACGGCGCTGCCCGCCAGACGCAACACCAGCCGGGCGCATCCCGGGCATCCCGTCTACCCGTACTTGCTGCGTAACCTCGTCATTGAGCGTGCCGACCAAGTCTGGTGCACTGACATAACCTACGTGCCGATGGCCAAGGGCTTCGGTTACCTGCTGGCGATCATGGACTGGTACTCGCGCAAGGTGCTCGCGTGGCGGCTGTCGAACACGCTGGCCGTAGATCCTTGCGTCGCGGCGCTCGAGGAGGCCTTGGCCCGATTCGGGGCGCCGGAGATTTTCAACTCCGACCAGGGCAGCCAATTCACATCCCCAGAGTTCACCGGCGTGCTCCAGGTCCACGGCATCGCCATCAGCATGGATGGTCGTGGGCGCTGGCGTGACAACGTGTGCATCGAGCGGCTGTGGAAGTCGGTAAAGTACGAAGATATCTATCTCAAGGCCTATGGCTCGCTGGCCGAGGCTCGCGCCGGACTGGCGCGCTACTTCGCATTCTACAATTGTAAAAGGCGCCACCAAGCGCTCGATCGGCGTACACCCGATGATCTGTACTATTCAACGTTGCCGCTCGCCGCGGTAGCTTAACCCGGAGCTGACATTCACTTATGCACGGCAAATCACTGTCCAAACAATGGGGTCCACCTCGTTGTATTTGCCGGATTTATAGGCTTCGATCTGCTCGCCGAAGCGTTTGGTCAGTTCGATGACTGAGACGGGGGCGGTCACGCATCATTCCTTTGCTGGATTCTTTGCCCATTTATAGCCCATTACGGCTGCAAAGGC